>DASPMF010000222.1:0-13527 GCA_035627155.1 Burkholderiales bacterium | reverse complement strand
GGCGGGCAGATCGCGGCGTTCATGGGCACGGCGGGCGACCTCGCCGCACACCATAAGGCCGGCAAGCTGCGCGTGCTGGTCACTTCGGGCGCGCAGCGCGCGAGCCAGCTGCCCGACGTGCCGACGTTCCGCGAGCTGAAGTACGACATCGAAGGCGCGGGCTGGTACGCCGCGTACGGGCACGCCGCAATGCCGAAGGAGGCGATCGATCGGGTCTCCAAGGCGATGAGCACGGCGCTGCGCTCGCCGGACCTGAAGCAGCGCTTCGACGCCCTCGGCATCGTGCCCACCGGCCATCCGCCGGCCGAGCTCGCGCGCATCCACAAGCGCGACTACGAGCTGTGGGGCCCGGTGATCCGGGCCTCGGGATTCAAGCCCGAGAACTAGCCGTTCCTTGAGGATCCTCTTCTCCTCGCGCATCGAGGCGCCGGAGCGCTGGCTGCCGTTGCTGCAGTCGCTTCTTCCTCGCGATGAATTCACTGTGGAGTGTTCTGGAGAGATCGATGTTGCAATCGTCGCTTCTCCCCGTCCCGGCACGCTGGGGAAGCTCGGCAACGCGAAGCTGATCCAGTCGCTTTGGATGGGCGTCGAGGCGCTGCTCGCCGATCCGGACCTGCCGCGGAACGTTCCGCTCGCGCGCCTCGTGGATCCGGGCATGGCGGCGGCGATGACCGAGACCGTGCTCGCCCACACGCTCGACTGGCACCGGCGCCTGTATCGGTATCGCGAGCAGCAGAAGAGCCGCACCTGGAAGCGCTTTCGCCAGTACATGGCCTCCGACCACACCGTCGGCATCCTCGGCATGGGTGCGCTCGGCACCGCCGCCGCGGCGCGCCTGCTGCCGCTCGGCTTCAACGTGGTCGGATGGAGCCGCCGGCCAAAGGCCATTCGGGACGTAAAGTGCTCCACCGATCTTTCATGGGTCCTTTCCGAAAGCCATGTCGTGGTGTGCCTGCTTCCCTTGACGGCACAGACGAAAGGCATCCTGAACGCAGGCAACCTGAAGAAGATCCGGGAAGGCGGCGGGCTCATCAACTGCGCGCGCGGCGCGCATGTGGCGCGCGACGACCTGATCGCGGTGCTCGACAGCGGGCACCTCGCGCACGCCTGGCTCGACGTCTTCGAGAAGGAGCCGCTCCCCGCGGACGATCCGCTCTGGGCGCATCCGAAGGTCAGCATCACCCCGCACGCGGCGGCGCTCACCGAGCCGCGCACCGCGGTCATCGAGATCGCGAAGAACATCGAGGCGGTGCGCCGCGGCGAGCGCCCGCCCCATCTCGTCGATTTCTCGGCCGGGTACTGACGAAAAGGGGTCCTGGACCCTTTTTAGAACTTCGCGCTGACCCCGACCGCCACCGCACGGCCCGCCACGATCTGCACGCCGTTCACGTACTGGTAGAGCGGCAGCTGCAGGAAGCCGTAGACCTGCCAGCCGGGCGTGATGGCATAGCTGGCACCCGGGCTGAGGAAGAGCGAGTTCCCGCCGGTGTCCGGTCGTTCGGCGTTCGCGCCGCGGTCGCGCCCGCGGTGCAGCGCGTTCAGCTGCAGCATCAGGCCAAGCGCGTCGGTGGCCTGGTAGCGCACCCCAGTGTCGAGCGAGACGCGCCGCCCCGGCCGGTACTCCTCGCGCATGTTGAGCGGCAGCTGAAGCATCGGTTGCGCGAACCACGACCATCCGTGCGCCGGAAACTGGCGGGCGTAGTACGCGCCGATGAGCGCGTCGGTGGTGCCGGTGCCCGGCTGCAGCGAGCGCTCGGCGACCTGCCCGCTCGGGTTCGCGTGGTCCCGCCGGCCGGTCGGGAGCTTGAGCCCGAACATGCCGCCCCAGGTCGATGCCGACGGCCGCGCGTCCTCGGCGCCGCCCAGGCGCCGGCGCGCGACGATCCGCGCGTCGCCCACCTCGGTGAAATTCCACGTCTCCAGGAACGGCGTCCCGCGGTGGTTATGGATGTGCGCGTGGCCGCGATGCACGATGGGCAGCATCGCGTTCAAACCCCAGTCCGCGTTGATCGTGTAGTCCACGCTCGCGAGCAGGTTGCGGTTGCGCGTCTCGATCTCGTCGTGGTGGCGCGTGAGCCGGCCGAACGGCACGCGCCGGCTCCCGGACATCGGGCGGTCCTGGTTCACGTACTCGTAGCGCAGGTCGAAGCGCGCGCCCGGCTCCTGCCAGGCCCCCTGCACGTCCCAGCTGGTGTTAACCGAGCAGAACGCCGCGCCGCACGACGCCGCGGCCGGCAGCGGCAGCGCGAGCAGGCCGCATAGAAGCAGTTTTCTCATTCCATCTCTCCTGGTGGTCGAAGGTTTGCTCGACTTGCAGGAGGGCCGGCGGCCCGCGGGAGTGACGGATGAGGATGGCGATGCTGCTTTCAACAAGCCCTTCTTGATCGAAGGATTGCGCGACATCGATGGGCTGGAAGGCACCCGCGTAAGCGCAAAGAACCGAAGCCCCGAGCGGGCAGAGCTTGCAGTGCTCCTCGTGCGAGACGTTTGCGCCCCCGCTCGTCTCGACTTCCACATAGTGCGTTTCGCCGGCGACCGTGCAAAGCGGCACCAGCGTGACGCTGCGCGGCTTCGCCTGCGCCAGGAGCGGCCAGAGCGCCTGCAGCGCGATGGCGACGATCGCGATCCAGGTCGAGATCGGGGTCAGGCACCGAATTCCGGGACGGCTTCTGTTCAGGAAAGGAGCCATCGAATTCGGTGCCTGACCCCGATCTTTCAGCGGGCGAGGTAGCCGCTGTCGACCGGCAGGGTGACGCCGGTGATGCAGCGCGCCGCGGGGCTGGCGAGGAAGAGGATGGCGGCGGCGATGTCGTCGACCTCCGGGAGCACGCCGAGCGGCGTGTGCGCCTCGACCTTCTCGAGGACCGCCGGGTTGTTGAAGATCTGCGCCGTGAAGTCGGTGTTGACGAAGGTGGGCGCGACGGCGTTCACGCGGATGCGGTGCTCCGCCCATTCCAGCGCGAGCGCGCGGGTGAGGTTCACCACCCCGCCCTTCGACGCCTGGTAGGACGCGTTCGGGAAGATCCCGCCCGACAGGCCCATGATCGAGGCAAGGTTGATGATCGCCCCGCCCGGCGGGGAGTCCTTCCTCGGCTCGCGCATGGAGCGCGCGGCAATGCGCGAGCAGGTGAAGAGCGCGGTCAGGTTGATGTCGATGACCTGCTGCCATTCGGCGAGCGGCACGTCGATGGCCGTCTTGCGGATCGCCATGCCGGCGTTGTTCACCAGGATGTCGGGCGCGTGCCCGAAGGCCTTGATGCAGCCCGCGAACGCCTTCTCGACCTCTTCCTCGTCGGTCACGTCGCAGGTGACGGCAAAGGCCTTGCCGCCGCCGCTCATGATCGTGTCGGCCGTGCGGCGCGCATAGTTCTCGTACTTGTCGAGCACCGCGACGTGCGCCCCGGCGGAGGCGAAGAGCTCGGCGGTCGCCGCCCCGATCCCGCGCCCGGCGCCGGTAATGACGGCGCACTTGTTCTCGAGCTCGAAAAGCTTCATGGCGCGTAAGTATACTGAGCGCCCTCCCATGCACGACCTCCTCTTTCGCTCCGCGCTGCTGCTCGACGGGCTCGGCAACCCGCCCGTGCCGGGGAACCTCGCCGTGCGCGACGGCCGCATCGTCGCCACGGGCAAGGTCGACGGCCCGGCCAGGCGCACCGTGGACGCCGCCGGGCTCGCGCTCATGCCGGGCATCATCGACAACCACACGCACTACGACGCGCAGGTCACGTGGGATCCGGCGCTGTCGCCGTCTCCGTCGCTCGGCGTCACGACCGCGATCATCGGCAACTGCGGCTTCACCATCGCACCGTGCCGCGAGCGCGACCGGGAGCTGGTGATGCGCAACCTCACCCAGGTCGAAGGCATGTCGCTCGGCGTCCTGCGCCGCGGCATCCGCTGGGATTTCGAAACGGTCCCGCAGTACCTCGACGCGCTCGAGCGGCGTGGCAGCGCGGCGAACATCGCCGCGTTCGTCGGTCACTCTGCGGTCCGTACCTACGTGATGGGCGCCGATGCGACGGAGCGGACTGCATCGGATGCCGAAGTTCGCCAGATGGTTTCCCTGGTGAAGGAAGGGCTTGCCGCCGGCGCGATCGGCTTTTCGACCAGCACCTCGCCCGCGCACAACGGCGAAGGCGGCAAGCCGATGCCCTCGCGTCTCGCCGACGAGGCGGAGATGCGCGCCCTCGCCGCGCCGCTCAAGGACGGCGGCGTGTTCATGCTCACCAAGGGCGGCCACACGCCGATCCCGTTCCTCGAATCGCTCGCCGCCGACACCGGCGCGCCGGTGGTCATCGCGGCGCTGCTCCACAACAGCACGAACCCGGATTCGGTCTTCAAGGACCTCGAGCTCATCCGCCAGGCGAACCAGCGCGGCCGGCGGCTGCTCGGCGCGGTCTCGTGCTGCGCGCTGTCGATGGATTTCACGCTGCACTCCCCGTACGTGCTCGAAGGCCTGGAGGCGTGGAAGCCCGCCTTGCCGCTCAAGGGCGAGCCATTCAAGGCGAAGCTGAACGACGCCGCATTCCGGGCGGGCATCCGCGCGGAGCTGAGCCGTCCCGCGCACTTCCGGCTCTTCAACGGCGAGTGGAGCAAGGTCGAGATCGTCGAATCGCGGAACAAGGCCCTCGAGGGAAAGACGATCGACGAAGCGGCGGCGGGGAAGGATCCCCTGGACTTCATGCTGGACCTTGCGCTCGCGGACGACCTCGACACCGTCTTCAACGCGATGCTGCTCAACTCCGACGAGGAGGCGGTCGGGCGCATGCTCAACCACCCCTCGAGCCTCGTCTCGCTGTCGGACGCGGGCGCGCACCTCACGTTCTTCAACGACGCCGGCTTCGGGCTGCACCTCCTCGGCCACTGGGTGCGCGAAAAGGGCGCGATGCCGCTCGAGGAGGCGGTCCGGCGGCTCACGTCCCACCCGGCGTCGGTGTTCGGCATCCGCGAACGCGGCCGGCTCGCGCCGGGCTGCGCGGCGGACCTGCTGCTCTTCGATCCGGCGAAAGTCGGGCGCGGCCCGAAGAAGCGCGTGTTCGACCTGCCCGGCGGCGAGCCGCGCCTCACCACCGACCCGCTCGGCGTGCATGGTGTATGGGTGAACGGCGTGAAGCTCGGCGAACAGAGCACGTTGCCGGGCCGCTTGCTCCGCCGTAGCGCTTAGACGACAAACAATCGTCAACCGAATCAAGCGCTTCGATTAAAACGGCGAGCCGCTGTCGCCGCGCGCCGACGAGCGGTGCCCGCAGTGCTCCCTTATGTATCTGATTTTCATCAGAAACATTTCGGGTACGGATCGTGCCTATGACTACGCGCCGTACCAATCACCACTACAAAGGGGCATCCAAAGTGCTACAGAAAGACGGGTTCTTCCGCAAGCGCGACGACGGCAACTTCGCCGCCAAGCCGCAAACCACCACCAACACGGCCGCGCCTGCTGCGAACACCGCACCCGCGCCCGTCGAGTCCACCTACCGCGCCGACGAGCGCAAGGAAGCGAAGCTCGTCGTCGGTCCCGAAATCAAGATCAAGGGCGTCGAGATCAGCGACTGCGACACGCTGGTCGTCGAAGGCCGCATCGAGGCGACGCTGGACTCCCGCGTGCTCGAGATCACCTCGCACGGCGTGTTCCAGGGCACGATCGCCGTCGACAACGCCGAGATCCATGGCCGCTTCGAAGGCGAGCTCACGGTGCGCAAGCAGCTCGTGATCCACGCCACCGGCAAGGTCTCGGGCAAGATCCGCTACGCGAAGATCAAGGTCGAGGAAGGCGCCGAGCTTTCCGGCACGATCGAGATGACCGACAGGGCGTCGAGCTTCGCGCAGCCGAAGAAGGTCGCGAACGCCTAAGCAGCAGGCTTCGTAGCACGCATCGCCCCGCCTCGGGCCCGTTTCGCGGGTCCGGGGCGAGGCTTTGTCTAGAATCCGCCGGCAATGACGGATTCCCTCGGCCACCGGGCGAAGTTCGGCGTCCTCGCGCCCTCGACGAACACCTCGGTGCAGCCGGAGTTCGACGGCATGCGCCCGTGGGGCGTGACCAACCACCACTCGCGGCTCGTCATTCCCGACACGCGGGTGACCGACGACGCGAGCTTCCTCGCGATGATGGACAACATCCGCGCCGCGCTTTTCCCCGCGCTGGAAGCGGTGCTTTCGTGCCGCCCCGACGCCGTCGTGCTCGGCATGTCGGCCGAGACGTTCTGGGACGGCCTGAAGGGCGCGAAGGACCTGCAGCGCAAGCTCGACCGGACCGCGAGGAAGGGAAACTGCGGCGGCGTGGTGATGGGCTCGGACGCCTGCCAGGCGGCGCTGCGCGCCTACGGCAAGGGCATCCGGCGGCTCGGCGTGATCACCCCGTACATGCCGGTCGGCGACCGGCAGGTGCGCCGCTTCTTCACCGAATGCGGCTACGAGGTGGTGAACCTGCTCGGCCTGAAGTGCCGCAGCCCGGTGCTCATCGCCCACGAATCGAAGAAGACGCTGCGCGACGCCATCCAGCGCGTGAACCGCGGCAAGGTGGACGCGATCGTGCAGGTCGGCACCAACCTCGCGATGGCCGAACTGGCCGCGACAGCGGAATTCTGGCTCGACAAGCCTGTGATCGCCATCAACACTGCGACCTACTGGTATGCGCTACGCCAGTTCGGCATCAAGGACAAGATGCAGGGCTGGGGCTCGCTGCTTTCAGCGCACTAGCGCGCGCTTGAGGCGCGCCACGCCTTCGGCGAGGCGGCTCTCCTCGGCGGCGAAGCACCAGCGCACGTAGCCCTCGCCCTCCGGGCCGAACGCGGATCCCGGCGCGAGGCCGAGGCCGTGCTCGCGTACCAGGCGCTTGCAGAAGGCGAGGCTGTCCCGCTCTCCTTCAACCTTGAGGAAGAGATACATCGTTCCGTCGGGTTTCGCCGCACGGACGTCTTCCATGGACTGAAGATTCTCGAGAAGAAAATCGCGTGCGCTGCGATAGCGTGCCAGCGACTCGCGAACCGCCTCTTCGCCGTGCGTGACCGCAGCAATGCCTGCGCGCTGCACGAACACCGGCGCGCAGGAGGTGTTGTACTCGATCAGCTTGGCGAGGTCGGCGGAAAGCGACGCCGGCGCGACCAGCCAGCCGAGTCGCCATCCGGTCATGCGCCAGCTCTTCGAGAAGGTGTTGGCGCTGACCAGCCGGTCCTCTTCCGTCGCGAGGGCGAGGAAGGACGGCGCGATGCCGCCCTCCCCGAAATAGAGGCGCTCGTACGCGTCGTCGGCGAAGATCCAGATGCCGTGGCGGCGGCAGTGCTCGAGGATCGCCTTCTGCTGCTCGCGCGTCACCGTCCAGCCGGTCGGATTGTTGGGCGAATTGAGATAAAGCGCTTTTGTACCCGGGGTCAGTTTCTTGAGGAGCAGCTCCACATCGAGATGCCAGCCTGAAGCTTCGAAACCCAGGGCCACGGTCTCCACCGTCGCGCCGAGGATCTTCGGGATCTCCTGCAGGTTGGGCCACAGCGGCACCACTTCCACGACGCGGTCGCCCGGCTCGACGAGGAGCTGCGAGGCGAGCATCAGCGCGTTCACGCCGGAGTTCGTCACCGCGATCTCCTCGACGCTCGTGGGCCGGTGCAGGCGGGAGATGTAGGCGGCGATCGCCTCGCGCAGCGAGTAGATGCCCAGGTTGTGGCTGTAGAACACTTCGCCGGCCCGGATGGAGGCCACGCCGGCCTCGACGATGAAACCGGGCGTCGGCTGGTCGGGCTCGCCGACCCAGAAGGCCAGCACGTCCTTCCGGCCGATGCCTTCGTTGACGAGCTCGCGGATCCGCGAGGCCGCGAGCGCCTGCACCAGAGGACGAGCCGCAAGTTCAGGGCGTGCGGTGAGGAAAGTTTCGGGTTTCATGCGCCGCGTATTCTAGACTTGCGCCTCGATGAAGAAAGAACAATGGGCCCTCGCCGCGGCCCTTTTCACCATGGTGGCGTGGGGCATGAACTTCGTGTTCGTGAAGTACCTGCTCGACGTGCTCGGCGTCGCCGGGATGATGTTCCTGCGCTTCCTCGTCCTGCCGGTCCTCGGCGTGGTGCTGCTGGCGATTGCGTTCCGCGGCCGGTTGCGCCTGTCGGTGCCGCGCCGCGAGGACCTGCCGCGCTTCTTCTGGTGCGCCATGATCGGCCACGTCGCGCACCTCACCGCGGTGATGTACGGCATGGACCTCTCGACCGCGTTCTCGTCGTCGCTGGTGCTCACCTGCCAGCCGCTCTTCACGCTCGGCATCCTCGCCTGGCTCGGGCAGGAGCGCCTCGGCCGCGCGCAGGTCGCCGGCACGCTGGTCGCGTTCGCGGGCATCGCGGTCTTCCTCTCCGACAAGTTCACAGGCGGCCTGTCGCGCGCGGGGCTCGGCGACCTGACGCTGCTCTTCGCCGGTGCGTCGTTCTCGGCCTACACCGTGATGTCGCGCCCGCTCGCCGACCGCTACGGGCCGCTGATCGTCCTTTCCTACACGCTGCTCTTCTCCGCGCCGGTGATGCTCCTCTTCACCGCCGCGTCGTTCGCTGGCCTGGAATTTGCGAGCTTCGGGCCTCAGGTATGGGCCGCGCTTTTCTTCGCTCTGGTGGTGTCGTCGTTCCTCGGCTGGCTGCTCTGGACGTGGGTGAACAGCGTGCGCGGCGTGGCGCGCAGCGCGCCGTTCATGTACCTCATGCCGCCGGTGGCCGGCGTGATGGCGTGGCTTACGCTCGGCGAATCATTCACTTGGCTGAAGATCGCCGGCGCGAGCGTCACGATGGCGGGCGTCGCCTGGGCGCAGTTCGGCGGGCGCCCGCCGCCGCGGGAGGCGGGACAGCCCGATTCGGCGTAGGAATTGCGCAGTAGGGTACGGCCGTGTCCCCGATCGAAGCCGCCCTTTTCTTCCTGGTCCTCGCGCTCCCCGCGTTCGGTCTGCTGCACCGGCAGATCGCCAAGCTCTCCGATCCGAAGTACCTGCGCGAGCAGGGCGTGATCATCGTGCTGGAAAAGGCGATCGAGTCGCATTCCGAGCCGATCGGCGAATACCGCGGCCACCCGATCTGGGGCTCGGTCACGTTCAAGGGCATGCAGTACCGCTTCGACCACATCCTCGAGAGCCGCAAGCGCGAGCGCCTCGAGCCCGGCGAGCTCTTCATCGAGCCGGGGCTGGTGTACGTCGTGGAATAGACGAGTAGAAGGTTCCGAAGGCCGCGAGCGCGCGCACGACTCCGGCCGCGTCCACGTCGAGGTGCGTGACCAGGCGCATCACCGGGCGCGGAAGCACCAGCACGCCGTTGCGCCTGAGGTGCTCGCCGAGCTCCGGGGCGCGCGCGCCGACGTTCGCGAACACCATGTTCGTGTGCTGCTCCACCTCGAGCCCGAACTCGCGCAGCCCGTTCGCGAGCCGCGCCGCATTGTCGTGGTCCGCCTGCAGCCGCTCGACGTTGTGCTCGAGCGCGTAGAGCCCCGCCGCCGCGAGGATTCCCGCCTGCCGCATGCCGCCGCCCAGCATCTTTCTGGCTCTTCTCGCCTTCTCGATCACGTCTTTCTTTCCGACCAGGACGGTCCCGGCGGGCGTGCCGAGGCCCTTGGACAGGCACACCGAAACCGAATCGAAGCCGGCGACCATCTGCTTCACGTTCGTCTTCTCCGCCACGCAGGCGTTGAAGATCCTCGCGCCGTCGAGGTGCAGGCTCAATCCCTTCTTCTTTCCAAGCGAGACAGCTTTCTCGAGGTAACTGCGCGGAAGAACCTTTCCGGAGATCGTGTTCTCCAGCGCAAGGAGCCGCGTGCGGGCGAAATGCGGATCGTCCGGCTTGATCGCCGCCTCGACCTGCGCGAGGTCGAGGGTGCCGTCGGGGCGGTTCTGCACGACCTGCGGCTGGATGGAGCCGAGCACCGCGACGCCGCCCGCCTCGTAGCGGTAGCTGTGCGCTTCGGAGCCGAGGATGACTTCCTCGCCGCGCTGGCAGTGGCTCATCAGCGCCGCGAGGTTGGATTGGGTGCCGGACGGAAACAGCAGCGCCGCTTCCATCCCGAGCATCGCCGCCGCGCGCTCCTGCAGCGCGTTGACGGTCGGATCGTCGCCGAACACGTCGTCACCGAGCTCGGCCTCGAGCATGGCCTTCTTCATGCCGGGCGACGGGCGGGTGACGGTGTCGGAGCGGAGGTCTATGGATTCAGGCATGGGCGTAGCCTAACCGCTCCGACAGGCGCCCGGCCACATCGGCGAGCGGGGTTTTCGCGGCGAGGATCTTCTGCTGCGTCATGCGCTGCTTGGGTCCGAGGACGCAGACCGCGCCGAGGACGCCACCCGTGTAGCAGAACACCGGCATGGCGATGCAGCGCAGCCCCTCGAACTGCTCCTCGTCGTCCATCGCGTAGCCGGCGGCGCGGATGCGGCGCAGCTCGGCGTCGAACGCCGACTGGGTGGTGATGGTCTTCGGCGTCAGGCGCTGCATGCGGGTGCGGCCGAGCGCGACGCGCAGCTCGCTCGGGCGCAGCCAGGCGGCGATCGCCTTGCCCACCGCCGTGCAGTAGATCGGCCGCTGCCCACCCACGTCCTGCACCACGCGGACCGGCACTTCGGCCTCGCGCTTGGCCACGATCGTCACCCCGCCGTCGAGCCATGCGGCGAAGCTGGTGCCTTCGCCGGTGGCCCGCATGAGATCCTCCAGGTACGGCTGCGCCATGGCACGCAGCTGCTCGGCGTTCCACAGGCGGCCGGTGAGCTGGTAGAGCTTCGGCGTGAGCTCATAGCCCCGGCTCGACTTTTCCTGCCTGAGGTAACCGGCGCCGACCAGCGTCTGCATGAGGTGGTGCGCGGTGCTCCTATGCAGCCCGAGGCGGCGCGCCGTCTCGGCGAGGGAGGCCGGCTTGTCCGCCGCGGCCACGGCCTCGAGCAGCGCGAGCCCCCGCTCGAGCGAGCGGTGCGTGCTGGGTTGTTTCATACGATCAAACACGATGGACAAACCGGTTTCACGGTCTAGATACTAGCGCACCACTCTAGGAGGAGCGGACATGAAACTCGTCGCAGCGGTACTTCTGGCGCTCGCGTGCACCGGCGCGCAGGCCCAGGCGAAGCACTCGCTCAAGTTCAACCATGTGCTCGGGCCGAAGGAGCCCTACCACGAAGGCTTCCTCGCCTGGGCGAAGGCGGTGGAGGCGCGCACCAAGGGTGGCCTCAAGATCGACGTCTTCCACAGCGCGCAGCTCGGCAAGGAGGAGGACATCCTCGAGCAGATCCGCGCCGGCGCGAACATCGGCCAGAACACGGACTCGGCGCGCATGGGCAACTACGTGCCCGGCATCGCGGTCATGAACGGCCCCTACTTCGTCGAGACCCTCGAGGAGGTGGCGAAGCTCAGGAAGGCGCCCACGGTCATCAAGTGGCAGCAGGAGCTCGCCGACAAGCACGGCTTCAAGGTCGTGTCCTTCAACTGGGTGCAGGGCTACCGCCACTTCTTCACCAACAAGCCGGTGAAGAAGCCGGCCGACCTGCAGGGCCTGCGCATCCGCACGCCGCCGGCGCCGATCTGGCAGGAGTCCATCCGCGCCCTCGGCGCGACGCCGGTCGCCATGGCCTTCGGCGAGATGTATCCCGGCCTCCAGCAGCGCGCCATCGACGGCGTCGAGCTCGTCTACAACAACATCCCCGGCGGCAAGTTCTACGAGGTGCTGAAGTTCGCCAACGAGACGAAGCACATCATGCTCGTCAACTTCGAGGTGGTGAGCGCCAAGTGGTTCAACGCGCTGCCGAAGGCGTACCAGCAGGCGCTCGTCGAGGAGGCCGACAAGGCGGGCGAGGCCACCTCGAGGAAGATCTTCGACCTCGAGGCCAAGGTGGAGCAGGACCTGAAGAAGCGCGGCATGACCATCGTAGAGGACGTCGACCTCCAGGCGTTCCGCCAGGCCGGCGACAAGGCCTACGAGGTCCTGAAGATCCAGGACGCGAAGAACCAGGTCCACAAGGAAATCGGGAAGACCTCGAAGTAGTGAAGAAGCTGTATGAGCGGCTGGTCGCGGCGGAAGCCGCGATCGCCGCGACGCTCCTCGTCCTGATGGTGCTGCTCGTCTTCCTGGGCGGCGTGATGCGGATGCTCGGGCATCCGATCAACTGGAGCACCGACTTCGCCACGGCGTTCTTCGCCTGGGCGTGCTTCCTGTGCGCCGACATCGCCTGGCGCCGCAACGCCCTCATGGCCATCGAGTTCGTGCCGCACCTGCTGTCGCCCAGAGGGCGGAAGGCGCTGCGCCTCGCCAACTACGCGATCGTCTGCGGCTTTCTCCTCTACCTGATGGTGATGGGCAGCTGGCTCACGTGGACCAGCCGCTTCCGCAGCTTCCAGGGCATTGCCGAGATCAGCTACTCGTGGGTGACCTCGAGCGCCGTCGGCGGCGGGCTCCTGCTCCTCGTCACCACGGCGCTGAAGATCCGCGCGGAGCTGAAAGCCCGGTGACCTGGGTCCTGGTCGCTTTCGCGGTGCTCCTGCTGATGGGAATGCCGGTGGCGTTCGCGATCGGCATCGCCGGTTGCGTGTTCTTCCTGCAGCACCCCGAGCTGCCGGCGACGATCCCGATCCAGCTCACGGTCACGCAGACGCAGAACTTCGCGCTGCTCGCGATCCCGCTCTTCATCATGGCGGGGAACCTGCTGAACCACTCCGGGATCACGCGCGAGCTGCTGACGCTCGCCTCGGTGCTCGCCGGGCGGCTGCGCGGCGGCCTTGCGCAGGTGTCGATCGTGCTGTCCACGCTGATGGGCGGCGTCTCGGGCTCGGCGATCGCCGACGCGGCGATGCAGACGCGCATGATCGGCGCCGAGATGCTGAAGCGCGGCTTCTCGAAGGGCTACGCGGCCGGGGTCCTCTCCTTCGGCGCGCTGATGACGCCGATCGTGCCGCCGGGAATCGGATTCATCCTCTACGGCACGGTCGGCCAGGTCTCGATCGGGCGCCTCTTCGCCGCGGGGTTCGTGCCGGCGTTCCTGCTCTGGGCGGCGATGGCCGTCACCATCTCGCTCACCGCCCGGCGCAGGGGCTATGAAGCGGAAAGAAAGACCCGGCCGACGGCGAAGGAGACGGCGCGGGCGCTCTGGGGCGGGGTCTGGGCGATCCTGTTCCCGGTCTTCCTGCTCGCCGGCCTGCGCTTCGGCGTCTTCACGCCCTCCGAGATCGGCGCCTTCGCCGTGGTGTACGCCGTGCTCGTCGGCGCGTTCGCCTACCGGATGCTCACCCGGGCGAACCTGCGCGAAGCGCTGGAGGGCACGCTGCTCGACGTGGGCGCGGTCATGTTCCTCATCGCGCTCTCCGCGATCTTCGGCTACGGGATCGTGTTCGAGCGCGCGCCGGAGATGATCTCGGAGGCGATCCATGGCGTGACGGACGACGCGAGCCTCGTGCTGGCGCTCATCGTTCTCCTCATCATCGCCGCCGGGTGCTTCGTCGACGGGACGGTGCTCATCATCATGCTCACGCCGATCTTCCTGCCGCTCGTGCAGGCGATGGGCGTGGACCCGGTGCACTTCGGCCTCGTGTTCGTCGTCGCGGCGACGAT
>DASPMF010000221.1:0-35160 GCA_035627155.1 Burkholderiales bacterium | reverse complement strand
CTGCTTGCCGAAGGCCGCCATGGCGGTGCCGGGCTTGCCGTTCAGCACGATGTCGATATGGCCTTCCTTCGGTCCTATGGTCAGCTTGCCGCCGTCGAGCGGCGGAAAGGCAGGCGGGGTGCCCTTGCCGTTGGCCTGGTGGCAGGCGACGCAGTTGGCGGCGTAGACCTTCTCGCCGCGCGCCTTGAGGTCCTCGAGCGTCCACTGCTTGGACGGGTCGTCGGCCGCGGCACTCATGGCCTTCTTCTTCTCGCCCACCCACTGCGCGTACTTGTCCTGCGACACGGCGCGCACCACGATGGGCATGTACGCGTGCTCCTTGCCGCACAGCTCGGTGCACTGCCCGCGGTAAACGCCTTCCTGCTCGACGCGGAACCACGTATCGCGCACGAAGCCGGGAACCGCGTCCTGCTTGGCGCCGAAGGCCGGTACCCACCAGGCATGGATGACGTCGGCGGCGGTCACGATGACGCGGATCTTCTTGCCGACCGGCACCACCACCTCGTTGTCAACCTCGAGCAGGTAGTTCTCGCCCTTCGGCTCGCTGCCCTCGATCTGCGCGCGGGGGGTCGACAGCGCGGACAGGAAGCTGATGCCCTCGCCTTCGCCCTTCAGGTAGTCGTAGCCCCATTTCCACTGGTAGCCGGTCGCCTTGATGGTCAGGTCGGCCGCGGTGGTGTCCTTCTGCGCGATCACGGTCTTGGTCACCGGCCAGGCGATGATCACCAGGATGATCGCGGGAATGATGGTCCAGAGGAGCTCGACGGTGGTGTTCTCGTGGAACTGGGACGCCTTGTGGCCGACCGACTTCCGATGCGCCCAGCACGCATAGAACATGAAGCCGAAAACGCCGATGAAGATGACGATGATCAGCCACATCACGTACTGGTGCAGCTGGTCGATGTCGCGGGCGATCTGCGAGGCCGGCGACTGGAAGTACCAGGCGATGGCGTGCGCCGGCGCCGAGGCGGCAAGGGCGCCGATAGCTGCGACGAGTGAGAGGGCCCTGCCGACGATTCCCTTCATGTTCCGCATTCCCCGAAATCAGATCCGCAATCTTCTCGAGAGCTCGTCGGCGAACTCGATGCGCGAAGGCGCGTCGAGGTGCCGCCCGACCTCCACTTCTTTTCCGGCCTCGCGCAGCAGCACGCGGGCGCCGTAGCCACTTCCCTTCTCCACCACCACCCGCGCCCGGCTGCGGTCGAGCTCGAACCGCTGCTTGCGCTCCGCCTCCGAGACCTCCACCACGAGGCGCCCGGTGCCGATCTCGATGCGCTCGTAGTCCGCCGCGTGGCGCGCGTACACCACGAACGCCGCGCCGAGAGCCGCGATCTCCAGGCCAACGAACGGCAGGACCGGCCAGGCGCCTGCGATCGCGAACCCGATGCCGATCGCGGCTGAAGCGACCGAAAGCGCCGCAAACACGCATAGCATGGCTGCCGGTGAACTCGAGCAGTTTCGCTTGAGCGTCAGACTGAACCCGGCAATCCCTTCGCGAAACGCCAGCTCGCGCCGCGGAAGGTCTTCGCTCGGCATGCTCACGGAGCCGCGTAAATTATCACAGATCAAGGACCTACCTCAAGAATGCGGACGCCTCATTTCTCTCGCGGCGCGTGAAACCGGACGACGTCGCGGCCGTCGGCGAGCCGGCGCGGCGCGCCCTTCCACGCGTGACCGTAGACCACCTCGAAGCTCGCGCTGGCGCCCAGCCGTTCCACCAGCCGCTGCATGAAGCCTCGCCCCGACAGCCCCCGCAAGCGATCGGACCGCGCATTCGTCTGGCCGGAACGGCGCAGGTCGGACAGCAGCGCGCGCCGCTCCCGGTACTCGAACGTGAGCATCTCCATGTCCATGACCGGCGCGCTGAAGCCGGCCTCGACTAGCATGTCGCCGAGGTCGTGCATGTCGATGAATTGGTGAACCCGTGTCGCGCCCGCGGCGGCCCGCAACTCCTTGAGCGTGTCCGGCCCGAGGGTCGCGAACATCACGAGGGCGTCGGGCGCGGCGACGCGGGCGAACTCACGCAGGACGTGCGGCGCATCCGGCGCCCAATGCAGCGCCATGTTGGACCAGACGAGATCGAAGCTTGCTCCTGCGAAGGGCAGCCGCGCCAGGTCGCCGCAGGCGAACAGGCTCTTCTCGAAAAAGCGCGCGCGCCCGGCACGCAAAAGCGCGGGCGAGAAGTCGAGGCGGACGAGCGACGCGCCGCGGAAGCGCTCGTGCAGCTTGCGGGCGTCGCGCCCGGCGCCACTCCCAGCGTCGAGGATCCGGCGCGGCGCCATGCGCACGTAGTCGAGCCGCTCGAGCATCCGGGCGCCGACCTCTTCCTCGAGCCGTGAGGCCCCGGCATAGGTTCGCGCGGCGCGCTCGAAGCGAAGGCGCGCGATGCGCGGGTCAACGCGCGGAAAGTGCTCGCTCGACGGCACGGGCCACGGAAAGGATCCGGCGGTCCGTTCCCGCCGTGCCGCAGACCGAAAGCCCGACCGGCGCCGTTCCGGGCGCCTGGCAGGGCAGCGAAACCGCGCAGCCGTCGAGGAAATTGACCAATCCGTGGTTGCGCAGCAACCGGGCGTTCCAGCGGAAATACTCTTCGTCGCTGCGGTCGGCCTCGGCGATCGCAGGCGCAATGCACGGCGCGCTCGGCATGAGGAACGCGTCGAACGCGGCCAGGACGGCTCCGAGCTCGCGCTGGAATTCCTCCCTCAGGAAGCGCAGGCCGACATAGTCGGCCGCGCTCAGGTCCTTGCCGAGCAGGACGCGCTTGCCCACGCGCGGATCGAACTCGGCCACGCGCGCGAGGCGCTCGCGGTGGATGTAGTAGGACTCCGCGCCGGCGAACCCGCCGCCCTTGAAGTATTCCGCCTGGCGATCGAAGGCAGGCACTTTCGTCTCGACGATCCACGCGCCGGCGCGCGAGAGCGCCTGCAAAGCGCCGTCGAATGCCTTGGCGACGTCCGGGTCGAGGTCCTCGATCGCGGAGGAGCGCGGCACGAGCAGGCGCAGGCCCTTCGCCGCAATGTCGGCCAGCTCGTCCGGAGCGCCGGCGACCACGGCGTCGTAGGCCGCGCAGCACTCCACGCTATTGGCGAGGGGTCCGATCGAATCGAGCGTGAAGGAAAGCGGGAATGCGCCGTCCAGCGGCACGCGCCGCTGCGTCGGCTTGAAGCCGGTCACGCCGCACAGGCCCGATGGGCCGCGGATGGAGCCGCGCGTATCGGTTCCGAGTCCCATCACGCACATGCCGTCGGCTACGGACACGGCGGCGCCGGAAGACGACCCGCCCGGCACCCGCCCGGTCTTGCGATCCCAGGGGTTCTTCGGCGTGCCGTAGTGCGGATTGAGCCCTACGCCGCCAAACGCGAACTCCACCATGTTGGTGCGGCCGATGAATACGGCGCCTGCGGCCCGCAGGCGCGCCACAACCGGCGCGTCCACGGAGGCGCGCTTCTCGAATACCTTGGATCCGGCGCGCGTGATGTCGCCCGCCACGTCGAACAGGTCCTTCAACGACACCGGCAGCCCATCCACCCGCGAGCGGCGAACGCCCGCCTTGCGCAACCGGTCCGATGCGTCGGCGTCCGCGCGCGCCGCATCGGCGTACACCTTCATGAAGGCCCGGGCGCCTTCGCCGCCCGGATCGGCAATGCGCTCGAGCGCCTGCTCGACCAGCGCACGGCTCGTCGTCCGGCCGGCGTCGAGCTCGCGTGCAAGCTGCGCTACAGTCCACATGAGGGAAAGATAGCATGGCGAAAATGGCTCTCGCCGCACGGCTTTTCGGCGGCACGTGCTTCCTGTGCCGCGGCGCGGCTGCCGGGCTGCTTTGCGAGGGCTGTGTCGCCGACTTGCCCGCACTCGCCTCGCCGCGCTGCCCGAAGTGCGCGCTGCCTTCGCCGCAGGGCGAAACTTGCGGCCGCTGCCTCGCACGGCCCCCGTCGTACGACGCAACCGTCGCCGCGCTCGCCTACGGATTCCCGGCCGATGCGCTCGTGCACGCGTTGAAGTTCCGCGGTGAGCTGGCGCTGGCGCCCCTCCTCGGCGCGCTGCTCGCGCGCGCCGTCGCCGACGCGAACCAGCCCGCTGTGCACTGGATTGTGCCGGTTCCGCTTTCCGCCGAACGACTGAAGTCGCGCGGCTTCAACCAGTCCATCGAGATCTCGCGCGGCCTCGCTCGCGTGGACTCGCACCTCGTCCAGCGTGCACGGGATACGGCGCCGCAATTCGACCTCCCCTGGGCCGAACGCCAGCGCAACGTGCGCGGCGCGTTCAGCGTCGCGAGGCTGGTGGAAGGGTTGAGCATCGCCGTGGTCGACGACGTGATGACCACCGGCGCGACGCTCGATGAGCTCGCGCGCACGCTCAAGGCGGCCGGCGCACGTCGCGTCGTCAACTGGGTCGTCGCGCGCACGCCGGCGCCGGAATAAGCGTGTTCGACATCGTTCTCGTCGAGCCGGAGATCCCGCCCAACACCGGCAACGTCATCCGGCTCGCGGCGAACACCGGCTGCCGCCTGCACCTCGTCGAGCCGCTCGGCTACTCCATGGAGGATCGCCAGCTCAAGCGCGCCGGCCTCGACTATCGCGACCTGGCGGAGGTCTCGATCCATCGCGACTGGGAAACCTGCCGCGCCGCCCTTGCCGGACGGCGGCTCTATGCGCTCACGACCGGCGGCGCGCGCAGTGCCTACGACGTTCGCTTCGCCGGGGGCGACGTGTTCGTCTTCGGCGCCGAGACGCGCGGGCTCCCGGAGCGGATCCTCCAGGCGTTCCCCGCCGAGGCGCGGCTTCGCCTTCCCATGCGCCCGGGCAACCGAAGCGTAAATCTTTCAAACGCCGTGGCCGTCACGGTGTTCGAAGCCTGGCGGCAGCTCGGCTTCGCCGGCGCTCGGTAGAATCCGCGCAAGAATCAGACTTGGGGGAAGATGTGAAAGCGCTACGCATTGCCGCGTTGCTGGCCGCCGTCGTCGCAGTATCCGGATGCGAAGGCACGCTGCAGAAGTATTCGGCGCCCGAGCACCAGGTGCTCCGGCTCGAAGCGCAGGACCTACGCGAAGGCGGCCTCGCGTTCCTCACGCCTTCGACCGTCACCGGCCAGGAAGAGGACAAGCAGACCCTCGCGTACGTGTTCGCCAACGCGTTGAAGCGCGGGCGCAAGGACCTCCGCGTGCTGGGCTTGCCCGACACGATCAGCGCGGTCAACCGCGCCGGCCTGGCGGACGAGTACCGCTCGATGTACCACGACTATCGGGACACGGCGGTGCTGGACGGGAAGGTGATGCGCCAGATCGCGAAGGTGACCGGCGTGCGCTACCTCGCCCAGCTGAAGCTCGCGAACATGCAGCAGGGCGCGCGCGGCCGGTTCAGCCTGTTCGGGCTTTCGCTCATGCAGACGCAGTACGCCAACATGCGCGTCTTCCTCCAGGTCTGGGACAGCCGCGACGGCGCCATCGCCTGGGAAGGCATCGACGAGCTGACGTTCGCAATCGACACGAGCCGCGAGCTGCCGATCAGCTTTCGCGCCGTCGCGGAGCACGCCGCGGACGACCTGGTCAAGCGCCTGCCCTAAACAGGGCTTAGCGCTCGCCCCTGGGGTCGCGCGAAAGCAGCATCTGCACCGCGTCTGCCGGCGCGAGGCGCGCGTCGAGCACCGCGTTCACCGCATCGGTGACGGGCATCTCGACCTCGCGGGCCCGGGCGAGCCTTGCGACCTCCTTTGCGGACCTCACGCCTTCGGCGACATGGCCCAGGCTGGCGAGGATCGTCGCCAGCGGCCTGCCGCGCGCAAGCTCGAGTCCGACGCGGCGGTTGCGCGACAAGTCTCCCGTGGCGGTGAGGATCAGATCGCCGGCGCCGGTCAGCCCCATGACCGTTTCATGCCGACCGCCGAGCGCCGCCGACAGGCGTCCGATCTCGGCCAGCCCGCGCGTGATGAGCGCTGCGCGCGCGTTGTGGCCGAGCGAGAGTCCGTCGCAGATGCCCGCTGCGATCGCCATGACGTTTTTCACTGCCCCGCCCACTTCCACGCCGATGAGGTCGGTCGAGTAGTAGACCCGCATGCGGGCGCCGTGAAGCAGCGCCGCCGCATCCTGCGCGAACCCGGCGCTGGAGGAGGCGAGCGTGAGGGCGCATGGCAGCCCGGCCGCCACTTCCTCGGCAAAGGACGGACCGGAAAGGACGCCGCAAGTCGCCTGCGCGCCCAGCACCTGCGCGGCGACCTGGTGCGGCAGCAGCCCGGTCTGTTCCTCGAACCCCTTGCAGAGCCATACGATCGGTACGTCCCCAACGCCGGCGAGCACTTCCCGCAGGCCCGACACCGGGGTCGCAGCTAGGACGAGCGTCGCGCCTTGCAACGCTTCCGGCAGCTGCGCCGTAACGCGAACGGGATCCGGCAGATCGAAGCCCGGAAGGTAGGCCTCGTTGCGCCGCGCCGAGCGCATGGCGGCGGCCTGCTCCGGGCGCCTGGCCCAGAGCGAGACATCCAGGCGCGCGCCGAGCGACGCCGCAATCGCGGTACCCCAGGCGCCCGCGCCGAGGACCGCGACGCGCTTCATCTACCGCGCAGGCTGGATGAGCGGCTGGCCCGCGGCCTGCTGCGCGCGCTGCATGTACAGGGCCTCGAAGGAGACCGGGCTCAGCAGCACCGGGGGAAATCCGCCGCGCACCACGAGGTCCGACATCGTCTCGCGCAGGTACGGAAAAACGATCGTCGGGCAGCCGATGGAAAGCAGCGGGTCGACTTCCTGCTGCGGGACGTTGCGCAGCGAGAAGATGCCGGCCTGGACGGCCTCGGCGAGGAACACGGTGCGCTCCCCCGCCTTGGCGGTCACCGTCGCGCTGACCGTGACCTCGAACAGGCCTTCTGCGAAGTTCGTTACTTCCGTTCCGATCTGCACCTCGAGCTGCGGCTGGATCTGCTCGGTGAAGATCTGCGGGGCATTGGGAATCTCGAGCGACACGTCCTTCACGTAGATCTTCTCGATCTGGAAGCTGGCCTGCTGCTCGGGCTGGGGGGGCTGGGCGCTCACGGCGAACCTTTCGCGGAATCGTTCAGGAGTGGGTCGAGCTTGCCTTCCCGCTCGAGTGCGTACAGATCGTCGCAGCCGCCGACGTGGCGTTCGCCGATCCAGATCTGCGGCACGGTGCGCCGGCCGCTCTTGCGCGTCATCTCGGCGCGGCGCTGCGGCTCCAGGTCCACGCGCACGCGCTCGACATCGGTCACGCCCTTCTGCGCGAGCAGCCGCTCCGCCGACTGGCAGAACGGACACGTCGCAGTGAGGTACATCAGCACCCGCGGCATGGCTAGTTCTTCTCGACCGGAAGGCCGGCCTGCCGCCAGCCGGCGATGCCGCCGGAGAGCGCCACCACCTTCTCGAATCCCTGCTTGCGCAGGGCCGCCACCGCCTTGTCGGCGCGGTCGCCGCGCTCGCAGTAGAGGACGATGGATTTCGCCTTGCGCTTAGAAAGCTCCGCGGGCACCTCGCCCGCCTCCAGCCGCGCGAGCGGCGCGCTCTTCGCGCCAAGGATGTGCCCCGCCCCGTACTCGGCCGGCTCCCGCACGTCGACCACCAGCGCGTCCTCGCGGTTGATGAGCTGCGTCGCCTGCACCGCGGTCACGGCCGGGCCTCCGCCGACGCGCCGCACGAGCGGCCACAGGAGCATCGCGCCCGAGGTGAGCGCGACCGCGAACATGAGCAGGTTGTTCTCGACGAACTTGAGGAAGGAAGGTTCCACCGGACGGAGGGGACGCGAGATGAGGGACGCGAAGTGAGGCGGGAAGCGCTCATTATAATCGGCGTCGATGAGCTCCGTTCACAAACTCGTGCTCCTGCGCCACGGCGAGTCCAGGTGGAACCTGGAGAACCGCTTTACCGGCTGGACCGACGTCGACCTCACGGACACCGGCGTACGCGAGGCGCGCGCTGCTGGCGGGCTCCTGAAGGCCGAAGGCTTCCGCTTCGACCAGGCCTTCACGTCCGTGCTGCGCCGCGCGATCCGAACGCTCTGGCTGGCGCTCGAGGAGCTCGACCAGATGTGGCTGCCGGTGCAGAAGGACTGGCACCTCAACGAGCGCCACTACGGCGCCCTCCAGGGCCTGAACAAGGCCGAGATGGCCGCCCAGTACGGCGAGGCGCAGGTCCTCGTCTGGCGCCGCAGCTACGACACGCCGCCGCCGGCGCTCGAGCCGACCGATCCGCGGCGCGAAGCCGCCGATCCGCGCTACGCCGGCGTGCCGGTGCCGCTGACCGAATGCCTGAAGGACACGGTCGAGCGCGTGGTCCCGTACTGGAACGCGTCCATCGCGCCGGCAGTCGCCGCGGGACGACGCGTGCTCGTCGCGGCGCACGGCAACTCGCTGCGCGCGCTCGTCAAGCACCTCGACGGCATGTCGGAGGAAGCGATCGTGAAGGAGAACATTCCGACCGGGATCCCGCTCGTGTACGAGCTCGACGCCCGGCTCAAGCCGCTCAAGCGCTTCTACCTCGGCGACCCGGCGGAGCTCGCGCGCCGCATGAGCGCGGTCGCTAGCCAGGGAAAGGCCAAGGCCTGAAAGGCGTCCTCGCGGCGCTGATCCTTTGCGCTGCGACCACGAGCACGGCTTGGGCGCAGAACCGCGAAGAGGACCTGCGCGCCTTGCGTGCGCGGATCGAGGCGCTTTCACGCGAGCTGGAAGAAAAGGAGGAAACCCGCAAGGAAGCGCGCGATGCCCTGCGCGCCTCGGAGCGCGCCATCTCCGAAGCGAACCGCTCGCTCGCCGCCCTCGAAGCCGAAGGGCGGACGCTGCGCGTCGACGGCGCCCGCCTGGCGGCCGAGCGCCGAGCGCTGCAGTCCAGCCTGGCCGAGCGAGAAGCGGCCATCGAGCGGATGCTGGTCTCGCGGTACGCGTCCGGCGCGCCGGACGCGCTGCGGGCGGCGCTTTCCGGCGATGACCCGGCTACCCTCGCCCGCACGCTCCACTACGCAGGCTACGTGTCGCGCGCGGCCGCCTCGGTGCTCGAGCAGTACCGGGAAGATCTCGCGCGGCGCGAGCGCCTGGAGCGCGAAGTGGAGGAACGGCGGGCCCGCCTCACGGAAGTCGAGCGCGCGGCGCGCGCCGATCGCGACCGCATCGTCGCCGAGCGCAAGGAGAAGCGGCGAATCTTCGAGCGCGTCGCACGCGAAGTGCGCGCCGGCCGCCGGCAGATCGGCGTGCTGCGCGCCGACGAGACGCGGCTCGCGCGCCTCGTCGAGCGCATCGGGCGCATCGTCTATGGACGGGTCGAGCGCGTGCCCCAGGGCGCGCAAAAGTCACAGCCCTTTTCGAAGCTGCGCGGCAAGCTCGCGCTCCCGGTGGCCGGGGAACTGACCGGCCGGTTCGGTGCTCCAAGGGGTGGATCGGCAGGGGTTTCGGGCGTGGAGGCGAAGGGCGTCTTCATCCGCGCGCCGGAGGGCCGGCCGGTCAAGGCGATTGCCGCGGGCCAGGTGGTGTACGCCGACTGGATGCGCGGCTTCGGCAACCTGCTCATCGTCGATCACGGGGAGTCGTACCTGTCCATCTACGCGAACAACGAATCGCTGCTGCGCCAGGTCGGCGACGCGGTCGCCCCCGGCGACACGGTGGCCACTACCGGCGCCAGCGGGGGCAACGAAGAATCGGGTTTATACTTTGAACTACGGCATCTCGGCCGCGCCTTCGACCCGCTCCGCTGGGTCAGGCTGAAATAGCGAATCCCCTATGCAATCAAAGCTTCAGAGCAAGCTCCGCAACGCTGGCCTCGTGCTCCTCGGCGCCGTCGCCGGGGTGCTCATCAGCCTGAACTTCCAGGCCATCGCCGACCGGGCGGGCGCGCGCACCAGCCTCCCGATCGAGGAGCTGCGCGCCTTCACCGACGTCTTCGGCGCGGTGAAGACCAACTACGTCGAGCCGGTCGAGGACAAGAAGCTCATCACCGAGGCCATCAACGGCATGCTGACCGGCCTGGATCCGCACTCGGCCTACCTCGACGCCGAGGCGTTCAAGGAGCTGCAGGTCGGCACGCAGGGGCAGTTCGGCGGCCTGGGCATCGAGGTCGGCATGGAAGACGGCTTCGTGAAGGTCATTTCCCCGATCGAGGACACGCCGGCGTTCCGCGCCGGCATCAAGCCGGGCGACCTCATCATCAAGCTCGACGACACGCCGGTGAAAGGCATGACGCTCAACGACGCCGTGAAGCGCATGCGCGGCAAGCCGAACACCAGCATCACGCTCACGATCTCGCGCAAGGGGGAAACGGCGCCCGTGGTGGTGCAGCTCACCCGCGCGGTGATCCGCGTGCAGAGCGTGAAGTCGAAGCTCATCGAGCCGGGCTACGCCTGGGTCCGTGTGTCGCAGTTCCAGGAGCAGACGCCCGAGAACCTGGTTAAGCACCTGGAGGGCGTGTTCAAGCAGGGGCCGGTGAAGGGACTGGTGCTCGACCTGCGCAACGATCCGGGCGGCCTGCTGCACGGCGCGGTCGCCATCTCCGCCGCATTCCTGCCGCAGAAGGCGCTCGTCGTGTCGACGGAAGGGCGGGCCGAGGACGCGAAGCGCAAGTTCTTCGCCAGCCCGGAGGACTACGCGCGTCGCGGCGACGACGTGCTGAAGGCGCTGCCCCCGGCGGCCAAGACGGTGCCCATGGTGGTGCTGGTCAACGGCGGATCGGCGTCGGCGTCCGAGATCGTCGCCGGCGCGCTGCAGGACCACAAGCGCGCGAAAGTGCTCGGCACGCAGACCTTCGGCAAGGGCTCGGTGCAGACCATCATGCCGCTCGGCAACAGCACGGCGATCAAGCTCACGACGGCCCGCTACTACACGCCCAACGGCCGCTCGATCCAGGCGCTCGGCGTGACGCCGGACATGATCATCGAGGATCCGAACGACAAGACCACGCGCGTGCGCGAGGCCGACCTCTCCCGCCATCTCGAGAACGGCCGCGAGACGAAGCCGGGCGCCGAAGCGAAGCCGGCGCCGGAAGTGCGCACCAAGCCGCCGGCCGTCGTGCCCGGCGAGCAGAAGCCCACGGAGCTCGGCTCCAAGGACGATTTCCAGCTCGCGCAGGCGATCGCCTTCCTGAAAGGCGAGCCGGTGAAGGGCCAGCAGGCGCCCACGCCGGAGAACACCAAGCCCGCCGGCGCGACCGCGCCGAAGTCGAACTAACGCACTGAACGACGAGCAGCTCCTCCGCTACAGCCGCCACATCCTGCTCCCGGAAGTCGGGATCGAGGGGCAGGAGCGGCTGCGCGGCGCGTCGGTGCTGGTGGTCGGCGCAGGCGGCCTCGGTTGTCCGGCCGCCCTTTACCTCGCGGCAAGCGGCGTCGGCAAGCTGACGCTGGCGGACCCGGATGCGGTGGACCTCACCAACCTGCAGCGGCAGATCCTCTATCGCACCGAGTCCGTCGGCCGCGCGAAGGTCGAGGTCGCACGGGAAGCCCTGTCCTCGCTGAATCCCGAGGTCCGCGTCGTGGCGCTCCAGGAGAAGCTCCTCGCCGGCAAGCTCGACAGCCTGGCCGCCGCGCACGACGTCGTCCTGGATTGCTCGGACAACTTCGCCACGCGCCACGCGACCAATCGCGCCTGCGTCAAGCATCGCAAGCCGCTCGTCGCGGCGGCGGCGATCCGCTTCGACGGGCAGCTCATGGTGTTCGACCTGCGGCGAGGCGATTCACCCTGCTATGCCTGCCTCTTTCCCGAGGACGGCGAGGTCGAGGAAGCGCAATGCGCGGTGATGGGCGTCTTCGCGCCGTTGACCGGCGTGATGGGCGCGCTGCAGGCGATGGAAGCGATCAAGCTCCTCACGGACGCCGGGCCGTCGCCCGGCGGGCTGGTCAGCTTCGATGCGAAGGCGGCTGGCTGGCGGTTCTCGCGCCTTGCAAAGGACGCGCGATGCGCGGTGTGCGCGGGCTCGGAGGTCAGCTCAGCAAGTAGCGGCGCTGGGCGCTGAAGCTCTCGCCCGGCTTGCGCGCGAAGCCGCTCTTCGCGTACTGGTGCAGCGCGCCGATCGAGTAGCGAAGCAGCGCGCCGGCCCGGCCTGCCCCGTCGCCGTTCGCGCTGGCGCGCAGTGACTGCTTGAGCGTGGCCTCGAAGCGGTCGAAGAACTGGTTCATGCGCATCTGCAGCCGCTCGTGCTCACCGACGAGCGCGTCCCCGGTCATCACGCGCACCATGCCGGGATTCTTCTCGGCGAAGGCGAGCAGCATCTCGACCAGCTTCTCCGCCTGGCGCGCGCCGTCCTGCTCGTCTTCGGTAATCCGGTTGGCCAGCGTGAAGACCGAGCTCTCGATGAACTCGATCAGCCCCTCGTACATCTGCGCCTTCGAGGCGAAGTGGCGGTAGAGCGCGGCTTCCGAGACGTCGAGCCGCTCGGCGAGCGCGGCGGTGGTGATCTTCTCCCACTTCGGCGCCTCCAGCATCTGTGCGAGGGCCTTCAGGATGTCGAGCCGGCGTTCGCCTTTGGCGCGGGGCATGGGCGCGCCGATTCTACTCGGCCGGTCAAGCGCGGCGGAAGACCCGCCCCGGCAGCTCCGTGACCGATCGCAGGCTGACGTCCACGTATGGAATCCGGCGCGGCGCCGGCGTCACCCAGACCGTCGACATGCCGAGGCGGTGCGCCGGACGCAGGTTGTCCAGCACGTCGTCGACGAAGCAGCAGCGATGCGGGTCGAGGTGGTGCTTGCGCAGCAGCGCATGGAACCCGTGCAGCGCGGGCTTGCCGCGGTAGCGGGCGTCCTCGATGGTGTAGACGGCGTCGAAGAAGCGGCCGACGCCGAGGCCCTTCAGCACCTCCTCCACATAGCGCCGGGGCGCATTGGAGAACACGAGCCGCGTGCCCTCCAGCCTCGCGAGCGCGTGATGCAGCGCGTTCTCGTGCAGCACCATGTCGGCGAGCTCCGGGAACACGTGCGTTTCGGCGAGGAAGCGGCGCGGGTCGGTGCCGTAGTGACGCATGAGCCCGTTCATTGTCGTGCCGTAGCGCGCCCAGAACTGCTGGCGCATCGCGTTCGCGCCCGCGTCGTCGACGCCGAAATGGCGCTTCAGGTACTGGTTGATCTGCTCGTGCATCGACGGGAAGATGCGCGTCGCCGCGTCGTGCAGCGTGTTGTCGAGGTCGAAGATCCACACCCGCCGCGAAGGCGGAAGTCGCGTGATGCGCACTACTTGCTGCGGATGAGCGTTCCGACGCCTTCGTCGGTCAGCACTTCGAGCAGCAGCGCGTGCGGGACGCGCCCGTCGATGATGTGCACGCTCTTCACGCCGTTGCGCGCCGCGTCGAGCGCCGAGCCGATCTTCGGCAGCATGCCGCCGGAGATCACGCCCTTGGCGACCAGCTCGTCGATCTTCTTCGGCGTGAGGCCCGTGAGCAGCTTGCCTTCCTTGTCCAGCACGCCCGGCGTGTTCGTCATGACGACGAGCTTCTCGGCCTTGAGCACCTCCGCCAGCTTGCCGGCGACGAGGTCGGCGTTGATGTTGTAGGTCGTGCCGTCGGCGCCGGTGCCGATCGGCGCCACCACCGGGATGAACCCGCCGTGCTCGAGCGTGCCGATGATGGACGGGTCGATGGACTCCACCTCGCCGACCTGGCCGATGTCGACCCGCCCGCTGCCGGTGGCTGGCAACATCTTCCTCGCGCGGATGAAGGCGCCGTCCTGGCCGGTCAGGCCGACCGCCTTGCCGCCCGCCTGGTTGACGAGCTCGACCACTTCCTTGTTCACCTGGCCGCCGAGCACCATCTCGACGACGTCCATGGTCTCGCTGTCGGTGACGCGCATGCCCTGGACGAACTCGCCCTTCTTGCCGAGGCGGGCGAGATGCTGCTCGATCTGCGGCCCGCCGCCGTGGACGACGACCGGATTCATGCCGACGAGCTTCAGGAGGACGACGTCGCGCGCGAAGTCGGCCTTCAGGCCTTCGTCGGTCATCGCGTTGCCGCCGTACTTGACCACGATCGTGCGACCGTGGAAGCGCTGGATGTACGGGAGCGCTTCCCCGAGGATGCGGGCTTTCTCCGCGGCCTGCGGGGTGTGCGAGGCGGGGGAGTTCAGGGGCGCATTCATCGCGCCCCCGATTCTACGGAAAATCCCTACTGGATCGGGATCTGCTTGCGCTGCGCCGCCGCCTTCTTCGGCAGCACGAGCTCGAGCACGCCGTCGCGGAACTTCGCCTCGACGTTGCCCTCGTCGAGCTCCTGGGGCAGCGTGAAGCTGCGCGTCAGCTTGCCGAACACGCGCTCGGAATGCAGCACGCGTTCGTCCTGGCCCTGCGCCTCCTTCTCCTGCTTCACCTCCGCCTCGATCGTGACCTGCGCGCCATCGATCGTGACGTGGATGTCGTCCTTGCGCACGCCGGGGAGCTCCGCGCTCACCTTGTAGGCGCCGTTCTTCTCGGCGACATCGACCTTCATGCGGGGCAGAACGTCGCGCCCGTTGCCCTCGTACGCGACCGGCCGCACGAGGAAGCCCTTGAAGATATCGTCCACCAGCTCGCTCATTGGCCCCATGAGGGGGTCGTACCGGGTAATGCTTGCCATAGCGGTTCTCCTTTCGGTCCTCCGGAGGTAGGGCCGGCCAAGCCGTGTTTCAAGACCCCCGTACAATCGCCGCCCCATGGAGGATTTCCGGGCCGAGGTGGAGGGCCAGCGGGCGTACCTGCTCCGGTACGCGCGCCTGCACCTGCGGGACGGCGGCGCAGCGGAAGACGCGGTCCAGGAAACGCTGCTCGCCGCCCTCGCAGGCGAGAAGACCTTCGGCGGCCGGTCGAACCTGCGCACCTGGCTGACCGGCATCCTGAAGCACAAGATCGTCGACATCATCCGCAAGGCAGGCCGCGAGCAGCCTTTGCCGGACGGCGACGATGGCCTCGACGCCCTGTTCGATGCCCGCGGGCACTGGATCGATCCGCCGGCCGAATGGCGCGGCCCGGACGCCTCGCTGGAGACGCAGCAGTTCTTCGCCAAGCTGGAGGAGTGTCTCGGCAGACTGCCAGCGAAGACGGCCCGCACGTTCATGATGCGCGAGCACATGGGACTGGAGACAGCCGAGATCTGTAAGGAGCTCGCCCTGACGCCGACCCATTGCTGGGTGCTCCTGCATCGCGCGCGCCTTGCGCTTCGCGAGTGCCTGCAGACGAACTGGTTCTCGAGATGATCGGCTGGCTGAAATGCAGGGACGCCGCGCGCCTCGCCTCCCAGGCGATGGACCGGCGGCTCACGCTCGGCGAAAGCGCCGCCCTGCGCGTGCACCTCTCGATCTGCGAAGGCTGCACGAACTTCCGCAAGCAGGTCGAGTTCCTCCGCGCCGCGATCCGCCAGCTTGGAACCCGCGATCCCTAACGCCCGTTGCGCCGGTTGCGGCGCGCCGTTCTACTGCGGCGCGGCGCAGGCGAACTGCTGGTGTTCCGCGCTTCCGGCCCTCACGGACGTGAAGCCGGGAGAACCCTGCCTTTGCAAGGCCTGCCTCGAGAAGGCGCTCGCTAGAGGACGTACCTAGCCAGGTCCTCGTTTTTGGCGAGCTCGCCCAGGCGCGCGTCCACGTAGGCCGCGTCGATGTCCACCTCGGCGGGCCCCTTCGCCCCGGCCTCGAACGAGATCTCCTCGAGCAGCTTCTCCAGCACGGTGTAGAGGCGCCGCGCGCCGATGTTCTCGGTCTTCTCGTTCACCTGGAAGGCGATCTCGGCGAGGCGGCGGATCGCTTCGGGCCGGAACGCGATGCGCACGCCTTCGGTGCCGAGGAGCGCCTCGTACTGCTTGGTCTGGCTCGCGTCGGTCGCAACGAGGATGCGCTCGAAATCATCCACGGAGAGCGGCTCGAGCTCGACCCGGATCGGGAAGCGGCCCTGCAGCTCCGGAATGAGGTCGGAGGGCTTCGAGAGGTGGAACGCCCCGGAGGCGATGAAGAGGATGTGGTCGGTCTTAACCATGCCGTAGCGCGTGGAGACCGTCGTGCCCTCGACGAGTGGCAGCAGGTCGCGCTGCACGCCCTGGCGCGAGACGTCCGCGCCCTGCAGCTCGCTGCGGCTCGCGATCTTGTCGATCTCGTCGAGGAACACGATGCCGTTCTGCTCGGCGTTCGCCACGGCCTTGGCCTTGAGCTCCTCGTCGTTGACGAGGCGCGCCGCTTCCTCATCGGTGAGCGCGCGCATCGCCTCGCGGATCTTCAGGCGGCGCAGGCGCCGCCGCCCGCCGCCGAGGTTGGAGAGCATGCCCTGGATCTGCGAGGTCAGCTCTTCCATCCCGGGGGGGGCCAGGATCTCCATCTGCTGCTGGGCCACCGCAACCTCGACGTCGACCTCCTTGTCGTCGAGCTCGCCCTTGCGCAGCTTCTTCCTGAACTTCTGTCGCGTCGCGTTCTCCTCGCCCGCCTTCTCCTGGAAGCCGACCAGCACGTCGAGGATCTTCTCCTCCGCGGCTTCCTCGGCGCGCGTGCGCACCTTGCGCATGGCCTGCTCGCGCGTCTGCTTCACGCTGATCTCCACCAGGTCGCGCACGATGGTGTCGACGTCGCGGCCGACGTAGCCGACCTCGGTGAACTTGGTCGCCTCGACCTTGATGAACGGCGCGTCGGCGAGCCGCGCCAGGCGGCGCGCGATCTCGGTCTTCCCCACCCCGGTGGGCCCGATCATGAGGATGTTCTTCGGCGTGATCTCCTGGCGCAGCGGCTCCGGCACCTGCTGCCGGCGCCAGCGGTTGCGCAGCGCGATGGCGACTGCCCGCTTCGCCTTGCCCTGCCCGACGATGAACTTGTCCAGCTCGTGGACGATTTCCTGCGGCGTCATTCCGCTCATGAGGGGCGCATTACTCCAGGACTTCGATGGAGCGCTGATGGTTGGTGTAGATGCACAGGTCGGCGGCGATGGCCAGCGCCTTGTCGACGATCTCGCGCGCGCCGAGCTCGGTGTGCTCGAGCAGGGCCCGTGCGGCGCTCTGCGCGTAGGGGCCGCCCGAACCGATTGCCACGATGCCGAGCTCCGGCTCCAGCACGTCGCCCATGCCGGTGATGATGAGCGAGCGCTCGCGATCGGCCACCGCCAGCATCGCCTCCAGCCGGCGCAGCATGCGATCGGTGCGCCAGTCCTTGGCGAGCTCCACCGCGGAGCGCAGGAGGTTGCCCTGGTGCTTCTCCAGCTTGCCCTCGAAGCGCTCGAACAGCGTGAACGCGTCCGCGGTGCCGCCGGCGAAGCCGGCCAGGATGCGGTCGTTGTAGAGGCGGCGGATCTTTCGCGCGCCGCCCTTGACGACGACGTTGCCGAGCGTCACCTGCCCGTCGCCGCCGAGCGCGACGCCGGAGCCGCGGCGAACGGAAAGGATGGTCGTGCCGTGGAACTGTTCCATCGGAGTTCTTGCCTTCGGAAAACGTTACGACAGCGGCGCCGCCGGTCGGTTCGCTACTTCGCCAGGCACTCCTCGAGGCCGGCGAGGAAGAGGTCCTTCGGCAGCTTCTTGCCGATGAAGACAAGGATCGAGCGCTTCTTTTCGCCCTTGCCCCACGGCTTGCCCATGTCGCCGCCCATCATCATGTGGACGCCCTGGAAGACCACGCGGCGCGGCTTGCCCTTCATCCACAGCACGCCCTTGTAGCGCAGGAGGTCCGGGCCGTAGACCTGGATCATGCCGGACAGGAACTGCTCGAGCTTGTCGCCGTCGAAGGGCTTGTCCGAGCGGAAAACGAACGACTCCACCTCGTCGTGGTGCTCGTGGTGCGAATCGGTGAGGAACTCGGGGTCGAGCTCAAGGATCGCGTTCAGGTTGAAGCCGCGCAGGTCGAGCACCTCCTCGATCGGCGCGTTGCCGAAGTGCACCTTCTTGATCGGCGCCCGCGGGTTCATGCGCTTGAGCCGCTTCGAAAGCTCGTCCACGTCGGTTTCGGAGACCAGGTCCGTCTTCGACATCAGGATCTTGTCGGCGAAGCCCACCTGCTCCTGCGCCTCGTGGAACTCGTCGAGCTGCTTCGGCGCGTGCTTGGCGTCCACCACAGTGAGGATCGAGTCGAGCAGGTAATAGTTGCCGATGTCCTCGTCGGTGAAGAAGGTCTGCGCGACAGGGCCCGGGTCGGCCATGCCCGTAGTCTCGATCACCACGCGGTCGAACTTGAGCGCGCCGTTCTCGCGCTTGTCCCTGAGCGTGCCGAGGATGCGGATGAGGTCGCCGCGCACCGTGCAGCAGATGCAGCCGTTGTTCATCTCGACGATCTGCTCGTCGGACTTCTCGATGATCTCGCCGTCGACGCCGGTCTCGCCGAACTCGTTCTCGATCACCGCGATCTTCTGCCCGTGCTCCTCCTTGAGGATCCGGTTGAGGAGCGTGGTCTTGCCGGCGCCGAGGAAGCCGGTAAGGATGGTCACCGGCACCATGTTCGTCTCTTGCATGCGCGGATTTTACCCTTTGAGAACCAGCAGCCCCTTCAGGTAGTCCCCTTCGGGAAACTCCAGCGCGACCGGGTGGTCGGCCGCGGCGCCGAAGCGCTCGATGATCTTCCCCTCCGCGCCGGCGTCGAGCGCCGCCCCGGCGACGATGGACTGGAAGAGCTCGGCGCCCACGCCGCCGGAGCACGAGAACGTGGCGAGCAGCCCGCCGGGCGCGAGCAGCTTGAAGGCGAGCAGGTTGATGTCCTTGTAGGCGCGCGCGGCGTTCCTCGCCTGCGCCGCGGTGGGCGCGAACTTCGGCGGATCGAGGACGATGAGGTCGAAGCGCGCGTTCTCGTCACGCAAGGTCCTCAGCTGCTGGAACACGTCGGCCTTGAGCCATTCGACCTTGGACGCATCGAGGGGGTTGGCGGCGAGGTTCTCCTTCGCCACCTCGAGCGCCTCGACGGAGCTCTCGAGCGCCGTGACGTGCGTCGCCCCGCCCGCGAGGGCCGCCAGCGCGAACCCGCCGGTGTAGCTGAACCCGTCGAGGACCTTCCGGCCGGCCGCGAGCGCGCGCACGCGCTGGCGGTTCTCGCGCTGGTCGAGGAAGAAGCCGGTCTTCTGCCCCTGCTGCACGTCGACCCGGAAGTTGAGGCCGTACTCGATGATGGGGCAGCGCGATGCAGCCCGGTTGCCGCGCACGAAGCCGGCGCGCGCCTCGAGCCCCTCCAGCTTGCGCACCTCCGCGTCCGAGCGCTCGAAGATCGCCGCGCAGCCGGAAAGCTCCATCAGCGCGTCCAGGATCGGGTCGCGCCAGCGCTCGGCGCCGGTCGACAGGAACTGCGCCACCAGCACGTCGGCGTAGCGATCCACTACGAGGCCGGGCAGGCCGTCCGATTCGCCATGCACGAGGCGCATGGCGTTCGTATGCTTGGCCGCGGCGAGGCCTTCGCGCATCGCCAGCGCGCGCCGGATCCGGTCCCTGAAGAAGGCGGCATCGACCGCGTGCGCAGGATCGAACGTCCATGCGCGCGCGCGGATCTGCGATCTGGGGCTCCACGCAGCCAGAGCCAGCACCTTGCCCGAGGCGTCGGCCACCTCGACGGTGTCGCCGCTCGCGGGCGCGCCCGAGACCTTCTCCACGGCGCCGGAGAACACCCAGGGGTGCCGGCGCTTCACGGACTTGTCGCGCCCCTTCTTGAGATGGAGCTTCACTTCTTGCGGGCGCGCGGATGCGCGGCGTCGTAGACCTTCGCGAGGGCCTGGAAATCCAGGTGCGTATAGACCTGCGTGGTCGAGATGCTGGCGTGGCCGAGGAGCTCCTGCACCGCGCGCAGGTCCTGCGAGGACTGGAGCACGTGGCTTGCGAACGAATGACGCAGCATGTGGGGATGCACATGCTGGCCCAGGCCGGCGCGGGCCGCCCAGGCGCGAAGGCGGCTGCCCACCAGCGAAGGGCTGATGCGCCGGCCGCGCGCGCCGACGAAAAGCGCCGGCTCCTCCGGCGCCGCGAGGCGCGCGCGCACCTCGAGCCAGGCGCGCAACGCGTCGCGCGCCCGCGCGCCCACCGGAACGGTGCGCGTCTTCGATCCCTTGCCGGTCACGGTCACTTCCGCTTCGCGCAGGTCCAGGCGTCCGTCGTGCACGTCGAGCGCCACGAGCTCGGCGAGGCGCAGGCCGGAGGAATACAGCAGCTCGAACATGGCCCGGTCGCGCAGCAACGCGACTTCATCGCCGCCCCCGCCGTCGAGGAGCTGCGCCGCCTGTTCCACCGAAAGCGCCTTCGGCAGTGGCCGTGGCGCCTTGGGTGCCCGCACGCCGACGACGGGATTCACCGCGAAGCCCTTGCTGCGCACCAGCCAGCGGAAGAAGCCGCGCCACGCGGACAGCGTCAGGGCCAGCGTGCGCGGCGCAAGGCCCTTCGCATGCAGCACGGCGACGAAGCGCCGCGCCTGCGACGCATCCAGGTCCTTGAGCGCGACGTTCGGGAAGGCAACGAGGAGCTGCAGCGCGCGCGCGTAGTTTCCGAGCGTCGCGGGGGACAGCCGCCGCTGGTGCTTCAGCGCGTCGAGGTACTCCGCCGCAAGCCGGGCGTCCGACGTCGTCAGATCCTCGCGGAGACGCCGGCGGCGCACAGCTCGCCGATCCGGCGCAGATAGAGCACGCCCATTTCGGGATAGAAGCGCTGCGCGTCCTCGCTGCCGAGCGCCAGCAGCCCGAACACCGATGCGTCGCCCAGCGGCACCAGCGCCACGGAGCGCAGGTGCTCGGCCGCCTCGCCGAACCACGGCAGGCAGGGGTTTCCGGCTGCGGCGCCGCACTGCGGCGCGCCGAGCGATTCGGCGTGCTGGCGCTGCGCCGCGTCCACCGCTTCGGCCTCCGGGAAATCGGCCGCGACCGACTTGCCCCAGATGCGCAGGGCGACATGCGGCACGGCGAAGTCCTCGCGCAGGTGGAAATAGAGCGACCGGGCGAGCGCGGGAAAATCCCCGGCGCCGACCAGCGCAACCGCGAGGCGGTGCACCTTCTCGCTGATCGCGTCGTTCTCCTCGCCGAACTGGACGAGCTCGGAGAGCTTGCCCTCGACGAGCTTCAGCTTCTCGCGCAGCGCGACCGTCTGGCGCTCGGCGAGCGGAATCGCGCGCCCGCCGTACGGATGGGGGACCTGGATCTTCTCGAGGAGCTCGGGGTGCTGGTCGAAGAACTGCGGGTGGGTGCGCAGGAACATCGCGACATCGTCGGGACTCATCGTTCTTGTTCTTCTTTCATAGGTCGATCTCTCCCTCGAACACCGTCTGCGCCGGCCCCTTCATCCAGACGGGATTGTCGCCGCCGTTCCAAGCAATGGTCAACGCTCCGCCGCGCGTGTGCATGCGCACCGGCGATTCGAGCAGGCCGCGACCGATGCCCGCCACCACCGCCGCGCACGCGCCGGTGCCGCACGAAAGCGTCTCGCCCGCGCCGCGCTCCCATACGCGCAGCTTGGCCTCGTGGCGGTCCACGACCTGCACGTAGCCGGCGTTCACCCGGTTCGGAAAGCGCGCGTGGTGCTCGAGCCGCGGACCCTGCGTGGTGACCGGCGCCCGCTCCACGTCGTCGACCACCTGGACGGCGTGCGGGTTGCCCATGGAAAGGATCGCGAGCTCCGCGCCGTCGATCGTCTCCGTTCCCTCGAGCAGCGGCGGCCCCATGTCCACCGTCACCTCGCCGTCGTCCTCCAGCCTCGGGACGATCATGCCCGCGAGCGTCTCGACGCGGATCTCGCGCTTGTCGGTCAGGCCGCGCTCGTGCACATAGCGCACGAAGCAGCGCGCGCCATTGCCGCACTGCTCGACTTCGCCGCCGTCGGCGTTGAAGATCCGGTAGCGGAAATCCGCGTCCCGCCGCGAGGGTTTCTCGACCACGAGGACCTGGTCGCAGCCGACACCGAGGTGGCGGTCCGCGAGCTGCCTCAGCTGCGCCGCGGTCAGGGAAAACGGCTGCTGCGTGCAGTCGAGAACCACGAAATCGTTGCCCGCGCCGTGCATCTTGGTAAAGCGGATCCTCATGCGTAGAAGCGGGGCTCTCCTTCCGGCCGGGTCTTGAAGCGCTTGTGCAGCCAATAGTATTGCTCCGGAAGCTCCAGGACGCGCGCTTCCACGAACGCGAGCATCCGGCGCGCGTCGGCCGCATCGTCTGCGCCGGGGAAGCCGGTCCAGGCGGGAAACAGCCGCACGCGGTAGCCGTGCGCCGTTTGCTCGGTCACGCACGGAACGACCACTGCGCCCGTCGCACGGGCGATGCCGGAAAGGCCGGTCACCGTCGCTGCCGGCACGCCGAAGAACGGCACGAACACCGCGCCGCGCGGCCCGTAATCGAGGTCCGGAAGGTAGTAGAAGAGCGCGCCCTCCTGCATGGCGCGCAGCGCCTTGCGCAGGCCGGTATGGCGGGCGAACACCTTCGCGCCGAAGCGGGTGCGCCCGCGCGCCATGAGCTCGTCGAAGCGCACATCCTTCTGGCGCGAGTAGAGCGTCACGAGCGGAAAGTCCATCGAGATGCGCGAGAGCGCCGCATCGAGCCCCACGAAATGCGGCGCGAAGAGGATCACCGGACGCCCTTGCGGCGCCTTGAGGTTCTCCAGGCCTTCAAGCGCCACCAGGCGGCGGATGCGTTCGGGAGACGACCACCACAGGACGGCGCGCTCGATGAAGCTGCGCATGAACGCGCGGAAATGGGCGCGCGCCAGCCTTTCGCGTTCGCTCTCGCCGCGGGCGGGGAAGCATTTTTGCAGGTTGATCCGGATGACGCGGCGCCGCTCGCCCACGATCCAGTAAAGCGCGCAGGCAACGCCATCGGCGATGAACCGCTGGGCCCGGAGCGGCAGCGCATGGGCCAGGTACATCAGCCCGAAGACCAGGCGGCTCACCGCGCCTTCGCGCCCTTGGGCGTCTTGTAGCGGTTGTAGCTCCAGAGATACTGGCCGGGGCATTCGCGGATGAGCGCCTCGAGCGCGCGGTTGAGGTGGCGCGCCGCGCTCTCGCCCCGAAGCTTCTCCGGAAAAGCGCGCAGCACGATCTCGTAGCCGGCGCCGCGCGGCAGGCGCCGGCCGTACGCGAGGAAGCAACGGATGCCCGGCCGCTCGGCGAGCTTGCCGGCGAGCGTCATCGTGTAGGCGGCGCGGCCGAAGAACTCCGCCCATTCCCCTTCGCCCTGGCTCGGTACCTGGTCGGGGAGGAATCCCACAGCCTCGCCGCGACGCAGGGCGGAAAAGAGCTCGCGCACGCCGGTCACGTCGGCCGGCACGAGGCGGATGCCGGGCCGGCCGCGCCCTTCCTGCATGAGCGGCTCGAGCGCCCGGATCTTCGGCGGGCGGTAGAGGACCGTCATCGGCGTGATGCGCGCCGCGTACTGGGCGGTGACCTCGAAGCAGCCCATGTGCGGCGTGAGGAAAAGCAGCGGCTCGCCGCGATCGCGCGCCGCGAGCGCTTCCTCCGCGCCCACCACGCTGCGCACCAGCGCCGCCGTTTCGGCGTGCGGCCGGAACCACATCGCCGGCAGCTCGGCGAGCATCTTCCCCGCGGAAGCGATCGCTTCGCGCATGACGCGTGGATCGTCGATGCCGGCCTGCGCGAGGTTGGACCTCAGGTGGGACCGGTACCCCGGCGAGACGAGGTAGATGGCCCACCCGAAAGCGGCGCCGAACGCGTGCAGCAACGCGAGCGGAAAGCGTGCGCTGAAGCCGAGGAGGAACCTGAGGAACCGGTGCAAGAGTTTGGTATCCTTGCGGCCTTCCAAACACAGGGCGGGACCGCGAGTTCGCTATGAGCGATTTTCTCTTTACTTCCGAATCGGTGTCCGAAGGGCATCCGGACAAGGTCGCCGATCAGATTTCGGACGCGGTGCTCGATGCGATTCTAGCCCAGGACCCGCGCTCGCGCGTCGCGGCCGAGACGCTGGTGAAGGACAACCTGGTGGTGCTCGCCGGCGAGATCACGACCAACGCCGACGTGGACTTCCAGCACATCGCGCGCAACACCATCCGCCGCATCGGCTACACCGACCCGAAGATCGGCTTCGACGCCGACGGCTGCACGGTCGTGGTCGCTTACGGCGAACAGTCGCGCGACATCGCGCAGGGCGTGGACGAAGGCAAGGGCCTCGACCTCGACCAGGGCGCGGGCGACCAGGGCCTCATGTTCGGCTACGCCTGCGACGAGACGCCGAGCCTCATGCCGATGGCGATCTACCTCTCGCACCGCCTGGTCGAGCGCCAGGCCGAAGTGCGCCGCGACGGCCGCCTTGCCTGGCTGCGGCCCGACGCGAAATCGCAGGTCACGCTGCGCTACGCGGGCGGCAAGCCCGACTCGATCGAGACCGTGGTCCTTTCCACGCAGCACGCGCCCGGCGTCACGCACAAGCAGATCGAGGAGGCGGTGATCGAGCAGATCATCAAGCCGGTCCTGCCGAAGAACATGGTCAAGGGCAAGGTCAAGTACCTCGTCAATCCGACCGGCGCGTTCGAGATCGGGGGGCCGAAGGGCGACTGCGGCCTGACCGGACGCAAGATCATCGTCGACACCTACGGCGGCTCGGCGCCGCATGGCGGCGGCGCGTTCTCCGGCAAGGACCCGTCGAAGGTCGACCGCTCGGCCGCCTATGCCGCGCGTTACGTCGCCAAGAACATCGTCGCCGCGGGGCTCGCCTCCAAGTGCCTGGTGCAGGTGTCGTATGCCATCGGCGTCGCCCAGCCCACGAGCGTCATGGTCACGACGCAGGGCACCGGCAAGATGGCCGACGACAAGATCGCGCAGCTCGTGCAGGCCAACTTCGACCTGCGCCCGAAGGGCATCATCCAGATGCTCGACCTGCTGCGACCGATCTACGAGAAGACCGCCGCCTACGGCCACTTCGGGCGCGAGGAGCCGGAATTCACCTGGGAAGCGACCGACAAGGCGCTGGCGCTGAAAGAGGCGGCCTAGCGTCTCGATGAACGCACCGTTCCGCGCCGACCATGTCGGCAGCCTGCTCCGCCCCCGGGCGCTCCACGAGGCGCGCGCCCGCTTCAAGAAGAAGGAAATAACCAAGGCGCAGCTCACCGCGGCGGAAGACGAGCACATCCGCAAGGTGGTGAAGCTGCAGGAGGACGTGGGGCTGCAGTCGATCACGGACGGCGAGTTCCGCCGCGATTGGTGGCACATCGACTTCCTGCACGGCTTCGACGGCGTCGAGCTCACGCAGCCGCAGTACGCCAAGGGCGCGGAGTTCAAGAACACCGACGAGCAGCCGCCGTTCATGGTCCTCTCCGGCAAGCTGCGCCGGAGCAAGCCGAGCATGCTGTCGCATTTCGAGTTTCTGAGAAAAACGGTGACTCGTGGAACCCCCAAGTTCACGATGCCGTCGCCGGCGATGCTGCACGCGCGCGCCGACCGCGCCTCGCTCAACAAGGTCTATCCCGACCACGAGGAGTTCTGGGCGGACCTGACCCGGTGCTATCGCGAGGAGATCGCGGACCTGTACAAGGCCGGCTGCCGCTACCTGCAGATCGACGACACGACCATCGCCATGATGGGCGACCCGAAGGTGCAGGAGCAGTTCAGGAAGCTCGGCGACGATCCGCGCAAGGACAGCGAGCGCTACGCGCGCGCGATCAACGAGGCCACGCGAGAGGTGCCGGACGACATGACCGTGTGCGTGCACACCTGCCGCGGCAACTTCAAGAGCACCTGGCTCGCAAGCGGCAGCTACGACTTCGTCGCCGACATCGCCTTTTCGCACATCGACGTGGACGGCTTCTTCCTCGAGTTCGACGACGAGCGCTCGGGCGGCTTCGAGCCGCTGCGCTTCGTGCCCAAGGGCAAGAAGGTCGTGCTCGGCCTGGTTTCCTCGAAGCTGCCGAACCTGGAAGACAAGGGCCTGCTGAAGCGCCGCATCGACGAGGCGTCGAAGTTCATTTCCCCGGACAACCTCTGCATCAGCCCCCAGTGCGGCTTCTCGAGCACCCACCACGGCAACAACCTGACCGAGGCCCAGGAGGTGGAGAAGCTGCGCCTTTGCATCGAGGTGGCAAAGGACGTATGGGGCAGTCTATAATTCGCCCCGCTGAGGAGCGTTGCGTCCCTTAAACAGGGGTCAGGCTCAGCTAAACACAACGGCGCTCGCATCGGAAACGATGCGGGCGCTTTTTCTTTTCAGGAGCTGGAAATGAATGCACCGACGAAGCCGTTCATGGACTACAAGGTCGCCGACCTCAAGCTCGCCGACTGGGGCCGCAAGGAGATCGCCATCGCCGAGTCGGAGATGCCGGCGCTGATGGCGATCCGAGACGAGTACAAGAGCAGGCAGCCGCTCAAGGGCGCGCGCGTCGCGGGCTCCCTGCACATGACCATCCAGACTGCGGTGCTCATCGAGACGCTGAAGGCGCTCGGCGCGGACGTGCGCTGGGCCTCGTGCAACATCTTCTCGACGCAGGACCATGCGGCGGCGGCGATCGCCGCCGGCGGCACGCCGGTGTTCGCCTACAAGGGCGAGACGCTCGACGAGTACTGGGAGTACACGCACCGGATCTTCGAGTTCGCCGATGGCAAGGGTCCGAACATGATCCTCGACGACGGCGGCGACGCGACGCTGCTGGTGCATCTCGGCCAGAAGGCCGAGAAGGATCTCTCGGTCCTCTCCAAGCCGGCGAGCGACGAAGAAGTGTCGCTGTACAAGTCCATCGAGAAGAAGCTGAAGGCCGAGCCGGGCTGGTATTCGCGGATCGGCAAGGACATCAAGGGCGTCACCGAGGAGACCACGACCGGCGTGCACCGCCTGTACCAGATGCACAAGGAAAAGCGCCTGCTCTTCCCCGCCATCAACGTCAACGACTCGGTGACGAAGTCGAAGTTCGACAACGTCTACGGCTGCCGCGAGTCGCTGGTCGACGGCATCAAGCGCGCCACCGACGTAATGGTCGCCGGCAAGGTCGCTGTGGTGGCGGGCTTCGGCGAAGTGGGCAAGGGCTCGGCGCAGGCGCTGCGCGGGCTGCAGGCCCAGGTGTGGGTGACGGAGATCGACCCGATCTGCGCGCTGCAGGCGGCGATGGAAGGCTACCGCGTGGTGACGATGGACTACGCCGCCGACAAAGCGGACATCTTCGTGACGGCGACCGGCAATTTCCACGTCATCACGAAGGCCCACATGCAGAAGATGAAGAACAACGCCATCGTCTGCAACATCGGCCACTTCGACAACGAGATCGACATCGCCGGGCTGAAGGACTGCAAGTGGGAGAACATCAAGCCGCAGGTCGACCACGTCATCTTCCCCGACGGCAAGCGCATCATCATGCTCGCCGAAGGGCGCCTGGTGAACCTCGGCTGCGGCACCGGCCACCCGTCGTACGTGATGAGCTCCTCGTTCGCCAACCAGGTGCTGGCGCAGATCGAGCTCTTCACCAACAACACCCAGTACCCGGTGGGCGTCTACATCCTGCCGAAGGCGCTCGACGAGAAGGTGGCGCGCCTGCAGCTGAAGACGCTCAACGCCCAGCTCACCGAGCTCACCGACGCGCAGGCGAAGTACATCCACGTGCCGAAGGAAGGCCCGTACAAGCCCGAGCATTACCGGTACTAGGGGGACGACGATGAAGATCGCCGCAATCGGCGCCGGCGGGGTCAACGGCTACTTCGGCGCGCGCCTCGTGCAGGGCGGCGCCGACGTCTCCTTCCTCGCCCGCGGCAAGCACCTCGCCGCGCTGAAGGAGAAGGGCCTCGAGCTCCGGAGCCCGCTCGGCTCCGCCACGCTCCGCGTCAAGGCGTACGAGCGGCCGGCGGAGGTCGGACCGGTGGACGTGGTGATGTTCGCGGTCAAGCTCTGGGATACCCGAGGCGCCGCGGAGAGCATCCGGCCGCTGCTGGCGAAGGGCGGCGTGGTGATTCCGTTCCAGAACGGCGTCGAGTCCATCGACCTGCTGCGCAAGGTTTTCCCGAAGGAGCAGGTGCTCGGGGGCTCCGCGTACTGCGCCACCCGCATCGCCGCGCCGGGGGTGATCGAGCACATCGGCCAGATGGCGCGGCTGCAGTTCGGCCCGCTCGTGGAATCGCAGCGGCCCATCGCGGAGCGTTTCCTCGAAGTCCTCAAGCAATCGAAAGTCAACGCGGAGATTTCCGACGACATCGTGCGCTCGAACTGGGAGAAGTTCGTGTTCCTCGTCGCGCTGTCGAGCGCGACCGCCGTGTCGCGCCAGCCGATCGGCGTCGTGCGCGCAGACCCGGACCTGAGGCGGCTCTTCGAGCAGGCGATGCGCGAGACATGGGCGGTCGGGCGCGCGCGCGGCGTGAAGCTCGCCGACGACTTCGTGGAAAAGCGCATGGAGTTCGCCGCAACCATGCCGCACGAGATGAAGGCGTCGATGGCGCACGACCTGGAAGCGGGCGGCAAGCTGGAGGCGCCCTGGCTCTGCGGCGCCGTCGCGCGCATGGCGAAGGAGGCCGGCCTCGAGGCGCCGGTCAACGCAACGGTGTTCGCCGCGCTCAAGCCCTACATCGATGGAAAAGGTTCTTAGCTTCGAGTTCTTCCCGCCGAAGACGCCGGAGGGGCGCGCCAAGCTGCGCGACACCTGGCGCCGGCTGGCGGAGCTCGAGCCCGCGTTCTTCTCCGTGACGTTCGGCGCGGGCGGCTCGACCCGCGAAGGCACGCTCGAGACGGTGCTCGACATCCGCAAGGAAGGCCTTCAGGCGGCGCCGCACCTCTCGTGCATCGCCTCGACGCGGGACGAGATTGCGGCGCAGCTCGAGCGCTACCGCAGCCAGGGCATCCGCCACGTCGTGGCGCTGCGCGGCGACCTGCCCTCGGGCATCGCCGCCGCCGGGGAGTTCCGCTACGCCGCCGAGCTGGTGGAGTTCATCCGCGCGCAGACCGGCGACTGGTTCCGCATCGAGGTCGCGTGCTATCCGGAATACCACCCCCAGACGCGCTACGCGCGCGACGAGATCCGCCACTTCAAGCGCAAGGTCGACGCCGGGGCGGACGCTGCGATCACGCAGTATTTCTACAACGCGGACGCGTACTTCCGCTTCGTGGACGAGGCGCGCCGCGCCGGCGTCGCCGTGCCGATCGTCCCGGGCATCATGCCGATCGGCAACTTCGCCCAGCTCGCGCGCTTCTCCGATGCCTGCGGCGCCGAGATCCCGCGCTGGATGCGGCTCAAGCTCGAGGGCTTCCTCGACGACGGCGCGTCGATCCGCGCCTTCGGCCTCGACGTCGTGACCGAGCTCTGCCGGCGGCTTCTCGAAGGCGGCGCGCCGGGCCTGCACTTCTACACGCTCAACCAGTCGGCCCTCAGCGCCGAGATCTGCGGGCGCCTCAACTTCCCCACCCGGCTCGCGCCCTAGCGCAGGAGGATCCGCGTATCGCCCTGGCGCTGGTAGACGCGCCACGGTCCCGCGCCGTCGCGGCACGCGCCGTAGAGAAACGGCATGCCTTCCCGGCCCGGCGTGAGGAAGCGCAGGTCCGCGAACCATGCGCACGTCGAGCCCTCGCTGATGCCGTCGAGGGCCGGCAGGTCGGCGAACCAGCGGAAAAAGCCGAGCGCCTCGGCGTTCCACGCCTGCTTCGCCAGCACGCGCGCCTCGGGCGTCTCTCCGTAGCGTGAGCGCGTCACCCAGATCGCCTGCTCCTTCGGCAAATAGGGCGCATCGATCTTCGCGATGAAGCCGTCGCCCGGGGCGTAGGCCCTCGGCGCCGCGCGAACCAGGTTCACATGCGCGAAGCGGTGCGCTTCGGCGTCGCTGACGAACACCGTCCAGTTGAACGGCGAGACCGGCCTCGGATGCGCCACCACGCGGGCGTCCTTCAGGCCGAGCGCGCGGGCATGCGCCTCCCCGAAGGCGAGGGCCTGGTGCTTCTGCACATACTGGAAGGCCACGTAGCCGGCGAGGACGCAGCTCGCGGCGAACGCGGGCACCTTGCTGCGCCGGAAGACGGCGCAGGCGACCAGTCCGGCGAGGATGATGCCGCTGAACCACAGGTCGATGATGAAGGTGGTGCCGATCGCGGCGCGCCAGTCCGAAAGCGGCGAGAAGACGATCGTGCCGAAGCTCGTGATGAGGTCGCCGGCGATGTGCGCATAAAGCGCCATCACCGTGACGCCGTAGAAAACCTTCCAGCCCCCGGGCTCGCGCAGGAGCTTCGCAAGCAGCCACGAAATGCCGAGCGCCCACAACGGCGCGAGGAGCACGGAATGGGTCGGCCCGCGGTGCAACAGCAGGTATTCCACCGGGCCGAGGAAGCTGAAGACGAAATCGAGATCCGGCGCGGCGCAGGCTAGGAAGCCGGCGGCGATGCGCCGCGGCGCCGAGCGCGGCGGTGCATCCTTCGGCGCCGTGGCGCGCGCGAGAAGCGCGCCCGAGAGCGCGTGGGTCAGCGTATCCATTGCGGCGGCAGTTTACCGGCCGCGCAGCGCCGCGGCCGACCTCGCAAGGTTGTAGAGGGCGGTCTCGTTGCCGGGCGAGAACGCGAGCGCTTCGCGATACGCGCGAACCGCCCCGGCGTGATCGCCGGCGACGGCGCGCGCGTAGCCCAGGTTGTTGTGCGCGCGCGCGTTCCACGGCGCTTCGCGCACCGCCGCCTCCCAGAGCGACGTTTCGCTACGGTAGTCGAGCTGCCGCATCACGCCGAGCGCCGCGAGCAACAGCAGCGCTGCCGCCGCCGCGGTCTTCAGGACCCGGTTCCACGCGACCTGGAACGCGAGCGCGACGCCCAGGCCCCAGAGCGCGAGGTAGAGCTGGCGCTCGTTCGCGACGTCCAGCCTCGGCATGACCGAGTTCGTCGGCGCGAGCTGGAGGAAGAACCAGCACAGCCCGAAGCCGATCCACGGCGCCTTGCGCAGCGAGAGCAGGCCGACCAGCGCCAGGACGCCGAGGCCGAGCGCCTGGAGCGCCAGCGCCGTGTCCCAAACCGCCAGGGCCGGAAGCGCCGGATCGATGTTGAGCCGGTGTGGCAGGAAGAGACGGGATACCAGGTAGCCGATGCCCTGCACCTGCGTAAGCAGGTTGTCGGCCACGCTGCGCTGGGCGAACGCGGTCTCGATGAAGCGGACATAGCGCCCGTGCGCGAAGGCGGCGGCCGCAAGGAGAACGGCCAGGGTCCAGTACGGCCACTGGCGGCGCGCGATGGCCCGCCAGTCCGGCGCGCCGCGGCGGGCGAGCTCGCAGAGCAGCAGCGCCGCCGGCAGCGTCAGCGCGGTTTCCCGCGACCCGCACGCGAGCGCGAAGAGGCCGAGCGAGGCCCACGCCGGCCCGGCACGCAGGTAGACCAGCAGCGCCCCGAGGTAGAAGCTCGCCGCGAGCGACACCGAGCGGCCGCTCGCGTAGGTCACCGCTTCGGTCTGCACCGGATGCAGCGCGAAGAGCAGCGCGGCAAGCAAGGCTGCGAACGAGGCCTCCCGGTTCCAGCGCGCGGCGAGCCGCAGCGCGATGAAGTAGAGCAGGCAGGCGTTCAAAGCATGCAAGGCGACGTTGAGCGCATGGAATGGGACCGGCGAGCCGCCCCACAGCGTCCAGTCGAGCGTGTATGTGAGCTTCAGCACCGGCCTGAGGCCTCGGCCGAGCTCGTGCGCGAGAGCGTCCCACGACTGGACCGCCGGATTGCCGACGATGACGTTGTAGTCGTCGAACTGGAAGGTGGCGGCAAGGGACGCCACGTAGGCACCGATCACGGCAAGCGCCAGCAGCGCCGCCTTCGCCGCGACCGTCACCGGAATGCGAAGGCGCGCTCGATCATCGCCGCGGCGTCCCACCAGCGGTCCGAGCCGTTCAGGATCACGAGCAGCACGCGCACCCCGTCGCGCTCGGCGAGGCCGACGATGCAGCGCCCGGCCTCCGGCGTGTAGCCGGTCTTCAGGCCGAGCACGCCGGTATAGCCGAGCAGCGCGTTGGTGTTGGCGAGCCGGAAGCTGCGCTTGTTGTCGACCGTGCGGACCGTGGCCTTCGGCATCGCCGCGAGCCGCATGAGGTCGGCGCGCGCGGCGACGGCCTGGGCGAGCCTGACAATGTCGGCTGCCGTAGTGTGCTGTCCGGGCCGGTCGTGCCCGCACGGATCGGCGAAGCGGGTGTCCTGCATGCCGAGCGCCACGGCGCGCGCGTTCATCGCCGCGGTGAAGCGCTCGCGCGTCCCGCCGAGGTCCTCGGCGAGCGCCCGGCAAGCGTCGTTCGTGGAAGCGATCATCGAGGCGGCCAGGAGGTCGCTCGCGCGCAGGCGTTCCCCGGCGCGCAGCCCGAGCCGCTTGCCGGTGGCCCGCGCGGCGCCGGCGCCGACCACCACGATCCGGTCGGGCGCCTTGCCGCTCTCCACGGCAAGCAGCGCGGTCATCATCTTGGCGAGGCTCGCCGGCTGCAGGCGCCGCTCGACGGCCTGGCCCCATAGGGGCTGGCCGTCGCGCACCACCAGGTAGGCGGCGCCGGCTTTCGGGAATGGATTGTCGAGAGCCTGCGCGCCCGCCGCCGCGAGCAGCGCGGCGACCGCGACGAGGACGCGGCGCACGCTACCGGCCGAACAGGCCTTTCAGCTTGCCGAGCCCTTCCTGGATCGCCTGCGACGCGGCGTCCGCCGGCGCCGGCTGCGAAGGCGACTGCGGCGCGGGCTGGGATGTCGTGTTCCGCGTCGGCGCAGCGTCGTCGCCGGCATCCGCGAGCGTGCTGCGATAGGCGCCGCAGAACTCCCCGTACTTGCTGCCTTGGGCGACGGTGAACGACCGGCCGCCGCATTCCTTGGCCGCGATCACCTTGGCTTCTGCCGGGCATTGCAGCGCCACGAAGCGCAGCGCGTCGTCGCGCACGGCACCGGGGCACAGCCTTCCCCGCACCGCAGCGACCGGCTGCCCGCACATCCGGGCGGTCTGGTCGAGGCGCAGCGGGTTGCTGCCGATCTTCAGCAGGCCGTCGCGCGTCTGGTAGCGCTTGCAGTACTCGCCCAGGTCCGCCGTGCACGCCTTGCGCACCGCGGGTGAAACCGACTTCATGAGGCCGCGGCATTCCTGGTCATCGCGCCTCGAGCAGTGGCCCACCAGGCCGAACCCCGGCTGCATCTTCTCAAGGTCCTGGCGGCACGCCTTGATCATCCCGTCGTCGGCCTCCTTCATCGCCGCATCGGACTGGCGCTTCGCGTCCTCGAACGGCTTCTGCTGCGCCTTGCGATGCTGCTCCACGTTGCAGGCGCCGAGCTTGCGCCCGCTCATCTGCATGGTCATCTCGCCGTCCTTCGTCACCATCTTCATGGTGCCCTTCATGCGGGTGCGGTTCGCCTCGAAGGTGTAGTCGGCGCTGCCGGTGGTCGGCGGGTTGCCCTCGCACTTGACGTCGTAGGTGATGCGCGTCGGTGTCTGGCGCATGTTGGAGACCGTGCACTTGGAGCGATCGCGCTCCTCGCCCGGCGTGCGGTCGAAATCCTTCGACTGGCAGACCTGGCTGGTCTGGGCCGGGATCATGCCCGCAGGCATGCCGGGCGCCGACATCTGGCTGGTGATTTCCCACAGCTCGCCCGTCTGCTGGGCGTGCGCGGAGCCGGCAAGGAGCGCCGCGCTCGAAAGCGCAGCAAAGGCGATCGTTTTCAGGAGACACCCCCGTTGTTGTGGCGGGGATTATTTCAGGAAAAGTCATGGGCCGCCCGCTTTTCCGGCGGTTCCGCTAGCATCGCGCGCAAGGGAGAGGAAGGGATGACGGGGTCTTACAGCTACTGGCTGGTGGTGCTGTCCGTGCTCGTGGCCACGCTCGCCTCGTACACGGCGCTCGACCTGGCGACCCGCATCACCGTCTCGAAGGGTCGCGCCGCCATCCTCTGGCTCCTCGGCGGCGCCTTTTCGATGGGCACCGGCATCTGGTCGATGCATTTCATCGGCATGCTGGCGTTCAGCCTGCCCGTGCCGATGGGCTACGACGTCTCCGTCACCCTGCTTTCGATGCTGATCGCGATCGTCGTATCCGGGTTCGCCCTGTACACGGTGAGCCGCGACACGCTCGGCGCGCGCAACCTGCTCTGGGGCGGCGTGCTGATGGGCGTCGGCATCGCATCGATGCACTACACCGGCATGGCGGCGATGCAGACTTCGCCGCCGATCCAGTACGACCCGCTGCTCTTCGCCGCCTCGGTGCTCATCGCGATCTCCGCCTCCATTGCGGCGCTGTGGCTCGCCTTTTCGCTGCGCACCGAATCGGTCTGGATGATCTACGCCAAGTACGCGGCGGCGCTGATCATGGGGTTCGCGATCACCGGGATGCACTACACCGGCATGGCGGCGGCGCAGTTCGCCCCGGACACGATCTGCCTCACCGGCGCGATCGTCGACAACTCGTGGATGGCCGGGACCATCGCGCTGGTGACGTTCATGATCCTCTCCGCGACGCGCGTTCTGTCGATCCTGGACGCGCGCATGGCGGCCCAGACCGCGCGCATGGCGAAATCGCTGCAGAAGGCGAACGCGGAGCTCAAGCACATGGTCCTCCACGACTCGCTGACCCAGCTGCCCAACCGGCTGCTGCTCGAGGACCGGATCGGCCAGGCGATCGGCGCCTGCCGCCGCGCCGACGGGCGCTGCGCGGTGCTCTTCGTGGACCTGGACCGGTTCAAGATCGTCAACGACTCGCTCGGGCACTTCGTCGGTGACGAGCTCCTGCGCGCGATCGCTGAGCGGCTGCGCAGCACGATCCGCGCCGAGGACACCGTCTCGCGCCTGGGCGGCGACGAGTTCGTCGTGCTGCTGCGCCACGTGAACGATGCGGGGGATGCGACGCTCGTCGCGCGCAAGATGCTCGACGTGCTGGGCGGCCCCGTCGCCGTCGCGGGCCACGAGCTTCGCGTCACGCCGAGCATCGGCATCACTCTGTTCCCGGAGCACGGCGCGAGCCCGCAGGCGCTCATCAACAACGCCGACGCGGCGATGTATCACGTGAAGAAGGCCGGGCGCAACGACTTCCGCCTGTTCGAGCCGCAGATGAGCACCTTCTTCCCCGACCGGCTGGCGCTCGAGAACGACCTGCGCAAGGCGTTCGACCGCCGCGAGTTCGAGCTCTACTACCAGCCCAAGGTGGACGTGCAGACCGGCGGCACCACCGGCATGGAGGCGCTGGTGCGCTGGCGTCACCCGGAGCGCGGCCTGGTGCTGCCCTCGGACTTCATCCCGCTCGCCGAGGAGACCGGCCTGATCATCCCGCTGGGACACTGGGTGCTGCGCGAGGCCTGCCGCCAGAACAAGGCGTGGCAGGCGCTCGGCCTGAGGCCGCTGCGAACGGCGGTGAACATCTCCGCGGCGCAGCTGCGGCATGAGGACCTTCCCGAACAGGTGGCCGTCGCCTTGCGCGAGACCGGGCTGGATCCGCG
>DASPMF010000220.1:0-10923 GCA_035627155.1 Burkholderiales bacterium | reverse complement strand
CGCCTTCTTCGGCGTGCCTTTCGGGTTCACCAACCCCAGCCCTTCCACGGTTTCGGGCGTGTAGGAACCGGTGACGCCGACCGGCTTGTCGCCGCTGATGGTGACGCGCTCCATGGTGCGCCGCTGCGGGTAGTAGTCGTGCGGCGCGTAGTGCTGCACCGAGCGGTTGTCCCACATCACCACGGTGTCGGGCTGCCACTTCACGCGCAGCTGGTATTCCGGCACCGACGCCTGCGCGTAGAGGAAACTGAGCAGCGCCTGGCTTTCGTCTTCCTTCAGGTCGCGGATGCGCACCGTGAACTGCGGGTTGACGTAGATGGCGCGCCGCCCCGACACCGGATGCACGCGCACCACCGGATGCCACGGGTTGGGAAACTCGTCCTCGATCTCGCGCAGCCGCCTGCGGTGCGCCGGCGTATTGTTGAAGAGCGAGCGGAAGGGCTTGAAGTCGTGCAGCGCCTCCAGGCCGTGGATGTGCACCTTCATGCGCTCCGAGAGACCGCGGTACGCCGCGGTCATGCTCGAGAAGCAGGTGTCGCCGCCGCGCGCCGGTATGACGCGCCCGCGCAGCATGGTGGCCATCGGCGGGTTCTCGCGATACGTCTCGTCCGCGTGCCAGACGTCGGTGCGGTTCGCCGGGTTGTCCTCCGAGTAGTCGAGCACGATGACCTCCGGTTTGTCCGGCAGGTTCGGCGAGAACGGGTGGATGACGAGCGGGCCGAAGCGCGCGCCGAAGGCCATCTGGCCCTCCAGCGTCAGGGCTTTCTGGTCGCGCAGGACGATCACCTCGTACTTCACGAGGGCATCGTGGATCTCCTTGAACGTTGCATCGTCGAGCCGGGAAAGGTCGACGCCGCGGATCTCCGCGCCGATGAAGCCGTTGATCGGAAGAATTTCCATGGTGATGGCTCTTCAGTCGATCTTCGCGCCGGAGACGCGCACCGCCTCGGCCCAGCGCTCTTTCTCCGTGCGCACGTGCGCCGCGAACTCCGCCGGCGTCATGTGCGGCCAGGGCTCCATGCCGATCTTTGCCAGGAAGGCGCGGAACTCGTCGGTCTGCTGGAAGCGCTGCATCTCGTTCGACAGGCGCGCCACGATCGGCGCCGGCGTCGCCGCGGCCACCGAGACGCCCTGCCACGCCTGCCAGTCGAAGCCTTCGACCGTGCGCCCGATCGGCGGCACGGCGGGAATGAGCGCGTTCTGCTTCGCCGCCGTGGTGCCGAGCGCCTTGACCTTCCCGGCGCGGATGTTGGGCACCGCGGCGGTGCTGTCGCAGAACATGGCCTGCACGTTGCCCGAGAGGACGTCGGTGAGCGCCGCGCCCGTTCCCTTGTAGGCGATGTGCTGCATCTGCAGGCCGTAGCGGCGCTTCAGGTCCTCCATGAAGAGGTGGTGGGCGCTGCCGTTGCCCACCGAGGCGTAGTTGTACTTTCCCGGGTTGGCGCGCACGACGTCGATCAGGTCCTGCACCGAGTTCGCCGGGAAGGACGGATTGGCGATGAGGAAGAAGTTGACCGTGCCGATGAGGGACACGGGCTGGAAGTCGCGCAGCGGATCGATCGGCGGGTTCTTGTAAAGGGCCGGCGCGATGCCGAAGGTCGTGCTGGTCGAAACGAGCAGCGTGTAGCCGTCCGCGGGCGCCTTGGCGACCGACTCGGCGCCGGTCAGCGTGCCCGCGCCGGGCTTGTTCTCGACTACCACCGGCTGGCCGAGCGCCCCCGAGAGCCGCTCGGCGATCGCGCGGCCGAGCACGTCGGTCAGGCCGCCGGGCGGGAACGGCACCACCATGCGCAGCGGCCGGCTCGGCCACGGCTCCTGCGCCCACGACAAGCCCGCCCCCGCGGAGAGCAGCCCCGCGCCCAGCCCCTGGATGATCCTGCGCCGCGCCTGTTCCATGATTCCTCCTCGGCGTTGACTTTGGACGAGACTGGTTGATACTGTCAACCATGTCCGCGGTCACCCTCTGCGAGTGTTTCGCTCGCGACGGCCTGCAGCACGAGCCGCAGTTCATCCCCACCGCCGCGAAGCGCGCGCTGGTCGAGCGCTTCGCCGCCATCGGCTTCCGGCGGGTCGAGGCGACGTCCTACTCCAACCCGAAGGTCGTGCCGCAGTTCGCCGATGCCTCGGATCTCCTGAAATCGTTGGAGAAACAGGACGGGGTGTACTACAAGGCCACCTGCGCGAACCGCAAGGCCGTCGAGCGCGCGCTGGCGGACCTGGACGCAGGCTACGGGGTGAACGAGATCAGCCTGCTGGTCTCCGCCAGCGAGTCGCACACGAAGAAGAACCTCAACCGCACCCGCGCCGAGCAGTGGCAGAACATCGAGGAGATGGTCGAGGCGGCGAAAGGGCGCTTCCGGCTGGTCGGCACGGTGTCCGTCGCCTTCGGCTGCCCGATCGAGGGCAACGTCGACCCGGACGTCGTGCTCGCCGACGTGGCGAAGTTCGCGAGCCTCGGCGTGGCGCACGTCGCCCTCGGCGATACGACCGGCATGGCGACGCCTCGCTCGGTCAGAAGCCTCCTCAAGCACGTCAAGGGCGTGACGCCGATCGCCCACTTCCACGACACGCGCGGGACGGGGCTCGTGAACTACGTCGCCGCGTACGAAGCGGGCGTCACGCACTTCGACAGCTCCTTCGGCGGCGTCGGCGGCCACCCGGCGAAGGTCAGGTACGGCGGCGGCCACACCGGCAACGTCGCGACGGAGGACCTCGTGAACCTCTTCGAATCCATGGGCATCGACACCGGCATCGACCTCTCGCGCCTGCTCGAGACGGCCGAGCTCTGCGAGCAGGTGCTCGGCCGCGAGCTGCACGGCCGCGTCACGCGCAGCGGGCTCGCCGTTCCAGGATGATCGACTATTCCGTTCGGGACCGCGTCGCGACGATCACGCTCGCGCGTGCGCCGGTCAACGCGCTCAACCACGAGCTGGTGGAGGCGCTGCTCGCGGCCTACCGCCGGGCGAAGGACGATCCGGAGGTGCGCGCGGTGATCCTCACCAGCGCGTTCGACCGCGCCTTCAGCGCCGGCATGGACCTCGCCATGATCCGCGGCGGCAGCGGCATGGACCTGCGCCGCTTCCTCGAGAAGCTGTACTTCGAGATGCACGACCTGCAGTACCGCATGGGCAAGCCGACGATCGCGGCGATGAACGGGCCGGCGCGCGCGGCCGGCGTCACGATCGCCGTCTCCTGCGACTGCCTGGTCGCCGCCGACGACATCACCCTCTCCTACCCGGAGATCAACGTCGGCGTGATCCCGGCGATGCACTTCGTCCACCTGCCGCGCCAGATCGGCCGCCACAAGGCCTTCGAGCTCCTCTTCACCGGGCGCGAGATCGGCGCGGCGGAGGCGGCGCAGCGCGGCCTGCTCAACGCCGCCGTGCCGCGCGCGAGGCTGATGGACGAGGCGCGCCGGCTCGCGCTGGAGTTCGCCGCGAAGTCGCCGGTGGTGATGAAGCTCGCGCGCGACTCGTTCATGCGCCAGAACGACTTCGAGTACCGGCGCGCGATCGAGAACGTGGTCGAGACCATCTGCAACATCATCGAGACCGACGACGCGCAGGAAGGGCTCGACGCCTTCAACGAGAAGCGCAAGCCGCGGTGGTGAGGGACGCCTGGGTGCACACGCACTCGATCCGCCTGCCTTCCGGCGAAGAAGCGCTCGTCACCCGCGTCGTCGCGCCGGATGGCCGGATCGGCTACGGCTACAGCCTCGCGCTCGACGCCACCGCCTCGCGCCACATGGCGGAACGTTTCGCTGCCGAAAAGCTGCCCGCGGAAGTGGAGGCCGCCATCGCGTCGATCCGCTGGCTGCCCGCGCCCTAGGCGGTTTCGCCTTCCACCTTGCCTTCGCGCTGGAGCGCGCGCATCGCGGCCCAGCACAGGCACGCCCAGCCGGTGCCGACGGCCCAGCCGGCCGCGACGTCGGAGGGCCAATGCACGCCGAGGTACACGCGGCTTGCGCCGACGACGAGGGTGATCAGCACGGCGACGCCGAGGAAGTAGAGCTTGGCGCGCCACGAGGCGTGCACGCCGGCGAGGAGCGCGCCGAGCGTCAGGTACGTCACCGCGGCCATCATGGCATGGCCGCTCGGGAAGCTGGAGGTGTAGACCTGCATGCCGTGCGGCACGAGGTCCGGGCGATCGCGGTCGAAGCCGAGCTTGAGGAGCGTGCTGAGAAGCTGGCCGCCGGCGACCGCGATCAGCACGGTCAGCGCCGCGTAGCGCTTGCGGTCGAGGAGCAGGAATCCCACCGCCGCGAGGGTGACGAAGACGAGGACGCCGGTGCCGCCCAGCGCGGTGAAGTCGCGCAGCATCTCCTGCAGCCAGCCCGGGCCGAGCGGCGCGCCGTCCGCGCCGCGGAACGCGAGCAGGATGCGCCGGTCGAGGGCATCGACCTCGCCCTCCAGGACGTCGTCGGATACCTCGATGAATCCCCAGACCGCCGCGGCGCCGAGCGCGAGCGCCACCGCGCTTTTCACGCCGGCTTCCAGCGCGTGTAGACCCGCCTCGCGTTGCGGCTGAAGATCTTCTCCTTGTCGGCGGCGCTCAGCGAGCTGTTGTCGATGTAGCGCTTCGTGTCGTCGTAGTAGTGGCCGGTCTCGGGATCGATGCCGCGCACCGCGCCGACCATTTCGGAGGCGAACAGGATGTTGTCCGCCGGGATGACCTTGAGCAGCAGGTCGATGCCGGCCTGGTGGTAGACGCAGGTGTCGAAGAACACGTTCTTCAGCAGGAGCTCGGTGAGCGGCGGGCGCTTCAGGTCCTGCGCGATGCCGCGGTAGCGGCCCCAGTGGTACGGCACCGCGCCGCCGCCATGCGGGATCACGAATTTCAGCGTCGGGAAATCCCGGAAGAGGTCGGAAGTGAGGAACTGCATGAACGCCGTGGTGTCGGCGTTGATGTAGTGCGCGCCGGTGAAGTGGAACGCCGGGTTGCAGGAGGAGCTGACGTGCACCATCGCCGGCACGTCGAGCTCGACCAGCTTCTCGTACAGCGGATACCACCACCGGTCGGTCAATGGCTTGTCCTTCCAGTAGCCGCCGGAAGGATCGGGGTTCAGGTTGCAGGCGATGAAGCCCATCTCCTCCACGCAGCGCTCCAGCTCGGCGATGCAGGCCGCCGGCTCCACGCCCGGCGATTGCGGGAGCTGGCAGACCGGCGCGAAGCTCGCCGGGTAAAGCGTGCACACGCGATGGATCAGCTCGTTGCACACGCGCGACCACTCGGCGCTGATCCTGGCGTCGCCGACGTGGTGCTCCATGGACCCGGCGCGCGGGGAGAAGAAGGTGATGTCGTAGCCGCGGTCCTTCTGCAGCTTCAACTGGTTCTTCTCGATCGATTCCCGGATCTCGTCGTCGGAGATGCGCGGCGCGTCGGGCTTCTTTCCCGCCACCTGCGCCTTGCGCCAGTCCCATAGGGCCTGCGGCGCGGTGGTGTAGTGGCCATGGCAGTCGACGATCATTCGAAAAGCTCCTCCACCGTGAAGCGGCGCGGGATCAGGCCCTGGCGATGCACCGTCTGGATCGCCACCTCGAGGTTGCGCCGGTTCTCCTCGAGGCCGAAGGGCAGCGCGACGCCCGAGCGGTCACGGCTTTGCTTCAGAAGGTCATAGAACGCATCGGAAACGGATCGATCGACCGTGTCCTTCGCAACCATCATGTGGTTGATGTGGAGGGCCCCGGTGCGCGCGCGCCACGCCGCGGCCGCGCCCTCCGGATCCGGGATGAGCGGCCGGATGCGCGGATCCTTCGGCGGGTCGGCGAGGATCGCGGCGTCGAGCTCGCCGGAAAGGAGCATCGCCTCCATGCTCCGCCCCTCGGGCGCCCGCGTGACGTTGGGCGGATCGCGGAACTCCTTCACGTGCGGCGCTTCGAAGGTCACCCACTGCACCTTCGCCGCGTCCACGCCGTGGTCCTGCCAGAGGATCTCGCGCACCCACGTGGAGGTCGTGACGGAATAGGAGCGCTTGCCGACCCTGCGGCCGTTGAGGTCCGCCGGCGACAGGGCGCCGCGGGAGGCGTTGTAGCAGAGGTAGGGATGCGGCGAGCGCGCCATGACGACGGCGGGCAGCAGGCGGTACGGCCGGCCGTGCGCCTTCGCGATGAGGAAGGTCACGACCGCGATCTCCGCGATGTCGAACTCCAGGTCGTTCACCAGCCGCTTGAACGCGTGCTGCGGCAAGGCCACGTCGTCGAACGCGATAGGGAACGGCGGCTGGAGGGCGCCCGAGCGCAATGCGTGCGTCACGGGATAGTCGCCGAGCAGGACCTTCATCGCTTCGCCGCCTGGCCGGGCACCGGGTTCGCCACCGCCTCCTCGAGGGTATGGGCCTCGCGCCACTCGTTGCGCGGCCGGATCCGGTCGTCGGCGCCGACCTGGTCGAGGCCCCAGTAGATCTCGAGGTGGTGCCCGTCGGGATCGAGGAACTCCACGGCGATCTGCACGCCGGCGCGCCGGCGACCCTCGAACACGATCGGCACGCCCTGCCTGCGCAGGTGCTCGCGCGCGGCGAACATTTCCTCGAGCGTGCTCACCTCGAACGCCATATGGTGCATCTCGCGCTTCTCGGCCTGGCCGCCCATGCCGCCGACGAGCGCCACGCCGTGGTGGTCGGCATTGAAGCGCAGGAACACCATGCCGCCCGGCATCATCTCCTCGCCGTAGACGTCGGAGACCTTGCAGCCGAGCACTTTCACGTACCAATCGACCGAGCGCTGCAGGTCGCGCGCGCGCAGCACCACGTGGCCGATCTTGTTGAGCCGGAAGGGCGTCATGCCATGGCCTGCACGATTCGCTCGCGCGTCAACGGCAGGTCGCGGACCCGGACCCCGAGCGCATCGTGCAGCGCATTGGCGATCGCCGCCGCCGTCGGGCCCATCGCGCATTCGCCGGCGCCGACGGAGGGTTCGTTGCTTTCCACGAGATGCACTTCCACGGCCGGGATTTCGGAGAACCGCAGGATCGGATAATCCTCCCACGACGAAGCCGGACGCGTCACGCCCTCTTTCAACGTCCAGCTTGCAGCCTGGATGCAGCCGCCCTCGACCTGGTTCGCCACGCCGTCCGGGTTCACCGCCACGCCGACGTCCACCACGGCGACGAGTCGCGTGACCCGCAACACCTCTTCGGCGCGGACCTCCGCCACCACCGCGCAGTAGGCGCCGAGGTTCTTGTAGCGGGCAAAGGCGATGCCGCAACCGTGTCCCTTGCTGTTCCTGAATGAAGAAGCCTTTTCGATGACCGTCCGTGCACGCGGGTCGGTGAGATGGCGCAGGCGGAATTCCACCGGGTCGACGCCGGCCCTGAGCGCGAGCTCGTCCATGAAGGATTCGATCGCGAAGACGTTCGCGTGCGCGCCGAGGGAGCGCAGCGACGAGCTGCGCACCGGCGCCTCGCGCACGTAGCGGTTGAGCACGCGGTGCGCGGGGAAGTCGTAGTACGGGATGGCGTTGCGGTCGGCGCCGCCGTACGGCAGCGCCGGATTGACCGCGGGCGCGAGCTCCATCGGCGGCTCGAGCTCGGCCGCGGCGAGGAGCGTCGGCTTGCTCGCGCGCCCCGGCCGGTTGGTGTGGCCGTTGCTCCAGAGCTCGTGCTGCCACGACACGATGCGGCCGGACGGGTCGAGCTCCGCCTCGAGCGCCACGCTCATCGCCGCCCCGTAGGGTTCCCAGGCGAACTCGTCCTCGCGGCTCCACTGCACGCGCACCGGGCGCCCGCCGGTGTCGCGCGCGAGGAGCGCCGCGTCGAGGGCGACGTCGTCGGCGCCGTTGTGGCCGTAGCACCCGGCGCCCTCGGCATGCGTGACGACGATGTCCTCCTCCGGGATGCGCAGCACCAGGGCGAGGTCGCGCCGCAGGTTGAAGATGCCCTGGGCGTGGCACCACACCTCGAGCTTCTTCCCGCTCCAGCGCGCCACCGCGCAGGACGGGCCGATCGAGGCGTGCGCGATCCAGAGGCGCGAATACTTGGCGCGCACCGTGGCCTGCTTCGACGGCGAGCCCTTCTCCGCGGCGACGTGCGTCTCCGTGACGTTGGCCTTCAGCCACGCATGGATGTCTTCCGGCGGCTCGGGCGCGCGTTCCCATCGCGCCCCGGCTCGCGCGCGTTGCGCAGCCTTGATCGCGTCCTCCTCCCGCTCGGCGACGACGCCGAAGAAACGGCGATCGCGGGAGCGGAACGGCGGGCGCACGACGCGTCCGTGCAGCATCCCGGGCAGCATCAGGTCGTGCACGAAGCTCGGCTTGCCCGCGACCTTTCCAGGAAGATCCAGCCTCGGGACACTTCGACCGACATGCGAGGATCCTTTGGTAGAAGCAAACAGCGGAGCCCATTCCTCGCAGTCCTTGCGCAGCGCGGCGCCGCCCTGCTGCACCGAGAGGCTTCCGGACGTGACGCCTTCGTCGGGGCTGTACGCGGTGCTCGCAGGCACCATGCGGATCCTCTCGAGCGGCACGCCGAGGGAGTCGGCGGCGATCTGCGCGAGCGCCGTGGTGATGCCCTGCCCCAGCTCCACCTTGCCGCTCACGATGGACACCGTGCCGTCGGCCTCCAGGCGCACCCTGCTCATCGCGCCACGGAAAGGATCGCCTTGACCACGCGGTTGTGCGAGCCGCAGCGGCAGAGGTGCCGATCCAATGCCTTCCGGATCTCGCTTTCCTGGGGACAGGAATTCTCGGCGAGAAGCGAAACGGCGCTGATGATGATGCCGCTCATGCAGTACCCGCATTGCGCCGCCTGGTGCTCGATCAGCGCCTGCTGGACCGGATGCATGTCGAGGCCCTCGACGGTGACGACCTTGCGGTTCGCCACGTAGGAAAGCGGCAGGTCGCAGGAAGCCATCGGGCGGCGGTCGACGAGGACATAGCACGCGCCGCACTGGCCGGTGCCGCAGCCGTAGCGCGTGCCGGGCAGGCCGAGATCGTTGCGAAGGACGTAGAGGAGCGGCGTGTCCGGCGCCGCGTCCACCGCGCGGCGCGCGCCGTTGACTTCTACTTCGAGCCCCACACGTCCTGCGCGACGCCGACCACCAGCTCGAGCTTGCGCCACTGCTCGTCCATGGTGAGCGCGTTGCCGTGGTGCGTGCTGGAGAAGCCGCACTGCGGCGAGAGGCAGAGGTTCTCGAGCGGCACGAACTTCGCCGCCTCGTCGATGCGCTTCTTCAGCTCGTCGCGCGATTCCATCTCGCCGGTCTTGGTGGTGACGAGGCCGAGCACGACCGTCTTGCCCTTCGGCAGCGCGCGCAGCGGCTCGAAGGTGCCGGCGCGCGCCGAGTCGAACTCCATGAAGAACGCGTCCACGGCGGCGCTGAACATCGCCTCGGCGACGGACTCGTAGCCGCCTTGGGCGACCCAGGCGCTCTTGAAGTTGCCGCGGCACGTGTGCATGGTGATCGTCATGCCGGCGGGCCTTCCCTCGAGGGCCCGGTTGATGGTCTGCGCGTAGATGCGCGGCAGCTTCTCCGGGTCGTCGCCGTTCTTCCGGCACGCCTCGCGGATCTTCGGGTCGCAGAGGTAGGCGAACGCCGTGTCGTCGAGCTGCAGGTAGGTGCAGCCGGCCTTCGCGAAGGCGGCGATCGCCGCGCGGTAGGCCTTCGCCGCGTCGTCGAAGAACTCCTCGAGATCCGGATACGCGTCCTTCGAGATGCCGGCGCGCCCCGGCCGCATGTGCAGCATCGACGGCGAAGGGATGGTTTGCTTTGCTGTTTTCCCCGTGCTTTTCTTCAGAAACTCGAAATCGCGGATGAACACGGGTTTCGAGTACCGTACCTTGCCGCTGATCTTGGGGATGGGCGGCTGCTCGTCGGTGCCGCCGAAGCCGGGGCCCGCCATCTTGTGCACTTCCACGCCGTCGAGGCCCGCGAGGAAGTCGATGTGCCACCAGTCGCGGCGGAACTCGCCGTCGGTCACGGCCTGCAGGCCGACCGCTTCCTGCCTCGAGATCGCCTCGCGGATCGCCTCGTCCTCGATGCGGCGCACTTCGTCTTTCGGCAGGCCGGACCTGCGCGCCTTCGCCAGCTTCTCGGGTCGCAGCAGGCTGCCGACCTGGTCTGCACGGTAGGGGGGTTTCAGTGGCGGTTCTCCATTCGCGTGCCGATGCTACCATCGCGCCCATGCTGAGATCCCTCGCCCTTTCGCTCCTGCTCCTCCTTTCCAACGCCGCTGTCGCGCAGGACCGGACCTTGCGGATCCTGGTCGGCTTTCCGGCCGGCGCGAGCCTCGACGCGATGACGCGCCTCGTCGCCGACAAGATGAAGGATTCCCTCGGCCACCCCGTCGTGGTGGAGAACCGGCCCGGCGCCGGCGGGCGCATCGTCATGCAGGCGATCAAGAACGGCCCCACCGACGGCTCGGTGATCGTCATGACGCCGCTCGTCACGGTGGTCACGGCGCCGCACATCTACAAGGACCTCGGCTACGACGCGTTCGCCGACTTCGCGCCGATCGCGCACGCAGCCGATTTCCTCTTCGCGTTCGCGGTCGGCCCGAGCGTGCCGGCGAAAAGCCTCGCGGACTACATCGCGCTCGCGAAGCAGGACCCGAAGTACACGAACTACGCCTCCGCGGCGCCGGGTAGCCTGCCGCACTTCTTCTCCATCCTCTTCGCCGACAAGGCGGGGCTGAAGCTGAACCACGTCGGCTACCGCGGCACGGCGCTCGCGATGACCGACCTCTTCGGCGGGCAGATCGCGGCGTTCATGGGCACGGCGGGCGACCTCGCCGCGCACCACAAGGCCGGCAAGCTGCGCGTCCTGGTCACATCGGGCGCGCAGCGCGCGAGCCAGCTGCCCGACGTGCCGACGTTCCGCGAACTGAAGTACGACATCGAAGGCGCGGGCTGGTATGCCGCGTACGGGCACGCCGCAATGCCGAAGGAGGCGATCGATCGCGTGTCCAAGGCGATGAGCGCGGCGCTGCGCTC
>DASPMF010000219.1:0-9870 GCA_035627155.1 Burkholderiales bacterium | reverse complement strand
TGGACGACGAGACGTTCCGCTGCGCCCTGCTCGTCAACAGCGCCGGGCTGCGCGCGCGTCGTTTCATAGCCTTCGATGGTCTTCGCGACGCTCGGCGCACGCAGCCCCGCGCTGTTGACGAGGAGGGCGCAGCGGAACGTCTCGTCGTCCACGTGCACGACAAAGCCCTGCGGAACGCGTTCGGCGCCATGGAAGCGGCTCTTCAGCGCCAGCATCGCGCCGTGCGCCTCGGCATCGCCCAGGTACGCCAGCATCAGCGCATGGCTGTCGATGATCCCGGTCGAGGGCGAATGCAGCGCCGCCACGCAGCGCAGATCGGGCTCCCAGCGCATCGCTTCCTCGGCCGGGATGAAATCCACGTCCGTGACCCCGTTCGCGTGCGCTTTCGCCTTTATCGATTCGAGTTCCTGGACTTGCTGCGCCTCGGTGGCGACGATCAGCTTGCCGCAACGGCGGTAAGGCACGCCGTGGGAATCGCAGTATTCGTAGAGCAGCACCTTGCCGCGCACGCACGAGGAGGCCTTCAGGGAGCCTTTCGGGTAGTAGATGCCGGCGTGGATGACCTCGGAGTTGCGCGAGCTGGTGTGCGTGCCGATCGCGTCCTCGGCCTCGAGGATGACGACTTCCTTCCCGGCGCGTGCGAGCGCGCGCGCGATCGCCAGGCCGACCACGCCGGCGCCGATCACCACGGCCTGGACTTCGTTCACCTGCGCACCGTCCGCTCGAAGACGAACGCGCCCGCGCCCGCTAGGAGCGCCACCGTCGCGAGCGCGCGTCCGGTGCCGTCGAAGGCGGCGGCGAGGCCGACGCTGACGAGCGCGCCGGCGGCGAAGCCGAACGCGCCGATCAGCGAGGCGGCGCTTCCGGCGGACTCCGGGAACGGAGTGAGCGCCGCCGCCATCGCGTTGGGGAACACGATCGCCGTGGCAAAGAGGAATCCCATGAAGGGCACGACGAGCGCCGCCCAGTGGTGCACGCCGCTCCATGCCAGCAGGGCGGCGGCGGCGCCGGCGGCGAGCATCACCCCGGCGCCGAAGCGAAGCAACTTCCCGATGCCCAGGCGCAGCACCAGCCGGCTGGCCGCCCACGCGCCGAGGATCTGACCCAGCATCACGGCCCCGAACATGAAGCCGTAGGCAAGCGGCGAGACGCCCTGGCCGCGAACCAGCGGGAAGGACGAGCTTGAAACCCACGCGAGCACGCCGACGTGCGAGCAGAGGATGAGGAGGTAGGGACCGAGGAAGCGGCGGTCGGCGAGGATCTTCACGAAGGTACGCCCGATCGCGCCCGGGTGGATGGACCGGCGCTCGGACGGGGCGGTCTCGCGCAGGGCCTGCAGGGAAACCAGCAGGAGCAAAGCGACCGCCGCCATGGCGCCGAAGATGGCGGGCCAGCCCGCCACGCCGACGAGCAGCGCACCCAGCACCGGCGCGCAGAGCGGCACGAGGCTGAAGACGATCGTCATGCGGGCGAGGAGGCGCGCCGCCTGCTCGTGCGCATAGAGGTCGCGCACGATGGTGCGGCCGATCAGCGAGCCGCTCGACATGCCCAGGCCCTGCGCGAGGCGCGCCGCCGACACCGCCGCGACGGAAGTCGAAAGCGCGGCGACGGCGGAGGCGGCGAGCATGACGCCGAGGCCCGCGAGGAGGATCGGCTTGCGACCGAAGCGGTCGGAGAGCGGCCCCCAGGCGATCTGGCCCGCGGCGATGCCGATGAAGAACGCGGTGATGGTGAACTGCCCGGCGCTGACCGGCGCGCGGAGCGACTCGGTGAGCGCCGGAAGCGCCGGCGCGTAGAAATCGGTGCCGAGCGCCGGGAGCGCGATGAGCGCGCTCAGGAGCAGCGTGAGGCCTAGGGAAGCGTCGGGGCGATTCAAGATAGGATGCGATTCTAAGGAATGGGCAAGCGCTGGCAGTTCTGGATCGATCGCGGCGGCACGTTTACCGACATCGTCGGGCGCTGCCCGGACGGTTCATTGGTGACCCACAAGCTGCTCTCGGAGAACCCGGAGCGCTACGCCGACGCCGCGCTGGCCGGAATCCGGCACCTCCTGGAGCTGCCGCCCGAAGCGCCCATTCCGGCCGGCATGGTGGAAGCGGTGAAGATGGGCACCACGGTCGCCACCAACGCGCTCCTCGAGCGCAAGGGGGAGCGCACGGCGCTCTTCATCACCCGCGGTTTCCGCGACGCGCTGCGCATCGCCTACCAGAACCGCCCGCGCATCTTCGACCGCCGCATCGTCCTGCCCGAGATGCTCTACTCGAAGGTCTGGGAAGTGGACGAACGGATCGGGGCGCGGGGGGAAGTCGTGTTGCCCATGAAGCTTTCCCAGGTGGAAGAGGATTTGAGGACCTGCTTCGCAGAGGGCTACCGTTCCGTAGCGATCGTCCTGATGCACGGCTACCGCTTCTCCGACCATGAGAAAAAGGCCGCGGAAATCGCGAGGCGCGTCGGTTTCACGCAGGTCTCGGTGTCGCACGAGGTGAGCCCGCTGATGAAGCTCGTCGGGCGCGGCGACACCACGGTGGTCGACGCGTACCTTTCGCCGATCCTGCGCCGCTACGTGGACCGGGTCGCCGCCGAGCTGGAGGGCGTGCAGCTGCTCTTCATGCAGTCCAATGGCGGGCTGACGGACGCCCGGCGCTTCCGGGGCAAGGATGCGATCCTGTCCGGGCCCGCCGGCGGGATCGTGGGCGCGGTGCGCACCTCGCTCATGGCAGGCTTCGATCGCATCATCGGCTTCGACATGGGCGGCACGTCCACCGACGTGTCGCACTTTGCCGGCAAGGACCTTGCCGACCTGGAGCGGGAGTTCGAGACGCGGGTAGCGGGCGTGCGCATGCGCGCGCCAATGATGAGCATCCACACCGTGGCCGCCGGCGGCGGCTCGATCCTGCACTTCGACGGTGCGCGCTACCGCGTCGGGCCCGATTCGGCCGGCGCCAATCCCGGGCCGGCGTGCTACCGCCGCGGCGGCCCGCTCACCGTCACCGACGCGAACGTCATGCTGGGCAAGATCCAGCCGGCGCACTTCCCGAAGGTGTTCGGACCTTCCGCCGACCTGCCGCTCGACGGGCAGGTGGTCGCGGCGAAATTCGACGCGTTGAAGAACGAGATCAATGACGGCCGCTCCACCGAGGAGATCGCGGAAGGGTTCGTCAGCATCGCGGTGGGCAACATGGCCAACGCGATCAAGCACATCTCGGTGCAGCGCGGCCACGATGTCACCGCCTATGCGCTGTGCTGCTTCGGTGGCGCGGCGGGCCAGCACGCCTGCCTGGTCGCCGACGCGCTCGGCATGAAGCGCGTCTTCATCCATCCGCACGCGGGCGTGCTCTCGGCGTACGGCATGGGTCTCGCCGACCAGATCGCCATGCGCCAGCGCTCGGTCGAGGCGCGGCTCGATGGCGCAAAGGTGGGCGAGGCGCTGGACGCCCTGGAGCGCGAAGCGCGGCAGGACCTGGTCGGCCAGGGCCTGCGCGCGGAAGCGCTGAAGGCGGTGCGGCGCGTGCACCTCAAGTACGAAGGCACCGACACGGCGCTCCTCGTCAACGAGGGCACTGTTCAGGCCATGACGCGCGACTTCGAGGCCGCGTACCGCAAGCAATTCAGTTTCCTGATGGAGGGCAAGCCGCTCGTGGTGGAAGCCGTGTCGGTCGAGGCGATCGCAGGCGGCGAGTCGTTCAGCGAGAAAACAAGGCCTACGGAACAGAAAGCTGCGAAAGCGCTGGAGCACGTGAAGTTCTTCAGCGGCGGCCAATGGCACGATGCGCCGCTCTACCGACGCGAGGACCTCGGCCCGGGGCAGCGCGTCGACGGGCCTGCGATCATCGCCGAGCAGAACGCCACCACCGTGGTCGAGCCCGAATGGCGGGCCCGCGTGACGCCGATGGACCACCTGGTGCTCGAGCGGGTCGCCGAGAGAAGGCGCGGCGTCGCGCTCGGGACTACGGTCGACCCGGTGATGCTGGAGGTGTTCAACAACCTCTACATGTCGATCGCGGAGCAGATGGGGCTGCGGCTCCAGAACACGGCCTACTCGGTGAACATCAAGGAGCGCCTCGATTTCTCCTGCGCGCTTTTCGACGCGGAGGGCAACCTCATCGCGAACGCCCCGCACATGCCGGTGCACCTGGGCTCGATGGGCGAGTCGATCAAGGCGGTGATGCGCCTGAATGCCGGCCGGATGAAGCCCGGCAACGTCTACGTCCTGAACGCACCCTACAACGGCGGGACGCACCTGCCCGACGTAACGGTCATCACTCCCGTGTGGAAAACGGAACAGAAGGACGCTTCGAAAAACGAAGTTCTCTTTTATGTCGGTTCGCGCGGCCATCACGCCGACATCGGCGGGCTCACGCCCGGCTCGATGCCGGCGAGCTCCAAGGTCGTCGAGGAGGAGGGCGTGCTGATCGACAACTTCCTTCTCGTCGAGGAGGGCCGCTTCCGCGAGAAGGAGACGATCAAGCTGCTGCGCTCCGGGCGCTATCCGGCGCGCAACGTGCAGCAGAACATCGCCGACCTTCAGGCCCAGGTCGCGGCGAACGAGAAGGGCGTGCAGGAGCTCAAGCGGATGATCGAGTACTTCGGCCTCGACGTGGTGCAGGCCTACATGCGCCACGTGCAGGACAACGCCGAGGAATCGGTGCGCCGCGTGCTCGGCGTCCTCAAGGACGGCGCCTTCAAGCTGCCCATGGACTGCGGCGCGCAGATTGCCGTTTCCATCCGGATTTCTCCCGATCGAAGATCGGCGATCGTGGACTTCGCGGGCACCTCGCCCCAGCTGCCGAACAACTTCAACGCGCCCTCGGCGGTGGCGATGGCGGCTGTGCTCTATGTCTTCCGCACGTTGGTGGACGACGACATCCCGCTCAACGCCGGGTGCCTGAAGCCCCTTGAGGTGCGCATTCCCGAAGGCAGCATGCTGCGGCCCCGGTATCCCGCGGCGGTGGTCGCGGGCAACGTCGAGACCTCCCAGTGCGTGACCGACGCGCTGTACGGCGCGCTCGGCGTGCTTGCCGCCTCGCAGGGCACGATGAACAACTTCACCTTCGGCAACGAGCGCTACCAGTACTACGAGACGGTCGCCGGCGGTTCCGGCGCGGGCCCCGGCTTCGACGGCACCGACGTCGTCCAGACGCACATGACGAACTCGCGGCTCACCGACCCCGAGGTGCTGGAATGGCGCTTCCCGGTGCTCCTGGAGAGCTTCGAGATCCGGCACGGCTCCGGCGGCGCCGGCCAATGGCGCGGCGGCAACGGCGCCATCCGGCGCGTGCGCTTCCTCGAGCCCATGACCGCGGCGATTCTTTCCGGGCACCGCACGATACGACCGCATGGCATGGCGGGCGGGGCGCCCGGCCAGGCGGGGCGGAACTACGTGATCCGCGCAGGCGGGAATAAAACCGAGCTCGGGCCGTTCGACGAGACGCAGCTCGCGGCGGGCGACGTCTTCGTGATCGAGACGCCGGGCGGCGGCGGCTACGGCGCAAGCTAGAATAGGCGCACCAATAATGTCTCCGAACGCCATCTACTCCAAGTCCGGCAAAGGCGTCCAGGAAGCCTCCGGAAAGACGAGCCAGCTGTCGCGTGCCGACCGCGCGGTGCTTTCCGCCATCGACGGAAAGATGACCGTCTCCGAAGTGGCCGGCAAGGTGGGCCGGCCCTACGACACCAGGTTCGAGCAGCTGATCGAGCAGCTCGACCGCGACGGGTTCGTCCGCCAGGTCTCGGCCGGCGCGCCGGCCCCGGCCGGCAACAAGCCGGCGGCGGGCAAACCGGCCGCCGGAGGCCCGGCCAAGGCGCCCGGCGAGGATCTCGACTTCACGATCGCCATGCCGGCGCCCAAGGCCGCGCCGAAGCCGCCTCCCGACGCGCCGGCGCCGCCGGTCGCCCCGGACATGGCGAAGACCCAGGCCGCGGCCTTCGCGCGTGCGCGCGAGGAAGCCGAGGAAAAGGCCGCGCGCGAGCGCGATCGCATCAAGGCCGAGACGGAAGCCAAGCTCCGGGCGGAGACCGAGGCGCGGCTGCGCTCCGAGGCCGAGGTGAAGGCGAAGGCCGACGCCGAAGCCCGCGTCCGCGCGGAGGCCGAGGCGAAGATCAAGGCCGCGCGCGAAGCGGCGGTCCGCGCCGCGGCGGAGGCGAAGGCCAGGGCGGAAGCCGAGGCGGCGGCGAAGCTCGAGGCCGAGCGCGCGAAGGCGCGTGAAGAGGCCGAGCGCGCGCGCAAGGAAGCCGAGGAAGCGAAGCGCCAGGCGGAGGAAGCGCGGCGCAAGGCCGAGGAAGAGGCGCGCAAGGCGCGCGAGGAGGCCGAGGCCAGGGCGCGCGCCGAGGCCGAGGAAGCGCGCCGCGTGGCCGAGGAAGCGCGGCGCAAGGCGGAAGAGGAAGCGCGCAAGGCGCGCGAGGAAGCGGAGCGCATCCGCCGCGAAGCGGAGGAGGCGAAGCGCCAGGCCGAGGAAGCGCGCCGCAAGGCCGAGGAAGAAGCGCGCAAGGCGCGCGAGGAAGCCGAGCGCCGGGCCAGGGAAGAGGAAGCCCGCCGCGCCCGCGAGGAAGCGGAGCGCAAGGCCCGCGAGAAAGCGGAGCGGGAAGCGAGCGAGCAGGAAGAAAAGGAGCGCAAGGCGCGCGAGCGTGCCGAGCGCGAGCAGCGCGAGCGCGAGGAAGACGAGCGCAAGGCGCGGGAGAAGGAAGAGCGCAAGGCGCGCGAGAAGCAGGAGCGCGAGGAAGCGGAGCGCGCGTCCGAGGCCGCAAGAGCGCAGAAGGCCGAAAAGGCGAAGGCGAAGGCCGAGCCGGCGAGCTTCGGCGACAGCCTGCTGGCCGACCTCGATTCCTTCTCCGATCGCCAGGAAGAGGAGCGCAAGGCGAAGGAGGAGTCCTCGCGCAAGGAAAAAGAGGAGAAGGAGCGGCAGAAGGAAAAGCAGAGGCAGGAGGAGGAGAGGGAGAAGCAGGAGGCGGCCGCGCGTCGTGAGCGCGAGGAACAGGCGCGGCGCGACAAGGAAGAGGCAGAACGCCGCGAGAAGGAAGAGGAAGAACGCCGCGAGCGCGAGGCGCAGGAGCGCGCGAAACTGGAAGCCGCGGAGCGCAAGCGCCGCGAGAAGGAGCCCGCCGCGGCGGCGGCCGCGGGCCGCGACGACGACATCCCGCTTTCCGACGACGACCTCGACCTCGACGACGTGAAGAAGGACGAGGCGATCCTCAGCAAGGAATCGCGCCGCGCCGCGCGCGAGCGCGAGGAACGCGAGCGCCGGGCGAAGAAGGAAGCGAAGCGCGAGGCCACGCGCGCCAAGAAGGAAGAAGACGAGGAAGGGAAGAATCGCGCCTGGCGGGAGGAGCCGGCGCCGACGCCGTCCTTCCGGCGCCCCCGCAAGTGGGGCAAGCCGGTCGCGGTGACGCTATTCCTCGCCCTGATCGCCGGGGTCGGCGTGCTGCACGTGATGCCCCTTTCCACGGCGGAGTACGAGAAGGCGGCGTCGCAGGCGGCCGGCCAGCCGGTGCGCATCGGCTCGGCGCGGCTTTCGCTCTACACGGGCGTGCAGCTCAATTTCGGCAACGTGACCATCGGCGACACCAAGATCGCCTCGGTGCGGGCGCATCCGCAGATCGGCTCGCTCTTCGGCCCGAACAAGGCGTTCTCCCGCATCGAGATGCAAGGGGTCACCCTGCCGCAGGCCGCGCTCGGCGGGCTGTTCGGCGCCAAGGTGCGCGGCGAGAACTTCAGCGTGGGACGGATCAACGCGAAGAACGTGAAGCTCGCCGGCCCGCTGCGGCTGCCGGCGCTCGATGTGGACCTCGCGCTCGCCGAGGACGGCTCGGTCACCTCGACCTCGGTGCGTGGGCCCGACGGGCTCTCCGGAAAGCTGATTCCGAAGACCGGCGGGGAGATGGAGTTCGACGTGGTGGCCCACAGCTTCACGGTGCCCATCGTCCCCGACATGTCGCTGAGCGGCTTCGCCATGAAGGGCACCGCCACGCGCGACGGAATGAAGATCGACTCGTGGGGCGGCAGCAGCCTGGACGGCGCGGTGCAGGGCAGCGCGAACGTTCGCTGGGCGGGCGGCAACTGGAACATCGACGGCGTGATGACGGTGCGCGGCATCAACGCGGCCGTGTTCGCGCCGGCGCTCCTGTCGGAGGGCAAGGCCGAAGGCACCGGCCGCTTCTCGTTCAACGACGCGGACCCGATGAGCTTCCTCGGCCGCGGGCGCATCGAGGGCACCTTCAGCGTGCACAAGGGTGTGCTCGGCAGCTTCGACCTCTCGCGCGCCATCCAGACCGGCGGCCGCCAGGCGGGGGGGCGCACGCCGTTCACCGGCATGAGCGGCCAGGGCGTGTTCGACAAGGGCGCGGTGGCGCTGCGCAACGTCTCCTTCGGTGCCGGCGCGATGAACGCCGGCGCGAGCGCCGACATCTCGGCCGAGGGCACGCTGTCCGGCCGCATCGTCGCCGACGTGCGCACCCCCTCGCAGACGCTGCGGGCGACCCTCAACCTCGGGGGCACGGTCAAGGACCCGCAGGTCAAGAACTAGTGCCCGAGATTCTCCAGCTCCGCGGCCCGCGGGCGCTGTCGGAGTTCCGCCTCGCCAAGCTCCTCGCCGTCCTGCAGAAAGCCGACCGCGGCGTTCGCGCCGTGGCCGCCGAATACCGCCATTTCGTCGAGTGGGAAGCCGCGCCCGACGCGGCCACGAAGAACCTGCTCGGCAAGCTGCTCGACTACGGTCCGACCGGTCCCGCGCTGCAGGGCGAGTCCTTCCTCGTCGTGCCGCGCCTGGGCACGATTTCGCCGTGGTCCTCCAAGGCGACCGACATCGCGCGCAACTGCGGCCTGCGCGGCGTGCGACGCATCGAGCGGGGCACGCATTACTTCCTGTCTGGAAAGGTCTCGGACCGCGCGCGCGCCGCCGCGCTGCTGCACGACCGGATGACGGAAGCGGTCCTGGCGTCGCCGGACGAGGCGCCGCGACTCTTCGACCACGTCGCGCCGCGGCCGCTGCGGTCGTTCGCGGTTTCCGAGCTGAAGGCGGTGAACGCACGCCTCGGCCTCGCCCTTACCGACGACGAGATCGAATACCTGCAGGACGCCTACCGGCGCATCGGCCGCGACCCGACCGACGCGGAGCTCACCATGTTCGCGCAGGCGAACTCCGAGCACTGCCGGCACAAGATCTTCAACGCCGACTGGATCGTGGATGGGAAGCGGATGGAGCGCTCGCTCTTCGCCATGATCCGGCACACGCACGCCGTGACGCCGCAGGGCACCGTGGTCGCCTATGCCGACAACGCGGCGGTCATGGAAGGCCGGCGGATCTCCAGGTTCTATCCCGACGCGCGCTTCACATACGTGAAGAACGACGTCGAGATGCACACGGTGATGAAGTGCGAGACGCACAACCACCCGACCGCGATCTCCCCGTTCCCGGGCGCCTCGACCGGTTCCGGCGGCGAGATCCGCGACGAGGGGGCCACCGGTCGCGGCGCGAAGCCCAAGGCCGGGCTGGTGGGGTTTTCCGTGTCGCACCTGCGCATCCCGGGCGCGCCGCAGCCGTGGGAGGCGCGCGACTTCGGCAAGCCCGGGCGCATCGCCTCCGCGCTCGACATCATGATCGAAGGGCCGATCGGCGCCGCGTCGTTCAACAACGAGTTCGGCCGTCCGAACCTGTGCGGCTACTTCCGAACGTTCGAGAGCGAAGCGGGCGGCTCATCTTCCAATACGCTCCGCGGCTACCACAAGCCGATCATGCTGGCCGGCGGCATCGGCAACATCCTGGCGGGGCACACGGCGAAGTCGGCGCTCGCGGCCGGCACGCTGATCGTCCAGCTCGGCGGGCCGGGGCTGCTCATCGGCATGGGCGGCGGCGCCGCCTCGTCGATGGGCGCCGG
>DASPMF010000218.1:0-3284 GCA_035627155.1 Burkholderiales bacterium | reverse complement strand
CGGGCCGACGCCCCACAGCGCCTCGACGGGAAGCTGCTGGAGGAACCGCTCGACGCGCTCCGGCGCGATGACGGTCAGCCCGTCGGGCTTGCGCCAGCCCGAGGCGATCTTGGCGAGGAACTTGTTCGGCGCGACGCCGGCGGAGGCCGTCAGGCCTGTCCTTTCCACAATCTGGGTCTTCAACCGAAGGGCGACGTCGCGCGCAAGCGGCTCGTCCCATGCGTTCCTCGTAACGTCGAGGTACGCCTCGTCCAGCGAGAGTGGCTCCACGAGCGGCGTGCAGCCGCGCAGGATCTCCATCACCTCGCGGGAAACGGCGCGGTAGTGGTTGAAATCCGGGCGCACGATCACGAGCTTCGGGCACAGGCGCAGGGCGGTGGCCATCGGCATGGCCGAGCGCACGCCGAAGACGCGCGCCTCGTAGCTCGCGGCGGCGACCACCCCCCGCCCCTCCGGCCGGCCGCCCACCACCACCGGCTGGCCTCGCAGCGCCGGGTTGTCGCGCTGCTCCACCGACGCATAGAAGGCGTCCATGTCGAGATGGACGATCTTCCTCATTGGACAATCCTGCGCATACTGTATATATTGCCATACATGGATGCCCTTACAGATCGCCAGTCCGAGATCCTCAAGCTGGTCCGCGAGCTGACCGAAGTCTCCGGCTACCCGCCGACGCGCGCGGAGATCGCGGCGCGCATGGGGTTTCGTTCCGTCAACGCCGCGGAGCAGCACCTGCGCGCGCTGGAAAAGAAAGGGGCGATCGAAATCTCGTCGGGCTCCTCGCGCGGCATCCGCGTCCTCGACGGACGCGCGTCGGCCCGCTCGGGGCGCCTGCTGGAGCTGCCGGTCGTCGGCCGGGTCGCCGCGGGCAGCCCGATCCTCGCCGAGGAGCACCTGCAGGGCGCCTACCAGGTGGACCCCAACCTCTTTACCCCGCGCGCGGACTACCTGTTGCGCGTGCGCGGCCTCTCCATGCGGGACGCCGGCATCCTGGAGGGCGACCTCCTCGCCGTGCACAAGACCGAGGAGGCGCGCACCGGGCAGATCGTCGTCGCGCGCCTCGCCGACGAAGTGACCGTCAAGCGCCTGCGCCGGCGCGGCCACAGCGTGCAGCTCCTGCCGGAGAATCCGGATTTCGACCCGATCGAGGTCGACCTGCGCAGCGAATCGATGACGATCGAGGGCGTCGCCGTCGGCGTGATCCGCAACAACAAGTCGTTCTGACAATTATTCCGCGCGCCAGCGCGCCGCATTTCGCGTAGCGCTCCTGCCTTCCCGATAGAATCGGCGCGGGGGTTTGGTCTTTCCGAAGGCAGGGATTGGCAGCGCACATGAATTCACCGGGCAGTCCAGGAGCTGCGGCGCTCGAGCGTCCGGCCGCGAGCGCGGCTGCCGACACGCGGGAGCGCGCCGACCCGCGCCTGGTGCTCGCCGACCGCGTCGAGCAGCTCTACGGCCAGATGTGGGTGGGCCTGCTCGGCACCTTCGCGATCGGCGCCATCGCCACCTTCGAGTTCTGGGACCAGCGGCTGCGCGAGCTGGTGCTGTTCTGGTGGGGACTCGTGCTCCTGGTCACCGGCGCCAGCGCCGCGCTGCTGTTCGCCTACCGGAAGTCGCAGAAGCGCGCCGAGCATCCCGAGCAATGGCTGCGCTGGCTCGGCATCGCCGCGCTCGCGATCGGGGCGAGCTGGGGCTTCGCCGGCGCGGTGTTCTTCCCCTCGCACACCGACGAGCAGCAGGTGTTCCTCGCCTTCCTGCTCGCCGGCATGATGGCGGGCGGCATTCCCGTCTACGCCGCCTCCTGGCCGATCTACGCGGTCTACGCAGCCGGCATCGTCGTGCCGTTCACCTACGTGCTCGCCACGTTCGGCAACCGCCTGTTCATCGAGATCGCTCTGCTCGTGCCGCTCTTCTACGCGGTGAACGTGGCGATCGCCTACCGGCTGACGCAGGTGTTCCACTCCGCGTACCGGCTGCGCCACGCGTACGGCAAGCTCACGCAGGACTACAGCGTGCTCAACCAGCGCCTCGAGCGCCAGCTCGGCGAGCTGGAGGAAGCGCGCAGGCAGGTGGAGGCGAGCGGGCGCAAGCTGGCCCTGTTCGCCGAGCGCGCGCCGATCGCCGTGCTGGAGCTCGACCCCGACGGCCGCGTCACCCAGGCGAACAACGGCGCCGAGCTCCTCTTCGGTTATGCCGCGGCGGAGCTGATCGGCAACAAGGTGCAGGAGCGCCTCGTCCTCCCGGAGCTGCGCGGCGAGTTCGAGCGCCAATGGTCGCAGCTCATCGAGACCCGCCAGCCGGTGGCCGGGCTGATGATCCGCAGCCCGCGCCGCGACGGCGCGCAGGTGGTGTGCGAATGGACCGTCACGCCGCTCGTCAACGCCGAGGGCACCCTGCTCTCCGTCATCGCGCAGGGCCAGGACGTGACGCGCGAGTTGGAAGCGGAGCGCATGAAGAAGGAGTTCACCTCCACGCTCAGCCACGAGCTGCGCACGCCGCTCACCTCCATCATCGGCTCGCTGCAGCTCATCAATTCCGGCGTGCTCGGCGACGTGTCCGGCGACGTCTCGGAGCTCACGCAGGTGGCGGAGCGCAACGGCTCCCGCCTGCTCGACCTCATCAACGACCTGCTCGACATCGAGAAGATCGAGTCGGGCAAGCTCACGCTCGTCCCGGAAGTCTTCAAGCTCGGCGAGCTGGTGCGCGATGCCATCGTCCTCAACAAGGGCTTCGCCGAGCGCTTCAAGGTGCGGTTCGAGTTCGCAGGCGCCCCGCAGGACCGCACGGTCCATGCGGACCGCAAGCGCCTCCTCCAGGTCATGACCAACCTGCTCTCCAACGCCGCGAAGTTCTCGCCCGAGGGCGGCGTGGTCGAGGTCACCATGGAGGAAGTAGGCCCGCACGTGCGCGTCGCCGTGCACGATCGCGGCCCCGGCATCCCGGAGGCCTTCCGCGGGCGCATCTTCGGCCGCTTCGCGCAGGCCGACTCGACCACCGCGCGCCAGAAAGGCGGAACCGGCCTGGGCCTCTCCATCTCCAAGCGTCTGGTGGAGATGATGCAGGGACGCATCGGCTTCGAGCCGCGCGAAGGCGGCGGCACCACCTTCTGGTTCGAGCTGCCGCGGCATATTTCGTAAACTAGGTTTCCCGGAGAAGCCTCTTGCCCGATCGCCCGCTTGCCAAGGTCTGCTACGTCGAGGACGACGAGGACATCCAGCGCATCGTCCGCCTGTCGCTCGAGCGCGTCGGCAAGCTGACGGTCGAGCTCGTCAGCGACCCGATGG
>DASPMF010000217.1:0-8647 GCA_035627155.1 Burkholderiales bacterium | reverse complement strand
CTTTTCCGCCGGGGCCGGCGCACCGGCCGCGGCGGGCTTCTTGTCCGGCGGGAAATACTGGTCCACGTTCAGCCGGTCGACGTTGACGTCGAAGCTGTACGCCGGGGCCGAGAACTTCGCCAGGCCGAGCTTCGCCTGGATGTTCGATTCGTCGAACTTCGACGTAAGGTCGGCGCTGACCTGTTCCTTCTCGAGGTCCGCACGGATGCTGCCGGAAAGCGGCACCTTGAGCTCCCGCGGCATGTCCGGCCCGCTCAGGGCGACATTCGCGCTGAAATTGGGAACTGCCAGCGCCTTGGCGGAACCTTCGATGCCCGCGAGCTTGAGGTTGAGCTGGGCATTGCGCCTTGCGCCCTTGAGCGCGAAGTCGAGCGTGACCGCCTGGCCGCTCGCCTTGTCCGCGGAGATGTCGATCCTCGGCGCGGAGAGCTTTGCTTCGAGGCTGTCCTTGTCCAGCGTGCCCTTCACCGTGCCGTCCACCTTGGACAGCGCGTAGGCCTTCGCCGGAAGGTCCACCTTGTAGTCCCCGGTGAGCTCGATGCGCGCCTGGAGCGCCGGCTTCGCGCCCGTCGCATTGACCCCGAACTGCAGATGGCCCTCGGCCTTCTCCGCAATGCGCCCCGTGGCGAGCTTCAGGTCCGACAAGGCGAATTCCTGGCCCGAAGCGAGATCCTTGTAGGCCACCGAGGAGCGCTCGATATTGACCCCGGCAATGTCGAACGCCACCGCGTCCCCTCCGGTCTCCCCTTTCTCGTCCTTCTTCGGCTCGGCCGGCGGCTTGCCTGCGTCCTTGCCCTCGAGGAGGTCGTCGAAGTTGAAGCGCCCGTTCTTGTCCTTCACGACGTTCGCCTTCAGGCCGGCGACCCGGATCCGGTCCACGATCACCTGCCCGCGCAGGAGAGGCATCAGCGCCACCGAGGCGTGGGCCGATTCCAGGGCGAGGAACTGCTGTTCCGGGTTGCGCTCGCTCAGCGTGATGCCGGAGACCTCCGCCCCGAGGCTCGGGAACACGGCGACTTTCAGGTCGCCCTGCAGCTTGAGCACCCGGCCGGTCTTCTCCTTTACCGCGGCCTCGATCTGCGGCTTGTACTTGTTGGGGTCGAAGGTGGCGACGAAGACCGCGACCGCGACGATCGTCAGGACGAGGACGCCGACCGCGGCAATCGCGACGTACTTGAGGATTTTCATGATCGAGCGATATTAGACCTTGGTCATCAGACACTTGAATCGCGGCGGCGTTTCGCTTGCCGCCCTTGAAAGTCCCTGCGCCCGCCCCCACGTGCCGCCGATGCAAGAAGAGAAGCTTGAAAATCAAGCGCCTGCGGGCGAAGAGAAATCCTTGGAAGCCCTGCTTGCGGAAGCGCAGGCGAAGATCGAGCAGCAGCGCGACGCCATGCTGCGTGCCGTCGCCGAGGCGGAGAACGTGCGCAAGCGCGTCCAGGCCGAAGCGCAGGCCAGCCAGAAATACGCCCTCGAGCGCTTCGCCGAGGGCCTCCTGCCGGTCGTGGACAGCCTGGAAGCCGCGATCGCGGCGCAGGACACCAGCGGCGTCGACCTGACGCACAAGCAGCTCCTTGCGGCGATGGGCAAGGCGCACATCCAGCCGATCGAGCCCCAGCCCGGCGATCGCTTCGACCCCTACCGCCACCAGGCGATGGCCGCCGTACCGAGCGAGACGGCGCCGAACACCATCGTGCAGGTGATGCAGAAGGGCTACCTGCTGCACGACCGGGTCCTGCGCCCGGCCCTCGTTACGGTGGCGAAAGCCATTGAAAACGCGGCAGGAAACCCCACTTCCGCTACAGACTCGAATTAACGTTCAAAGGCAACGACATGGCAAAAGTCATCGGCATCGACCTCGGCACCACCAACTCCTGCGTGGCCATCATGGAGGGCGGCAATCCCAAGGTGATCGAGAATTCGGAAGGCGCGCGCACCACGCCTTCGGTGGTCGCGTACGCGGACGACGGCGAGATCCTGGTCGGTGCCCCGGCCAAGCGCCAGGCGGTGACGAACGCCAAGAACACGGTCTACGCGGTGAAGCGCCTGATCGGCCGGCGCTTCGAGGAAAAGGAAGTCCAGAAGGACATCAACATGATGCCCTACAAGATCGCGCGCGCCGACAACGGCGACGCGTGGGTCGAGGTGCGCGGCAAGAAGATCGCTCCGCAGCAGGTTTCCGCCGAGATCCTGCGCAAGATGAAGAAGACCGCCGAGGACTACCTCGGCCAGGAAGTCACCGAGGCCGTGATCACGGTCCCGGCCTACTTCAACGACTCGCAGCGCCAGGCGACCAAGGACGCCGGGCGCATCGCCGGCCTCGAGGTGAAGCGGATCATCAACGAGCCGACCGCGGCGGCGCTCGCCTTCGGCCTGGACAAGGAGCTCAAGAAGGACACCAAGATCGCCGTCTACGACCTGGGCGGCGGCACGTTCGACATCTCGATCATCGAGATCGCTGACGTGGAAGGCGAGAAGCAGTTCGAGGTGCTCTCCACCAACGGCGACACGTTCCTCGGCGGCGAGGACTTCGACCAGCGCCTGATCGACTACGTGGTGACCGAGTTCAAGAAGGAACAGGGCGTGGACCTGTCGAAGGACGTGCTCGCGCTGCAGCGCCTGAAGGAGTCGGCGGAGAAGGCGAAGATCGAGCTCTCGTCCTCGCAGCAGACCGAGATCAACCTGCCCTACATCACGGCCGACCAGAGCGGTCCGAAGCACCTCAACATGAAGATCACCCGCGCGAAGTTCGAGTCGCTGGTGATGGACCTCATCGAGCGCACCATCGAGCCGTGCCGCATCGCGATCAAGGACGCGGGCGTCAAGGCGAGTGAGATCGCCGACGTCATCCTCGTCGGCGGCCAGACGCGCATGCCGAAGGTCCAGGAGAAGGTGAAGGAGTTCTTCGGCCGCGAGCCGCGCAAGGACGTCAACCCGGACGAGGCGGTCGCGATCGGCGCCGCGGTCCAGGCCGGCGTGCTGCAGGGCGACGTGAAGGACGTGCTGCTCCTCGACGTCACCCCGCTCTCGCTCGGCATCGAGACGCTCGGCGGCGTGATGACCAAGCTCATCCAGAAGAACACCACGATTCCCACCAAGGCGACGCAGGTGTTCTCCACCGCGGAGGACAACCAGTCGGCCGTGACCATCCACGTCCTGCAGGGCGAGCGCGACGTCGCCTCCGGCAACAAGTCGCTCGGCCAGTTCAACCTGACCGACATCCCGCCCGCCCCGCGCGGCATGCCGCAGATCGAGGTCACATTCGACATCGACGCGAACGGCATCCTGCACGTCACCGCCAAGGACAAGGCGACCGGCAAGGAGAACAAGATCAAGATTCAGGCGAGCTCCGGCCTGAGCGAATCCGAGATCCAGCGCATGGTGAAGGACGCCGAGGCCCACGCCGAGGAAGACCGCAAGCAGCTCGAGCTCGTCAACGCTCGGAACGGCCTCGAGGCGCTGGTACACTCGATCCGCAAGTCGCTCGCCGACTACGGTGACAAGCTCGACGCCGGCGAGAAGGAAAAGATCGAGGGCGCGCTGAAGGACGCCGAGGGCGCGTTGAAGTCGGAAGACAAGGCCGAGATCGACGCCAAGGCGCAGGCGCTCTCCCAGGCGGCGCAGAAGCTCGGCGAGAAGATGTACGCCGAGAGCCAGAAGGCCGCCCAGGGCGGCGGCGAAGGCGGCCCTTCGGGCGGCTCGGCCGAGCCCGGCGCGCAGGCCGGCAAGAAAGACGACGGCAACGTGGTGGACGCCGAGTTCACCGAAGTGAAGGACAAGAAGGCGGGTTAAGCGGAATCGATCCGCGCGTAAGGCGAACGGCTCCGGGGTGAAAGCTCTGGGGCCGTTCTCGTGTAAGAGGCCTTCTAGGAAGATGGAGCAACATGGCTAAGCGCGACTACTACGAGATCCTGGGAGTGAACCGGGACGCTTCCGAGGAAGACCTGAAGAAGGCCTACCGCCGGCTGGCGATGAAATGGCACCCGGACCGCAATCCGGACAACCCGAAGGCGGAAGAGCACTTCAAGGAGGCGAAGGAGGCCTACGAAGTGCTGTCGGACGCGAACAAGCGCGCCGCTTACGACCAGTTCGGCCACGCCGGGGTGGACCCCCAGGGCGCGGCGGGTCCCGGCAACATGGGCGGCTTCGGGGACATCTTCAGCGACATCTTCGGCGAGATCTTCGGCGGCGGCGGCGGCGGCGCGCGCGGCGGCCGCTCCGCGGTGTTCCGCGGCGCCGACCTGCGCTACAACCTCGAGATCACGCTCGAGCAGGCCGCGCACGGCTTCGACACCAAGATCCGCATCCCGGGCGTGACGGCCTGTGAGGCGTGCAAGGGCAGCGGCGCGAAGCCGGGCTCTACGCCCACCACGTGTCCTTCCTGCCGGGGCGCCGGCCAGGTTCGCGTGTCGCAGGGCCCCTTCTCCATCGCTCAGACATGCCCGCGCTGCCATGGCAGCGGCAGCATCATTCCGAACCCCTGCGCGAGCTGCAGCGGCACGGGGCGGGTCAAGGTCCACAAGACGCTCGCGGTGAAGATTCCGCCGGGTGTCGACGAAGGCGATCGCGTACGGCTCTCGGGCGAAGGCGAGCCGGGCGTGAACGGCGGCCCGCCCGGGGACCTCTACGTCCAGGTCCACATCAAGGCGCATCCGGTCTTCCAGCGCGACCACGACGACCTGCACTGCGAGATGCCGATCTCCTTCACCACCGCCGCCCTGGGCGGCGAGATCGCCATCCCGACGCTGGACGGCTCGGCAAAGATCCGCGTGCCGGCCGAAACGCAGTCCGGCAAGACATTCCGCCTCAAGGGCAAGGGAATCAAGGGCGTGCGCAGCCAGGTTCCGGGCGACCTCTTCTGCCACGTCGTGGTGGAGACGCCGGTGTCGCTCACCGAGCGCCAACGGCAGCTGCTGCGCGAGTTCGAGGCGATCAGCAGCGAGGACAGCGCACGCCATAACCCCAGGGCGAAATCCTGGTTCGACAAGGCCAAGGAATTCTTTAACGGCTAGACCGTGGCCAGGGGCTCGGGCGGTCGATCAGGTTGCCCTGGTAGCCGGCGAAGCCGAGCGGCCCGAGCGCCTGGAAGGTCGAATCTTCCTCGATCATCTGCGCGATGACCGGGATGTCCAGCTGCCGCGATGCCCGCACGAGGGACTCGGCAAAGAAGCGGGCGCCGGCGTCGGTGACGATGCGCGGCGTATGCGCCCCGGCGAGCTTGATGTAGGCCGGCTTGAGGCGCGGCACGATCGCCAGGCTGTCGCGGTGAACGCCGTAGTTGTCGATCGCGAATCCGGCCCCGGCGGCGTTGACCATGCGGGCGAAGGCCGCCGCGGCTGCCTCGTTCTTCACGATTCCGTGCTCCGCGATCTCGAACACGAGGCGGCGGGCCACCGCCGCGTTGCCGGCCAGGGTGGCCGCCAGCCAGTCGACGAAATCGGCCTGCTCCGCCGAGCGCATCGAGACGTTGATGCTGATCGCCTCGTCGTTCCCGCGCGCGCGTTCCAGGACGAGCTGGATGACGCTGCGGTCCAGGTCGCGGAACATGTCGTGCGAGGCGACGATCGGCATGAACTGCGCCGCGCTCACCTCGTTGCCCGAGGCGTCGGTGAGCCGGGCAAGGATTTCCGTGTGCAGCGCGCGGTGGTCGCTCATGCGGTAGGCAACCTGGCCCAGCAGGCGTAATCGCCGCGCGGCGAGCGCTTCGCGGATCGTCTCCACGGGGTCCGCCTCGGCGATCGCCACGGCCGCCGCGCCGCCCGACAGCACCACCACGCCCTCGGGCGCCTCGCGGGCCTCGAGCACCGCTTCTTCGGCGCTGCGCGTGAGCGAGAGTAGCGTCGCCGGGACACCGCGCACCTCCACCGCGCCGCAGTAGATGCGCTCCGAACGGTCGACGCCGAACTCCTTGAGCAGCAAGCTGGTGCGCGAACGAAGCGTCGCGAGCTTCTCCCGCGCCCCAGGCGCGGTCGTACTGGGCAGCGCAAGAATCGTCAGGCCGCCGGTCCAGCGCCCGGCGAAGCCGTTCGTCGCCCCCGCAACCTCCTGCATCTGCTTGTAGAGCGTGCGCAGGAGGTCGTCGCACCGGTCGGGCCCCAGGGCGCGGTTGATGTCGCCCAGGTCGTGGAGCTCGACCATCGCGAGCACGCCGGAAAACGGCTGCTCGTCCCCTTCGTAGATGCTCTCGAAGCGCGCGGCGAAGCCGCGCCCGTTCAGCAGGCCGGTCACCGGGTCGCGATACGCGGCCGCCTGCAGCTTCTCCGCGCGCCGCGTCTCGGCCTCGATCGCCTCGTTGACCTTGCGCGAAAGCGCGTTCATCGCCTCGACGACGCGCGCGAGCTCGCGCGTGCCCGGCTTGACGTCCAGGGTGACGAAGTTTCGCTCGGAGATCGCCTGCGCGGCGCGCTCCACCGAGGCGAGCGGACGCAGCACGCTGCGCAGGAAAAGGCGCAGCGCGAGGATCGCCGCGGCATAGATGACGAGCAGGTAGACCAGCGTGCCGCGGACGCTCGCCCACAGCTGCTCGTAGGCGAAGCGCGGATGCGCGGTGACGCGCACCTTGCCGAGCTGGCGCCAGCCCGCGCTCACCAGCGATTCCGCCGTCGGCGCATGCAGGGGAAAGAGCGCGGCGAACCATGCCGGGTAGCTGCCCTGCTCCAGCGCCAGCGTGCGCTCGACCAGCCGCTCCCCTCCGGGCGCGACGTACTCGATGCGCTGGTAGTGGCCGCGGTCGAATGCAGGATTGACCACCGTCTGCACGAGCGCTGCGTCGACGTCGCGCATCAGGTTCCCGAGGGACAGCCCGATCGACGTGGCGGCGTCCTGTGCCGTGGACTCGAGCTGGCGCTGCAGGTGCGATTGGGCGCTGCGCAGATGGATCGCTTCCACGCCGAGCAGCGCTGCCAGGAACAGCGCCGACACGGCGAGGGTCAGGAGCCGACCGAGGCTCACGTCCGGGCCTCGCGTTCCAGGCGCTCGAGGAGCAACGTCCAGTTGCGGATCTGTCGCGGGGACCCGCTGCGCCCGCGGGTCTCGATCCAGACTTCCTCGTCGTTGAAAGAGTAGACCGGAATCAGGTCCGTGCGCTGCGAGGCCGGGCGCACGGCGTCCTCCAGGTTGTCCAGGACCAGCGGCTCCGCGTCCGGCCGCGGGTAGTACGCCACGACCATGTGCGCCTGGTTGAGCCTGACCGCCTTCACGTACGTCATGCGCAGGCGCGCGTTGGGCACGCCGAGCTCCTTCAGGAGGAAGTACTTGGCGATGGAAAAGTCCTCGCAGTCCGCGCCGTTGCTGCCGACGGATTCGGCCGGCGTCGCCCAGTAGTCGACCTCCCGCCAGTGCACCGGGTCGTCAAGGAACCGCACGCGGTTCAGCATGCGATTCACCTCCTCCAGGAGCTGCGCTTCGGAGAGCGGCGCGCCCTTGCGCTCGGCGGCGTAGCGCTTCCACGTCTCCAGGCGGGCGGCGGTGCCGGGCCCGAAACGCCGTTCATAGGCGGCGACCAGGCGCTCGGAAACCATGGTCGTGTAGCCGCGCTCGGCGGCACGCGGCTGGGCGAGCACGATGGCTGCGCCGGCGAAGAAGGTGACGGCGAACGCGGAGAGCGTGAATGCGGCGCGGATCAAATGCCGAGCGAGCGCCGGACGAAGGCGAGCGGCTTGCGAAGGAGGTAGTAGCCGAGCGAAACCTCTTCGCCGTAGACCTTCGCGGTGCCGCGCAGGCCGATACGGGGCAGGCCCTGGCCGGGCTCCATCTCCGCTCGGACGATGTACGCGAGCGAGCCTTCCGGGGTCTGCGTGGCCTCGTAGCTCGCGCGCGCGATGCGCGCCTTGATGGGAGACAGCGGATCGACGTGCAGCAGGAGATCCACGTCCGCGCCCGGCTCGAGGTCGATCGCATCCTCCGGCGGCACGTACACCGTGATGTCGATGAGCGAAGGATCCGCGATCATCATTACGCGCTCGCCCACCTGCACCGGCCTGCCGCGCCAGTCGTCCTGGCTCGTGAAGACCGCCACGCCGCCCTGCGGCGCGGTGAGCTTCGACTTGGCCAGCAGCTCGGTAAGGTACGACACCTCCGCCTGCCTTTCCTGCACGCGGGCGTTCAGCACCTGCAGCTCGAGCCGGCTCGGCTCGTCGGTGAAGGACTTGAAGGTCGCGCGCTGCAGGTCCGCGCGCGCGATGTCGAGCGACTTCGCCGCCACCTCGAGCCGGTTGCGCAGCCCCGTATCGTCCAGCACCGCGACCAGCTGGCCGGCCTTTACGATCTCGTTCGGCTTGATCACGATCTCTCGCACCACCCCGTCGAGCGGCGAGGTGACCGGGATCGGGCGCAGCGGGGTGATCTCCGCCGGCGCGAGGGCGCTCAGGCGCACCGGGATCAGCGCGGCGAGCGCCGCGAGCACCCCGGCGAGCGCGATGCCGCGCCAGGCGGCGCGGCTCCTCAGCAGGCCGCTGGCGCGATGCCGGTCGCTGCGCCATGCCCACAGGCCATAGCCGGTCGAGCGTGCCATCCATTCCGCGGCGGCCGTCTCGGCCTCGCTGAACGGCTGGGCGCGGAAGAACAGCAGCCCGCCGAGCGATGCCCCGCTCGGGGCGACGAGCGGGCAATGCAGCAGCTGCGCCGGGCACCATTCGGCGCCGTCGCT
>DASPMF010000216.1:0-20542 GCA_035627155.1 Burkholderiales bacterium | reverse complement strand
GCGCCACCTCGTCGAGGTCGCCGCAGTCGGCGAAGACGAGCTGCGGGTGCTTGCCGCCGAGCTCGAGGGAGACCGGCTTGATGCCGCTCGCCGCCGCGTCGGCCATGATCTTCGCGCCGACCGCGGTGGAGCCGGTAAAGGTGACGTAGGCCACGCCCGGATGGCGCACGAGCGCCGCGCCCGTCTGCGGGCCGTTGCCGTGCACGATGTTCAGCGCGCCTTCCGGAAGCCCCGCCTCGAGCGCGAGCTCGGCGACGCGCTGGATCGACCAGGGCGTGAGCTCGGAGGGCTTGAGCACCACCGTGTTGCCCGCGGCGAGCGCCGGGGCGATCTTCCATGCGGCGAGGAACAGCGGGAAGTTCCACGGCGTGATGACCGCGACCACGCCGTAGGGCTCGCGCAGCACGAGCGAGAGCCGCTCCGGCGAGGTCGGCGTCACCGCGCCGTCGAGCTTGTCGGCGTATTCCCCGTAGAAGCGCAGCCACTCGGCGACGCCGGGCACGTCGACCGCGCGCGCCTCCTGCGCCGGGCGGGCGGAGACGACCGACTCCATGCGCGCCAGCTCCTCGGCGTGCGAATCCACGAGGTCCGCCCAGCGCCGCAGCACCCGGCCGCGCTCGCGCGGGGCGAGCGCGCGCCACTGCGGGAACGCCGCCTGCGCGGCCCGGACCGCCGCATCGACGACCGAGTCGTCGGCGAGCGGGACCGTGCCGTGCACCCGGCCGTCGGACGGCCGGCGCACTTCGAGCGGCGCGCCGCCTTCGTCGCGCGGGCGGCCGGCGATCAGGTGGCCGTGCGGGACGGCGACCTCCTCGGGCTTGAACTGGTTCACTTTGCTCTCCTTTACATGAAGACGCCGGGCAGCCAGGTGGCGATCGGCGCGTAGAAGACGACGAGCGCGAGCACCGCGAGGGTGATCAGCGCGAACGGCGCGGCGGCGAGGTAGATCTCGCGCATCTCGATATCCGGCGGGGCCACGCCCTTCATGACGAAGAGCAGCAGGCCGAACGGCGGCGTAAGGAGCCCGATCTGCATCGCGATCAGGAACACCACGCCGAGGTGGATCAGGTCGATCTTGAGGGCCGTGGCGAGCGGCATGAAGAACGGCAGCGTAAGGAGCATCATGCTCGCCTGGTCGACGAAGCAGCCGAGCAGCAGCAGCACCGCGACCATGAAGAGGAGCGCGCCGAGCGGGCTGAACGCCACGTCCATCAGCCGCGCGAGCGCGCCGTCCGTGGCGCCGGAGAATGCGAGGATCTGCGAGAAGGTCAGCGAGGCGGCGATGATGAAGAGAATCATCGTCGTCACCTTCGCGACCTCGCGCAGGCAACCGAGCAGGCGCTCCCAGGTCAGCGCCCCGGCGCACGCGGCGATCACCAGCGCCATCGCCACGCCGAGCGCCGCGGAGTCGGTGGGCGAGGCGATGCCCGTGAAGATGCCGCCCACCACCACCACGAAGATGAGCAGGAGCGGCACGACGTCGCGGAAGAACGGCATCCACCTCTGCCATGCGCGCAGGGGCGCCGCGGCGCCCTCTTCCGCGGGCGCGAGCGCCGGGTTGAACGCGCAGCGCAGGACGATGTAGAGAATGAAGAGCGCCGACATCACGAGCCCCGGCAGGATGCCGGCGACGAGGAGCTCCGCCACCGGGATCTTCGCCAGGCTGCCGAGGAGCACGGTGAGCGCCGACGGCGGGATCAGCATGTCGACGCCGCCGATCGCCATGATCGGTCCCATCGCCATGGTGGGGTGGTAGCGGCGCGCCAGCATCTGCGGCAGCAGCGCGTTGCCCAGCATCGCCGTGGTGGCGATGGTGGATCCGGAGAGCGCGGAGAACACCGTGCCGCCGCTCACCGCGACCACCGCGATGCGCCCCGGCACGCGCGTGATGAGGCCGTCGATCGCGGCGACGGCCTTGAACGCGAGGCCGGTCCGCAGCAGCACCTCGCCGATCAGCAGGAAGAGCGGGATCGGCGCCAGCGTGAAGCTCGCGATGGACTGCATGGCGTTGCGCACCACCGAGGTGATCCCGGCGGGGAAGCCGAGGAAGACCGCCGCGCCGACGATGTTGGCGACGAAGAAGGCGAACGCCACCGGCAGGCCGAGCGCCATCAGCCCGCATACCATCGCGAGCATCAGCAGCAGGGCGGTCCACCATTCCATCGGCTAGAGCGATGCGCGCTTCGCGGGATCGAAGTCCGGCGCCGCCTCGGGCGCGCCGCGGAGCCGCAGGACGAACTCGACGCCGAGCAGCAGCCCGGCGAGGGGCAGCGGAAGCAGAAGCAGCCACTCCGGCGTCGCCCACGCCTTGTACTGCACCGCTCCGGTCCGCCAGGCCTCCCAGGCGGCTCCGCCGCCAAAGACGACGAACACAGCGGCGACCGCCAGCCCGACCGCGTCGGTGGCGCGCTGGACCGGGCGGGCACGCGCCGGCCCGAGCTTCAGGACGAGCATGTCCACGCGCACGTGCGCGCCCTGCCGCAGCGTCCACGCCGCGGCGACGAACGTCGCGGCATAGAGCAGGTACTCGGTGAGCTCGGTCAGCCAGGCGAGCGTCCCGAGGTTCAGGCTGCGGATCGCGATGTCGAGCACCATGAGCGCCGCGATCGCTCCGTAGGCCAGCCCGGCGGCGGTCCCCGAAGCCTCGAGGAGCGCGCCGTGCAGCGCGCGCCGGTTCACTTCGACAGGAGCTGCTTCAGCTTCGGGCCTGTTTCGGGGGTGTTCCTGAGCACCACCGCCCAGCCCTGTTCCCGCGCGACCTGCGTTACGCGTTTCGCCTCGCCCTCCGGCAGGCGCAGCGGCTTCATCCCGGCGGCGGCCTGCTTCTTCTTCTCCTCCTCGAGCGACCCGGCGTAGAAGGCGCGGTTCTCCGCCTCGATCTGCAGCGCGACGTCCTGCAGGAGCTTGCGCTGCGCCGCGCTCAGGCTCTTCCAGCGGCTCGCGTTGGCCAGGATCACCAAGTCGCCGTTGTAGACGCCCGGCTCGAGGCGGTACTTGGTCACGCGCTGCCAGGAGAAGTCGAAGATGCCCTGCGCCGGCCAGGTAAAGCCGTCGACCGTGTTGCGCTCGAGCATCGTGTAGACCTCCGACGGCGGCGAGGTGATCGCCGTCGCGCCGAGCGCCTCGACGACCGGCCGCGTGATCGGCGAGGCGCGGACCTTCAGGCCCCTGAGGTCCGCCTTCTCCACCGGCTTGTTGAGGTAGATGAAGTGGTTGATGCCCTCGGCCGGCAGCGCGAGGAAGTAGGCGTTGCCCTTCCTTTCGTGCAGCTCGTTCAGGTAGGCCCACGCGCCGTTCGCTCGCATCTCCTGGATCGTGTATTCCGAGAGCTTGAGCGCGTCGGCCTCGGGAACCAGGTTCACGTAGTAGGAGGACGTGTTGTTCGCCAGGTCGACGACGCCGCTCTTCAGGTTCGTGCCCACCTCGAACGGCGGCATGACCTTGGGCGCGCCGCCGAGGTACTGGATGCGCACCAGGCCCTTGCCTTTCTCGTTGGCGAGCTTCACGAAGCGCTCGAACTGGGAGCTCCAGAAGCTGCCTTCCGGGAACGCGCTGACGGCGCGCAGGGCAGCTTCCTGCCCGATCGAAGATGCGGAAAAAAGCGATAGCGACAGGCAAAGCAGCGTGCGTTTCATGTCTCCTCCCCTCCGGAAAGTTCAATGAGTGCGTCTGCAACGAGCGTGTCCCCGGCCTCGCGGCCGATGAACACCGGATTCAGGTCCATCGAGGCGATGCGCCCGCGCGCGGCGGCGACGAGGCGCCCGGCCGCCACTGCGAGCCGGCAGAAGGCCGAGAGGTCCGCCGGCGGCCTGCCGCGCACGCCGGCGAGGAGCGGCGCGATGCGCAGGGCGGCGAGCTTTTCCTTCACCCGCGCCTCGTCGAACGGAAAAGCCAGGAACCGCACGTCCTTCAGCGCCTCGACGTTCGTGCCGCCCTCGCCCACCATGACCACCGCGCCGTAGCCCGGCATCCAGCGCGCGCCGACAACCAGCTCGTGCTGCGGGCGCACCTGTTTCGCGACCAGGATGCGCGGCTCTTCTGCGTTCAGGGCCTCGAGCTTGTCCAGCATCTCGCGCGCGGCGCGCAGCGCGGCCCCGTCGTCCGCGATGCCGAGCCGGACCAGGCCATGCTCGGTCTTGTGCGGCACCGAGCGCGAGCAGCCCTTGACCACCACGGGCGAGCCGAGCGCCTGGAGCGCGGTGGCGGCCTGCGAAGCCTGGCTGCACAGCACGTAGGGCACGACCGGGATGCCGTGCGCCTCGAGGATCTCCAGGCTTTGCGCTTCCGACAGGAAGCCGCTTCCCTCGATTCCCGCTTCCTCGGGGCGCTCTTCACCGAAGGATGGGCGGATGAGGCCGTGGTTCAGCACCTGGGCGAGCGCTTCCATCGCGTCCACGTCGTGCTCGAAGGCCGGCACTCCCGCGGCCTCGAAGGCGCGGCGCGTCGCCTCGAGCGGCGCGGCGAGCACGACCGGCTTGCCGGTCTGCGCGGCGAACGCCGCCGTGTCGGCGGCGAAGCGCGGCACGTCGTAGCCCCGGCCGGACATCGGCAGGCTGACGAAGACGCCGTCGCCCGCGTCCGCGACGAGCGGCAGGACGGCGCTGAAAAGGCCGCTGTCGGTGAGGAGCGCTGCGGTCAGGTCGACCGGATTCGCGCTCGCGGCGAAGCCGGGCAGCGCCGCCTTCACGCGCGCTTCGGTGGCCGGATCGAAGCGCTCGAGCGTCACCCCGAAGCGCTCGGCCGCGTCGGCCGCCATCACGCACGATGCGCCCGAGTTGGAGACGGCGACGACGCGCCGGCCTGCGGCGCGCGAGCGGCCCCGGAGGTAGAGCGGCACCGCATTGCACAGGCTGCGCATGTCGCGCGCGCGCCAGATGCCGAGCTTCTCGAAGAAGGCGTCGACCACCCGATCCTCGGTGGCGAGCGCGCCGGTGTGCGAGCTCGCGGCCGCCTGCCCGCGCTCCGAGACGCCGGCCTTCAGGGCGACGATCGGCACGCCGCGCCGGTGCGCGACGCGCGCGGCGGCTTCCAGCGCCGCCGGGTCGGCGACCGACTCCAGGTAGAGGAGGATGAGCCGCACGCCTTCGTCCAGCGCCACGGCGTGGACGAAATCGGCCACCGTCAGGTCCGACTCGTTGCCGGTGGCGTGCGAGTGGCGCACGCCGATGCCACGGGCGCGCAGGAACGCGTACGGCACCATGCTCATCGCGCCGGACTGCGAGACCACCGCGACCGGGCCGTCGGCCGGCTCGATCTCGCCGATCAGCGTGGCGAAGCTCGCGATCGCGCCGCAGGAGAAATTGGCGAGGCCCTGCGTGTTGGGGCCGACGAGGCGCATGCCGGCGGCGCGCGCTGCGCGGACCATCTCGTCCTGCGCGCGCTGCCCGGCCTCCCCCGTCTCGCCGAAGCCCGAGGCCATCACGACCGCGACCTTCACGCCGCGCGCGGCGCACTGCTGGACCGCGCCGACGGCGGCGGGGCCGGGCACCGCGATGATCGCGAGCTCCGGCGCCTCGGGCAGCGCGCCGAGGTCGCGGTACGCCCGCAGGCCCTGCACCTCGTGGCGCTGCGCGTTCACCGGGTACAGCTTCCCGGCGTAGCGGTGGCGCAGCATGTACTTGATCGGCCGTCCGCCGATCTTGTCCGGATCGGCGGAAGCGCCGACCACCGCGACCGAGCGCGGCGCGAGCGCCGCCTGGATCCAGGCGGCGCCCATCTCAGTCGAGCTTGATGCCGGCGCGCTGCACGACTTCCTTCCACTTCTTCGACTCGGAAGCCATGTAGGCGGCGAAGTGCTCCGGAGTGTCGGCGATGATCGTCACGCCGAGCTTGGTGAGGTTCTCGGACACCACGGGGTCGCGCAGCGCCTTCACCATCTCCGCGTTCAGGCGGTCGATCACCGGCTTGGGCGTCCCCGCAGGCGCGGCGAAGCCGAACCAAGCGGTGACGTCGAAGCCCTTGAGGCCCGCCTGGTCGAGCGTCGGCACCCCGGGGGCGAGCGGGTGCGGCTGCAGGCTGGTGAGCGCGAGGCCCTTCACCTTGCCGCTCTGCGCGAGCTTGATCGCGGTCGGCATGTTGTCGAACATGAGCTGCACCTGGCCGCCCAGCAGGTCCTGCAGCGCCGGAGCCGAGCCCTTGTAGGGCACGTGCAGGATGTCGGCGTTTGCGAGCTGCTTGAACAGCTCGCCCGAGAGGTGCCCGGTCGTGCCGCTGCCCATGGAGGCGAAGGCCACCTTGCCCGGGTTCGCCCTCGCGAAGGCGATCAGCTCGCGCACGTCCTTCACCGGGACCGACGGGTGCACGATCAGCATGTTCGGCACGCTGCCGCCGTTGGTGATCGGCGCGAAATCCTTCTCCGGGTCGTAGGGCAGCTTCTGCATCCACTTGTTGATGGAGTAGACGCCGACCGACGCGGTGAGGATGGTGTGGCCGTCCGGGGCGCTCTTCGCGACGTGCGCCGCGCCGATGTTGCCGCCCGCGCCGGGCTTGTTCTCCACCACCACCGACTGGCCGATGGATTCCTGCATCTTCCCTGCGACCGCGCGCGCCATGATGTCGTTGGTGCCGCCCGGGGCGTACGGGACGACGATCGTGATGGGCCTGGACGGGAATTGCGCGCCCGCGCCGGTGGCAAGGAGCAACCCGGTGAGAAAGCCAAGAAGCCTAGCTGGTACGCGCATAGTCGATCTCCGTGATGACGTTTAGGACGGCCTGCCGCCTTTCTTCCTTCACTGCCCTGAGGGCGCGCGCGAGCGCGGCCGGCAGCGCCGCCGGGTCCTCCACGCGCTCGCCGTAGCCGCCGCTCGCCTCGACGAGCTTCTCGTAGTCCGGCGCGGGCTCGAGGGTCGAGAACGGCGGCTCCTGCTCCTGCGCCGCGTGCCCCTGCGGATACAGGGACAGCGTCGAGCGGTGCACCGCGCCCCAGCGCCGGTTGTTGAACACGACCGTGAGCACCGGTAGCTCCTGCGCGCGCGACACAAAGTGGAACGGCGTCGGGTTGCCGAACATGTAGGTTCCGTCGCCCACGCACGCGATCACCGTGGCCGCCGGCCGCGCGAGCTTCATCCCGAGCGCCGCGCCCATCGCCCAGCCCAGGCCGCCGGCCGGGCTGTGCGAGAAATAGTTGCCGGGCTTGCGCATCGTGAGCGCCTCGAGCGCGAGCGGATACTCGTTGAGGAGGACCGTGTCGTCGTCCTTCGCCTCGTTGATGCAATGGGTGACCCACAGGTTGGTCATGCGTGCGCCGCTGACGCTACGCAGCTTTTTCTCGACCTTTTCCCCCCGGGAAACCTCGTGTGACAAACCTTGCAGGATCGCCGCCGCGTCCCCCGTGATCGTGAGGTCGCTGCGGAAGCCGCGCAGGGGATAGCGTGCGAAGAGCGGGTCGCGCCCGAGCTGCACCACCTTCGCGTCGGCGCGCGGCTGCGCGTGGTCGGGGATCCACGGCACGTCGCATTCGAGCACCAGCACGAGGTCCGCGTCGCGCAGGTAGGGCGCCGGGTCGTAGCCCGCGTGCATCGGGTGTTCGGTGGAAAGGCTCGCGAAGCGCGGGCGGTACTGCACGACCGGCACGCCCTGGGCGGAGGCGAAGCGCTCGAGCGCGTGCCAGCCCGCCTCGCTGCGCCCCGCGTCGGCGGTGACGAGGAGCGGCTTCTTCGCCTCGGCGAGCCAGCCTCTCAGCGTGGCCAGCGCCGCGGGGTCGGGATGCGCCGCGGTCTGTGCGGCGAGCGTGCTCGAGCCGGAAGCCTGCGCCGGATGCTCGGCGGCGAGCACCTCGCGCGGCAGCACCAGGTACACCGGCCCCTTCGGGTCGCTCTGCGCGAGCGCGAGCGCCCGGTCGACCACGCTTTCGAGGTGCGCCGGATGGCGGAGCTCGAAGTCCCACTTCATGAGCTCGCGCACCATGCCGGCCTGGTCGAACATCTCCTGCGCCCAGTTGATGTAGTTGTTGCGCGCGCCCGGCGCGCCGGACTCGGTCCACGGCGTGCGGCCCGCGGTGAAGAGCATCGGCACGTTCTGCCGCGCGGCGTTGAACAGGCCGCACACCGCGTTCGCCGTCCCCAGGCCGACGTGCACCATCACCGCCTGCATGCGGCCCGTGGCGAGCGTGTAGCCGTAGGCCATGGCGACGGCCACGTTCTCGTGCGGCACGAGGACCGGCTTGGGCAGGCGCGCTCCGTTCCTGCCCGCCTTCGCGTACGCCTCGATGATCGGCGGGAAGTCGGTCCCCGCGTTGCCGAAGAGGTACTCGATGCCGCGCGAGGCGAGGAGCGCGAGGTAGGCCTCGGCGACCGTCTGGGTGGCGATGTCCCGCTTCATGCGCGCTCCTTCGGAAACGCAGCCACGGCGCGGATCTCGATCAGCGCCGCGCGGCGGATGAGGCCGGCGACCTGCACGCCCGTTGCCGCGGGAAAAGGCGCCCCGCCGAACACTTCGCGGCGCACGGCGGCGGTCTTGTCGTAGCCCTCGAAGGTGGTGACGTAGTCGACCGTCTCGACGACGTCGCCGAAGCCCAGGCCTGCGGCCCGCAGCAGGGGCAGCATCTTCTCCAGGTAGATGTAGCGCGCCTGGCCGGCCAGGTCGCCTTCGAGCATCACTCGGCCGTCGGGGGCGCTCGCCGTCATGCCGGAGAGGAAGAGCAGCCCCGCGCCGCGCACCGCCGCAGAGTACGTGAGCTTGTCCGTCCAGCCCGAAGGCGGGCTAACCGCGGCTCTCGTGGACATCTTCGTTCAACCGCTCTTTCGCAGGGTGGCCGAGCCCGTCATGGCCCGCTGCCCGCCCGCGTTCGCGCTCACCGTGCCGTCGTCGGCGAGCTCGACCTCGAACACGTCGCCGGGGCACACCGGCCCGACCCAGCGCGTGTAGAGCTTGCCGTGGTAGTGCCAGTCCTTGCCGAAGCGCTTCGCGCCGAGCTCCGCTGCGAAGGCGCTCATGTGCGGGCCGTGCAGGAGCGTGCCGCGGAAGCCGCGCTTCACCGCGTACGCGTGGTCGTAGTGGATGATGTCGTTGTCGCCGTTGATCTTCCCGTAGCGGTCGATCATCTCCTGCGTGATCCGGATGGTGTTCTTCATGGCCGCAGTCTCCCTACTCCGGGACGTGGAAGGTGTTGACCAGCTTCGCGAGGAGCTGGCCGTCGGCGCGGCGGAACTCCTCCTCCCAGCGAACGTAGCGGCGGCCCTTCCTCTCGAACTTGTCGAGGATCCGGCCGGTCGCCACCACCTCGGTGTCCTCGTCGGCCCAGATGGGGTGGTGGAATTCGATCTCGACCTCGCCCATCACGATCCCCTGGATCGGCGGATACGTGCGGTAGAGCGCACAGGTCATGTACGGGAAGAGGACATTGGGCGCCGCCGCCTGCCGGCCGTCGATGCGGTACAGCGCCCGGTCGGCATCCACCGCCCGGAAGTACTCCTCCGCGATCTCGGGGGTGATGGTGAAGCGCGTCTCGCCCAGGTCGCGGCCGATCGCGAAGCCCGCGTACGGCGTTCCCGGGGTGCTGTCCTCGCGCGGCTTGATCTCGCTCGGTCGGGTCATCGGTCCGTGGTGTGTGCGCATCGCGCACATCGTTGTAGATATGCGCACATGGTCCCGCGCCCGGCGAAAGCCGGTCAACCGCAGCGGCGAAATCCGTGGGCGCATCGCGCACAAGCGACGGCTGCGACGCAGTAGCATCGGAAGCGCATGCAAGCCGAGATCGAGCGGGTCTGGCGCGAGGAGTCGCGCCGGGTCCTCGCCACGCTGATCCGCCTGCTCGGCGACTTCGAGCTCGCCGAGGAGGCGCTCTCGGAAGCGTTCCGCGCCGCGCTCGAGCAGTGGCCGCGCGACGGCCTTCCGGCCAATCCGCGCGCATGGCTCGTCTCCGCGGGCCGCTTCAAGGCGATCGATTCCATCCGGCGCGACCGCCGCGTCGACACGATGGATCCGGAAGTCCTCGAAAGCCTTCCGGCCGACGAAGCCCGCGAAAAGGAAAGCATCGAGGACGACCAGCTGCGCCTCGTCTTCACCTGCTGCCATCCGGCCCTGTCTCCGGATGCGCAGGTCGCGCTCACGCTGCGCGAGGTGTGCGGGCTGACGACCGAGGCGATCGCGCACGCGTTCCTCACGCCGGCGCCGACGCTGGCGCAGCGCATCGTGCGCGCGAAGACGAAGATCCGCGACGCGAAGATCCCGTACGAGGTGCCCGCGGCGGCGGAGCTTCCCGAGCGGCTGGATGCGGTGCTGCGCGTCATGTACCTCGTGTTCAACGAAGGCTACTCGCCCTCGTCGGGCGAGAGCGCGACGCGCGCCGACCTCGCGGGCGAAGCGGTGCGCCTCGCGCGCCTGCTCGTCGCATTGCTGCCCGAGCCCGAGGCGCAGGGCCTGCTCGCGCTCATGCTGCTGCACGAGTCGCGCCGGCCGGCGCGCACGTCCGCTTCCGGCGACCTGGTGGTCCTGGAAGAACAGGACCGCTCGAAATGGGACCGCGCGTTGATCGCCGAAGGCACGGCGCTCGTGGAAACCGCATTGCGCTCGCGGCGCTTCGGTCCCTACAGCCTGCAGGCGGCGATCTCCGCCGTCCACGCGGAGGCGCCGGATGCGGGGCGGACCGACTGGGCGCAGATCGTCGCGCTGTACGACGTGCTCATCGGCATGGACCCGTCGCCGGTCGCGCAGCTGAACCGCGCGGTGGCCATCGCCATGCGCGACGGACCGGAAGCGGGGTTGCAGCGCATCGACGCGCTGATGAAGAACCTCGAGGGCTACCACCTCGCCCACGCGGCGCGCGCCGACCTTTTCCGGCGCCTGGGCCGGATGCACGACGCGGCCGCCGCGTACGAGCGCGCCCTCCTCCTCGCGCGCCAGGAGCCGGAGCGCCGCTTCCTGCGCCGCCGGCTCGAGGAAGTGAAGAAGATTTCCTGACCGCGCTGTCGAAAAGGCGGGTCCCCATTCGACCAGTCGGGAAGGCGGCGAAATCCAACCCTTACGCATCAAGGAGATAGCGATGAAGTTCCTCGTTTTGGTGAAGGCGACCAAGGACTCCGAGGCGGGCGTGATGCCCACGGAGAAGCTGATGCAGGAAATGATCGGCTTCCACGAAGAGATGGCGAAGGCCGGCGTGCTGGTGGACGGCTCGGGCCTGCGCCCGAGCAAGGCGGGCTGGCGCATCCGCTTCGGCAAGGACGGCCGCAAGAGCTTCGTCGACGGCCCGTTCGCCGAGACGAAGGAGCTGGTCGCCGGCTACACGATCATCGACGTGAAATCGCGCGAGGAAGCGCTCGCCTGGACCAAGCGCTATCCGAACCCCGCCGTGGACGGCGGAGAGGGCGAGATCGAGGTGCGCCCGTACTACGAGCTGGAGGACTTCGCCGAGGGCCCGGCGATCGAGAAGGCCCGGCAGATCGGGCTGGGGAAGTAGCCGTGAAGTACCTCTGCCTCGTCTACGGCACCGAGGAGGCCACCGCCTCGGTGGACGACCGCCATTGCCTCGCCTTCGACGCCAGCCTGCGCGAGAGCGGCCGCTGCATCGCCTCCGAGGCGCTGCAGCCGGTCGCGACCGCGACCACGGTGCGGGTGCGAAACGGCAAGGTCTCGGTCACCGACGGCCCGTTCGCCGAGACCAAGGAGTGCCTCGCCGGCTTCTACCTGATCGAAGCGCGCGACCTGAACGAAGCGATCCAGGTCGCCGCGAAGATCCCGCCCGCGACAGTCGGAAGCATCGAGGTGCGGCCCATTCGGCCGATCCGCGAAACCACGAAAGGCTAGACCATGCTCCAGAACGCTCCGATGTACTGCTACCTGCCGGCCACGGACGTATCGCGTGCGCGGCGCTTCTATGAGGAAAAGCTCGGCTTCGAGCCGAAGCTCGAGCAGGCCGACGGCGTGCACTACGAGTTCGCCGGCGGAACGCGTTGCTTCCTGTACCCGACCCCGAATGCCGGAACGTCGCGCGCCAGCCAGGCGTTCTGGCAGGTCGCCGACATCGAGCGCGAGGTGGCGGAGCTCGAGGCGCGCGGCGTGCGCTTCCTGGACTACGACGAGCCCGGGATGAAGACCGTGAACCACATCTTCACCGGCGGCGGTGCGAAGGCCGCCTGGTTCCGGGATACCGAGGGAAACATCCTGGCAATCATCCAGGACGCATAAAATTTGCGGGCCCTCATCCCACCGGAGCCCGTGAACATGATGCGTTTCCTTTTCGTCCTCGTCCTTGCTTGTGCAACGCCCGCCGCCTTGGGGCAGGCGCAGAAAGCCCCCGCGCCGTCCTTCGAGCCCTCGGTCGGCCAGGAGGGCAAGGACGTAGTGTGGGTTCCCACGCCGCAGGCGCTGGTGGACCGCATGCTCGACATGGCCAAGGTCACGGAGAAGGACACGGTGATCGACCTCGGCTCCGGCGACGGGCGCACCGTGATCACCGCGGCGAAGCGCGGCGCGAAAGCGCTCGGCATCGAGTACAACCCGGACATGGTGGCGCTTTCCAAGCGCAATGCCGAGAAGGCCGGCGTCGCCGGCAAGGCGACCTTCCGCAAGGCCGACCTCTTCCAGACCGACCTCACCCAGGCGACGGTGATCACCATGTTCCTGCTTCCGGAGATCAACCAGAAGCTGCGCCCCACCATCCTGAAGCTGAAGCCCGGCACGCGCGTCGTGTCGAACACCTTCACCATGGGCGAGTGGGAGGCCGACCGCACCGAGACGGTGAGCGGCGCCGAAGGCTGCGGCTCCTCGTACTGCACCGCGCTCCTGTGGATCGTGCCGGCGCGCGTCGGCGGCGTGTACAAGGTGCCGCAGGGCGAGGTGACCTTCAAGCAGCAGTTCCAGAAGCTCTCCGGCACGCTGCGCGCCGAGGGCCGCACCCTGCCCCTCGAAGGGCGCGTGGACGGCGAGGAGATCGCCTTCACCGCGGGCGGCAAGGAGTACAAGGGACGCGTGACGCGGGGGCAGCTGCAGCTGCAGTGATCAAGCTCAACCACACCATCGTCCATGCGCGCGACAAGCGGGAGTCGGCGCAGTTCTACTCGGAGGTGTTCGGCTTCCCGCCGCCGGTGCCCTTCGGCCCTTTCCTCGGCGTGCAGACGCCGAACGAGGTGACCCTCGACTTCTTCGAGACCGACGAGGATGTCGACGTGCAGCACTTCGCGTTCCTCGTCAGCGAGGCGGAGTTCGACGAGATCTTCGCGCGCGTCAAGGCGAAGGGCCTCGACTGGTGGGCCGATCCGGGGCGCACGCGCGCGGGCGAGATCAACCGCCACGACGGCGGGCGCGGCGTGTACTTCCCGGATCCGAGCGGCAACCTGCTGGAGATCATCACCCGCCCGTACGGCTCAGGCGCCTAGGGAGATTCGGGCCTGACGCTTGCTGCGAGGGGTATCCGAAAGGACTCCCGTGCACACAGCAGGTCAGACCCGTAGCAAGGCCGTACCGCGGGGGCGCGCAAAGCCCGCCGACCCCGCCGAAGCGCTGAAGCCGCTCGAAGGAATGTGGTACGGGGCGGGGGCGGTCTACCCGAGCGCGTACGGCCCGGGGCGCGAATGGCGCTCCCACGAGCACACCGAGTGGCTGTGGGGGAAGCGCTTCCTCCTCCACCACTGGCGCGCGCACCTCGACGACGCGCCGTTCGAGGGCCTCACCGTGTACGGGCAGGACGAGCACGGCGGCTACTTCGCCCAGCAGTACGACAACCAGGGCACCGCGGTCCGCTACCAGGTGGACATTGCCGCCGGCCACTGGCGCCTCAAGGGAGAAGCGCAGCGCGCCGAATACGCGTTCGCGCCCGACGGCCGGACGATCGACATCACCTGGGAATGGCGCGACGGGCGGTCCTGGAAGCCGCTCTGCGAGCGGCGCGCCACGCGGGCGCAGAACGGGGGCTTCTAGCCGCTACGAGCTCGGCCCGGCGTTGTTGAAGCCGCCGACCAGGTGCTGCTTGATGTCCCCGAGACGCGGCCCGACGCGCTCCGCGGCGAGGCGCAGCTCGTCCTTCGACACGCGCAGCTCGCGCGCCCAGCGCTCCAGGTCCGCGTCGTTGCGGGAATCGATCCGCGCGTCTTCGTCCTTGGCGTCCATGCCTGGCCCCTTGCAAGATTCGCGCTAGGCGCCGCGAAGGTCCCGCTTGAGCACCTTTCCATTGGCGTTGCGCGGCAGGGGCGCGTCGCGGACGACGAAGCGCTCGGGAACCTTGTAATCCGCGAGCCGGGCGGCGCAGAAGGCGCGCAGCGCCTCGCTGGAGGCTTGCTCGCGCAGGACGACGACCGCCTGCACGCGCTCGCCGAGCACCGGGCACGGATAGCCGAGCACCGCGGATTCCACGACCGCGGGATGCTCGGCCAGCGCGCTTTCCACTTCGGCGGTGAACACCTTGTGACCGCCGCGGTTGATCATGTCCTTCCTGCGATCCAGCACGCGGACGAAGCCTTCGGCGTCGACCGAGCCGATGTCGCCGGAGCGCCAGAAGCCGTCGGTGAACTCGCGTGCAGTCGCTTCCGGGTTTTCCCAGTAACCCTTCACCACCATCGGGCCGCGGATCCACAGCTCGTCGTCCACCACCCTGATTTCCGCGCCGGGCGCCGCGAGGCCCACGCTGTCGCGGTGCGCGGCCTGCAGGTCGGGCGGCATCAGCGTCGCCGGCGAAGTGGTCTCGGTCGCGCCGTAGGCGTTCATCAGCGCGAGGCGCGGCAGCTTCTCCGCGAGCGCCGCGATCGTCGCCGCCGGCATCGGCGCGCCGCCGTAGCCGCCGACCCTCCACGCCGAAAGGTCCCTCCCCGCGAAGTCCGGCTCGAGCAGGCACAGGTTGTACATCGCCGGCACGATGAGCGTGTACGTCATGCGCTCGCGCTCGGCGAGGTCGAGGAAGTCCTTCGCCTTGAACGCCGGCAGGATGAGGAGCGTTCCCGCGCAGCGCACCACGGTGGCCATGAGCGCGATCACGCCCGTGACGTGGCTGAGCGGCACCGCCGCCATCGCGCGCGTGGACGCGTCGAGGCCCATGCAAGCCTCGAACACCATGGAGGAATGCACGATGCCGAGGTTGGTGAGCATCGCGCCCTTCGGGCGCCCGGTCGTGCCCGACGTGTAGAGGATTGCGACGGTGTCTTCCTCCGCGCTCTTTCCCGGGGGTGTTTCCTCGCCCGGAAGATCGGAAGGGAGCATCCGGCGAACCGGCTCGGGCAGCCGCTCCTCGAGATCGGGCTCGTGCACGACGACCTTCGCCGAGCAATGGCTCAGGATGTATTCCAGACCGGGCTTCTGCTCCCGGATGCTGACCGGCACGGCGATCGCGCCGAGCCAGCTCGCGCCGAGGAACGCGATCGCGAACTCCGGCCGGTTGCCGACGAGCAGCGCGACGCGGTCGCCGGGCCCCACGCCGCGCGCGGCGAACGCGCCGGCCGCCTGCGCGATACGCCTACCGAGTGCCTCCCAGGTGAGCCGGGTTTCGCCGCAGACCAGGGCCTCGCCGCGCGGATTGCGCGCGAGCGCCTCCTGCAGCATCTGCACCAGCGTCGCCGGCCGCTCCGCGAAGCAGCGCACCGGCGGCCGGCCGTAGTGGCGCTCCTCGCGGAGCGGCGGGACGCGCTCGCGCCACGTCTTCATGCACGAAGATTACGGCAAGCGCGCCTCAGCGATCGAGCCGGATGCGAACCGTCCCGCGCGCCGAGAAGGCGCCGGTGCCGTAGTCGTAGCGCTCCACGCTGCACGCCGGCTCCCCGGCTTCGTAGCGCAGCGCATTCACGGAATTGGCCTCCCCGCCGCCGGGGCGCACGCGGCGCGATACCGCCGTGCCCGCCTGCACGGCCCAGAGCGCACGCGGCAGATCCGGTACGCGCTCGACGTAGGGCAGGTGGATGTGCCCGCCCATCACGACATCGGCGCCGGCGCGCGCCCAGGCGCGTAGCGCGTCGGCGTGGCCGCGGCACAGGTTGTGCTCCTCGCCGTGCCGCACATGCAGCGGGTGATGCGTCACCACGACGCGAAGCTGCCGCGATGCGGCGCGCGCGAGGCGCCCGCAGACGCGCGCTACCTGCCCGGCCGAGATCTCGCCCTGCTTGTGCCGCGTCGCGCGCGTCGTGTTCACGCCGAGCACCAGGAAGTCGTCCGACTCGAAGGCCGGCTCGAGCTCGGGGCCGAAGGCGCGGGCATAGCGCGCGTAAGGCTGCAGCAGCCGCGCGAAGAGGTCGAAGAGCGGCACGTCGTGGTTGCCCGGGATGGCGAGCAGCGCAGCGGGGCCGAGGCGACGCGCGAACGCGGCGGCCGCGGCGAACTGCTTCGGCCGCGCACGCTGCGTGATGTCGCCCGAGAGGACGACGAGCTGCGGACGCAGCTCTTCCGCGAGGCGCGCAAGCGCCTCCACCACCTCGGCGCGCTCGGTGCCGAAGTGGGTGTCGGAAATTTGCAGCACGAGGCTCAGGGCGCCGGCCTCACCAGGCGAAGCGGCCGCGGGGCGACGCGGAAGACGAGCGGCAGCGCCATGCGCGTGCGTTCGCCATCCGTCGCGACGTTCAGCACCACCGGGCGGCGCGCCGGCTTGAGCGGCGCCACCTCCATCTCTCGGAACGAGAAGGCCTCCACGCCGTCGGCTTCCCCGAGCCGGCCGACCGCGCCGTGCAGCAGCACCTTGACGAGGCCCCACAGGGTGCCCGGACGCACCCGGATCGCGGCGAGCCGTCCGGCCTCTACCGCCTGCGCCTCGCGCAGGCCGAGCCGCTCGAGCTGCAGCGGGTTGTTGCCGACGAAGAGAGTCGAGACGCGCACCGGGCGGGATTCTGCGCCGGTCGCGATGCGCACCGCGATGCGCGGCTGCGAGCGCGTCCCGAGCGTCCAGGCCGCGGCGAGCAGGGCGACCCAGCGCGTGCGCCCGTACTGCGCCTTGAACGCCTCGCGGTCCTCGAGGAGCTGCGGGTAGAGGCCGACGCTCGCGTTGACCAGGAACAGGCGCTCGTTGACCAGCCCGACCTGCACGCCCGCCTCGACGCCGTCGCGCAGCGCCGCGGCCGCCGCGGCCGGCTCGAGCGGCAGGCCGTGCTCGCGCGCGAAGTAGTTGAAGGTGCCCAGCGGAATGGCGCCGAAGCGGCAGCCCGCCTGGTACGCGGCATGCGCCACCGCATTGAGGGTGCCGTCCCCGCCGGCTGCGACCACGGTTCCGCCGCAGGCCGCTGCGCGCGCGGCCGCCTGCGCCGCCACCGCGGCAATGTCGCGGCGGCGCCGGGGCTCGACGATCTCGTACGTGGCGCCGCGTTCGCGTAACGCGCGCTCCAGCTCGGCCCGCACGCCGCCCCGCCCCCGCTTGCCGGAGCGGCCGTTGAGGACGATGGACAGGGCGGGCGGCGGCATTGCCTGACGAGAATACGCAGGCGTATTGCCGCGCACCACCTCCGCCAGGCACGCCGCTTGCCGCTTGCGTGCGTCAAACCCTTGCTGGAAAGGATTCACCATGGCTTCGACCATCCAAAGCGCCCCGCCTTACAACCGCCGCGCAACCGACCGTTACGGCGCGGGGCCGGCCGTCGTGCGGACCGAAGGCCTGCGCGTGTCCTGGGGCGGCGTCTGGGGCGGGGTGCTCCTCGCCGTCGGCCTGCTCGTTCTCCTCACCGCGCTCGGCGCGGCGATCGGCATCACCGCCGCGGAGCCGGGCCAGACCGACGCCGGGACCGCGGGTCGCGCCGCCGGCATCTACGGAGCGGTGGCGCTGCTCCTCGCCCTGTTCTTCGGCGGCTGGGCCGCGACCCGCATGGGCGCGATCGTCGATCGCGCCACCGGGTTCTGCGAGGGCGCGCTGGTGTGGGTCGTGAGCGTGCTGCTCATCGCCGCCCTCGGCGTGATGGGCCTGGGCAACCTCCTCGGCGGCGCGCTGAGCCTCGCCGGCAACGCCTCCCAGGCCGCCGCGACCGCCGCGCAGACGCCCCAGGGCTCGCAGCAGGTGGAGAACGCCTCCTCGGGCGCAAGCCAGGCCATCGGGCAGGCGAAGGACAAGGTCGGCGAGCTGATGGGCCGGGCCCAGAGCGGCGAGCTGGAGCAACGCGCCGCGCAAGCCAAGCCCGCCGCCCAGCGCGGCGCGTGGATCACCTTCGGCGCGCTCGTCCTCTCGCTCCTCACCGCCGTGATCGGCGCCATGGCCGGCCGCCGCGACCCGCTCGACACCGTCTCGCGCTGACGCAGATCGGGGAAATCGGGGTCAGAGCCCCGATTGCGGGCGGTAGCATGCGGCCATGGCCCTCAAGCGCTACAAGGGCGACCTCGGCGAGGTCGTCGTGCTGGAGCACACCTCCTCCATCCTGAAGGACAACCCGCTCGGCGATCCGCACGTGCGCCGCGTCGCGGCGTGGCTGCCGCCGGGCTACGACGGATCCGGTAACAAGCGGTTTCCCGTGCTCTACGACCTGGTCGGGTTCATGGGCTCGGGGCTGTCGCACATCGCGTGGCGCAACTTCAACGACAACGTCCCCGAGCGCGCGGCGCGGCTGATGCGCGAAGGGAAGATGGGGCCGGCGATCTTCGTCTTCCCGGACTGCTTCACCGCCCTGGGCGGGAACCAGTACGTGAACTCATCGGCGATCGGCAACTACGCGGACTACCTCACGCGCGAGATCGTGCCGTTCGTGGACCGCGAGTTCCGCACCCTCGCCTCGCGAGAGCACCGCGGCTGCTTCGGCAAGTCCTCGGGCGGCTTCGGCTCCATGGTGCACGGCATGAAGTACGCGAAGACCTGGGGCGCGATCGCGAACCACTCGGGCGACGCCTATTTCGACTTCGTGTACTGGCACGACTGGCCGAACACGCTCAACGAGCTCGCGAAGCACCGCGTCCCGCGGCGCCGGGCCGGCGCGTACGACGCGCTGAGGGAATCGCGCCGCAAGGGCCTGGCGGAGGGCAAGGACGACGGCCGCATCGCCCGCTTCCTGAAGAAGGTGTGGACGAGCGAGAAGATGTCGCACGCCGAAGGCCACGCGATCATGAACCTCTGCATGGCCGCCACCTACGATCCCGATCGGCGCGCGCCCAACGGTTTCCGGGTGCCCTTCAACCTGGAGTCCGGCGAGCCGATCCGGGAAAGATGGCGAGCGTGGCAGGCCCACGACCCGATCCACCTGGTCGAGAAATACAAGGCAAACCTGAAGAAGCTGCGCGGCATCTACATCGATTGCGGCTGGCGCGACCAGTACCACATCCACTACGGATCGCGGATCCTTTCGAAGAAACTGCTCGAGAACGGCATCCGGCACCGGTACGAGGAGTTCGACGACAACCACTCGGACATCGACTACCGGATGGACACCAGCCTGCCGTTCCTCTACAAGGCACTGCGATGAAAATCACCTCGATCGAGACCTGCGTCCTCACCGTCCCGACCTCGAAGCAGATGGCGCTCGAGTTTCCGCACCACCGCCTCGTCGTGGCGGAAATCGCCACGGACGAAGGCCTCGCGGGCCTGGGCTACAGCCTCGTGTTCGGCGGCGGCGGGGCGCGCGCGGTGCTGGAGTACCTCGACGAACGGCTGAAGCCGCTGCTCGTCGGCGAAGATCCGCTCGCCATCGAGCGGCTGTGGGAGAAGATGTACCGCGGCGACCGCGGCGTGCGCCGCGTCGGCCTCGCCGGCATGGCGCTCTCGGCGCTCGACATCGCGCTCTGGGACCTCGCGGGCAAGGCGGCGAAGCTGCCGCTCTACCGGATGTGGGGCGCGGCCACCGACCGCGTCGCCTGCTACGGCAGCGGCGGCTGGGGCAAGTACGCCGAGAAGGACCTCGTCGCCGAAGCCGAGCGTTACGCCGGGATGGGCTGCCGCTACTACAAGATGAAGATCCACGATCCCGACCCGGCGGTGAACCGCCGGCGCGTCGAGGCGGTGAGGAAGGCGCTCGGCCCGCGCGTGCGCATGATGGTGGACGTCAACCAGAAGCTCGACGTCGCCGGCAACGTGCGCCAGGCCGCCCTCCTCGAGGACTTCGACCTCGTCTGGTACGAGGAGCCGGTCCTCGCCGACGACACCAACAGTTGTGCTCTCGTTTCAAAGCAAATAAGAATCCCTGTCGCGACGGGCGAAAACAACTACACCCGCTACGAGTTCCTGGAGCTGATCGAGAAGAAGGCCGCCACCTTCCTCATGCCCGACGTGTGCCGGGCCAACGGCTTCTCCGAGACGCTGAAAATCGGCCACCTCGCCGCGGCGCACGGCCTGCAGGTCTCGCCGCACGTCGCGTACGAGGTCTCGATCCAGGTCGCCGGCGCGCTCTCGAACGCGTTCCTCGTCGAGCTCATGGACTGGATGCCGCCCGACCTCTTCGAGGAAGTCCCGGAATGCCGCGACGGCCACGTGCGCATCCCCGACCGCCCCGGCCACGGCCTCTCGCTGCACAAGTCGGCGAAGGAAAAATACCGCCGCTGAGATCGGGGTCAGGCACCGATCTTTGGGGTCTGGCTCCGATCTCGGCTTCTTGAGATCGGTGCCTGACCCCGATCTCCTTAGATCGTCGTTGCTTCTTCCAGCCCGGTGTATTCGCGCTGGGTGTGGAAGCGCAGCTTCTCGAAGCGCTCCTGGCGCACCTCGAGCTCGGCCTTTGACGGCGCGAAGAAG
>DASPMF010000215.1:0-3214 GCA_035627155.1 Burkholderiales bacterium | reverse complement strand
CGACCCACGTATTGCGCCGCTGCGGCCCGTCGCGCCGCTGCGGCTCGCCGCCGTCATAGATGTGCGCGATGGCGTTGATGGGCGTACTGGCGCGGCGATTCTCGAGCCTGCCGCACGCCGCTGCGACGGCAGCCGACGCCGCTGCGGCGAGCGCGCCCGAGACCACCACGCGCGACACCAAACCCACTGCTCAGGCGCCGCCGATGCCGCGCGTCACGCGACCCGTACCTTCGCAGTTGCGGCACGTTTCGCCGCGCGCCGTACGGCCGGCACCGTTGCACTCGGGGCAGACATCCTCCCCCGTGCCGGGCGTCCCGGGCGGCGCTTCATCGCCCGGACGCAGCTTCGCGGGGGGCGCCCGGTCGGGCTTCATGCCTTCTCCATCTCGCCCATGAGCTCTTCCTTGCGCTGCTTCATGCGTTGCGCGAGGTCCTCGAAATCGAGGTCGGCCTTCTTCGCCGCCGGGAACATTTCGCCTTCTTCTTCCTTCACATGGTGGAGGACGTATTCGCCCAGCACGGTGAAGGTGGCATGGAAGTTAGGGTCGTCGGCCGGCATGTTCTCCAGCTGCTCGATGAGCATCTTCGCCGTCTCGTGCTCGACTGCCGCTTCGTTCATGAGGTCGTCGTCCTCGATGGCTTCCCGGATCGCCGGGTAGAAGATTTCCTCCTCGAGCGTGGTGTGCACCTTGAGCTCCTCGCACACGGTCATGGCGAGCTGGTGCGCGGTTTCGCTGTCTTCGCGGTCGAGCTTCTCGAATTCCTTGAACGACTTCTCGACCCGGTCGTGGTCTTCCTTCAGCATCTTGATCGCTTCGACGCTCTCGCTCTTGCTTTTGCTTCGTGGCATGGTGGGACGGTTCCTTTCGCCGTGTTGCCCTGTGGATTCCTCGACGCAGCAACCGCCGTACCGCTTGAGGGAGGCGACCGGGAAACCGCGCGAGGCCCGCGGCGAGGTAAGACTTACTGCCGCGGGGTAAGAACTTCCTAGAAGCGCACGAGCCGGGGAGCCCCGGCTCCGATCCGCAGGTAGCCGCCCCGGCCATACCAGTCCGGCAGGACCCAGCGCTCGCGCGGCTTGCCGTCGACCTCCAGCACATGGTGTCCGGGCCGGTGGGTGTGACCATGTACCAGGCGCGGGACGTCGTGGTGCGCAAACGCCTTGCGCACCGCAGCAGGGCTCACATCCATGATCTCCGCGGGCTTGTGCCGTACGGCGCTACGGCTCCTTTCCCGGAGCGCGAGGATGATCTGCCGGCGTTCCGCAAGCGGGCGCTCGAGGAACGTCTTCTGCCACGCGGCGGAACGCGACTCCGCCCGCCACGCCTGGTAGTCGGTATCGTCGAGGCACAGCGTGTCGCCGTGCATGAGCAGCGTGGGCACGCCGCCCGCTTCGACGACAGCCGGATCCTCGAGGAGCAGGGTGCCGCTGGCCCGGCAGAAGGCCTGCGCCATCAGGAAGTCCCTGTTGCCGTGCATGACGTGCACGCGGACGCCGGAATCGGCCAGGCGCTTCAGGAAGCCGGCGATGAGCGCGTGGAAAGGATCCTGAAGGTCGTCGTCGCCGATCCAGTACTCGAAAAGGTCGCCGAGGATGTAGAGCGAGTCCGCGGCGCTCGCCGTGTCCTCGACGAAGGAGAAGAACCGCTCGTTCGCCTCCGGCCGCCCCTCGCTCAGGTGCAGGTCGGAGACGAAGAGGCTACTTGTCACCGACGATGCGCGCGGATTCGATGACGACGGGGGTGCGCGGCACGTTCTGGTGCATGCCCTGGTTGCCGGTCGGCACGCCGACGATCTTGTTGACCACGTCCATGCCGCTCACCACCTTGCCGAAGACCGTGTAGCCGTGGCCGTCCTGTCCCGGATAGTCCAGGAAGGCGTTCTTGTTTACGTTGATAAAGAACTGCGACGTCGCCGAGTTCGGGTCGGAGGTGCGCGCCATGGCGAGCGTGCCGACCTCGTTCTTGAGCCCGTTCTTGGATTCGATCGGAACCGGCGGACGCGTCGGCTTCTGCGCCATGTTCGGCGTCATGCCGCCGCCCTGGACCATGAAGCCTGGAATCACGCGGTGGAAGATGGTGCCGTCGTAGTGTCCGTCGCGAACGTACTGGAGGAAGTTTTCGACGGTCTTGGGCGCCTTGCCGGGATACAGCTCGACACGGATGGTTCCGGCGCTTGTCTTGAGATCGATCTGCGGATCGGCGGCGAGGCCGCCGGTGGAGGCGGCGGTGGCGGAGAGCAGGACGAGCGGCTTGATCAGGCGGGAGAGCTTCATGCGGATCCTTCGTAGACGATTTTCCAGCGGCCGGATTCCTTAATCCAGTACTGGCGCTTGAGGGTGACGTTGGAAAGGTTGTCGGACCGGTAATCCTGGGCGAACGTCACGACGACGAAGTCGCCCTGGCGCGGATAGCGGAACATGGCGACCTGGTCGAGCTCGACCTTGATCCACTTTTTGGCGGCGTTCACCGTGCGCTTGTGGCGGCTCCACTGCGCGAGGTCCTGCTTTCCGCTGCGAAAGCGCTCGGAGTAGTGCTTGAGGTATCGGTCGGTGTCGCGGCTCGACCAGTCGCTGCGCCATTGCTCGAGCGCCGCGTTGAGCGAGCGCCGCTCCGCGTCCACGGACGGGGCGTCGCTCCACTCCACCTCGTCGGCGATGATCACCGGCGTAAGGCCGACCTGCACGTAGCCGCGCACGCTATCCAGGTCCTGGTTCGCCAGCACGATGCAGCCATCGCTGGCCCGGGGCGGCCGGCTGTACATCGCCGAAGGCGTGCCGTGAAGCCAGATGCCGTAGCCGTTGCGTCCCAGCCGGCGGTCCCACTCGTTCGGATAGTTGATCGGAAACGCGCCGGAGCCATAGAAGTCAGTCAGCTTCTTGCGCGGCAGGTCCGCCGTGACGTGGTAGACGCCGATCGGGGTCTTCTGGTCGCCCTCGCGCGTTTTCTCCACGCCGTTCTTGCCCAGCGTGACGTAGTAGTCCGCGATCAGTCGGGGCCGTCCCGCCTCGTTGGAGAAGACGTACAGGCGCGAATGCCGCGAATCGACGAGGAACGCGTGCTTCTGCCCTGCGTGGAGCTGCAGGACCTGGCGGGGAAGGCGGTCCTCCCCGGGGCGCTGCCGCTTGGCGCGCAGGCGCACGAGCGCTTCGTCGCGCAGCGCGGCGACCTTGTCCTGCGACACCGTCTTGGCGACGTTGCCGAACGTCTCGAGCG
>DASPMF010000214.1:0-11648 GCA_035627155.1 Burkholderiales bacterium | reverse complement strand
GGACCCAGACGGCGGTCCAGTTGCTCCGCGTCACGCTGCCGTGACGGGAATCTTCAGCTCGACGATCTTCTTCGACCACTCGGCGGGACCCGTGTTGTGCACGGAAGTCCCGCTTGCGTCCACGGCGACGGTCACCGGCATCTGGTGCACTTCGAACTCGTAGATCGCTTCCATGCCGAGGCGCCGACGGACGCTTCCGGGCTCATCGGCGAAAGCCCGGCGCTCGGACGGCTGCGCAGCCAGCTCGCGCAGTTCGCCAACTCCCCCTACCCGGTGCTGATCGAGGGCGAATCGGGCAGCGGAAAGGAGCTGGTCGCCGCCAGCCTGCACCGCACCTCGGCGCGCGCCGCCAAGCCCTTCTTCGCGCTCAACTGCGCCGCGATCGCTCCCACGCTGGTCGAGGCGACGCTCTTCGGCTATGCCAAGGGCGCGTTCACCGGCGCAGCCAGCCCGAAGTCGGGCTACTTCGAGGACGCCCAGGACGGCACGCTGTTCCTCGACGAGATCGGCGAGCTGCCGCTCGACATGCAGGCGAAGCTGCTGCGCGTGCTTGAGAACGGCGAGTTCCAGCGCCTCGGGGAGACGCAGCGCCGCGTCTCCCGCGCGCGCATCGTCGCGGCGACCAACCGCGACCTTCGCCACGCGGTGAAAACGGGGCATTTTCGCGCCGACCTGTACCACCGCCTGTCGGTGCTTTCGCTCAGTGTGCCGCCGCTTCGGGAGCTGGAGCGCGACAAGCTGCTGTTGCTGGACCATTTCCGCCGCCTGTACGCCGCGCAAGCGGGCGCGCAGCCTTTCACCCTGGATGCCGAGGCAGAAGCGCGCTGGCTCCTGTACCCCTTTCCCGGCAACGTGCGCGAGCTGCGCAACATCGTCATCCGCCTCACCACGAAATACCCCGGGCAGCGCCTGTCCCGCACGGAGCTGGAACCGGAGCTCGACCTGGAGAGCGCGTTGCCCGGGCCGGCCAACGCGGCGGGCGACGTCGTCGAGCAGGCGCTGCGCCTGCTCGAGCACGGCGGGCCTTTCAACCTCGACGAGACGCTCAAGGCGTGGGAGCGCGGCTATATCGAGGCGGCCTTGCGTCTGACCCGCGGCAACGTCAGCCAGGCGGCCAAGCTGCTTGGCGTGAACCGCACCACGCTCTACAGCCGCATGAATACGGAAGGAGACAAGTAGCGTGGCGTTGTACCTGGAGCATTTCGGGCTTTCCGAGCCGCCCTACCGCATCACGCCGCACACCGACTTTTTCTTCGACGGCGCCGACCGCGGCGCGACGCTCGAAGCCCTGGTGTACGCGGTGCTGCACGACGAGGGCATCGTCAAGGTCTCCGGCGAAGTCGGCAGCGGCAAGACCATGCTGTGCCGCGTGCTGATGGAACGCCTTCCTGCGCACGTCGAGACGCTCTACCTCGCCACGCCGTCGCTCGCGAAGGACGAGATTCTGCACGCGATCGCCGACGAGCTGGACATGAAGCTGCCCGACGGCCGCACGAGCGTCGTCCTGCGCGAGCTGCAGGAGCAGCTCATCCGCCTGTACGCGGCGGGGCGGCGCGTCGTCGTACTGGTCGACGAGGCACACGTCATGCCGGACGAAACGCTGGAGCAGGTGCGCCTGCTTTCCAACCTGGAATCGAACCGGCACAAGCTTCTGCAGATCGTCCTGTTCGGCCAGCCCGAGCTGGACGAAATGCTTGCCAAGACCTCGCTGCGGCAGCTGCGCGACCGCATCACCAACAGCTTCCGCATGCGCCCGCTCTCCGAGCCCGAGGTTGCGAAGTACCTGTCGTTCCGCATGCGCGCCGCGGGCTACCGCGGACCGGAGGTATTCTCGAAGCGCGCCGTCGCGCTCATGACCCGCGCGTCCGGCGGCCTGACACGGCGCATCAACATCCTCGCGGACAAGGCGCTGCTCGCCGCTTTCGGCGAGAACTCCCATTCCATCGGCGATCGGCAGGTGCGTGCCGCCATCGCGGATTCGGAGTTCTCCGCGCCGCGCCGCAGCCGCCGCCCGCTCGCCTATGCCGCGGCGGCGCTGGCGTGTGGCGTCGCCCTGGGCGCGGTTGCGCAGTGGTTGCTTACATCGCCCGCCAAGCAAGAAAAAGCTGGGATGGCACCGGTAGCGGAGCCGCCGCCGAAAGCGCCGGTTGTGGCGGAGGCCGTTCCCGACGCTGACGCACCCGCTCAACCCGCGCTCAAGCCGGCCCCGCCCCCGCCACCCCCATCGCATCTTCGGGCCGATCAGGCGCGGCGGCTCTCGGGTTACTCGCCCCGCGGCCAGAAACTGCTCGCAGAGCGGCTGGACGCGACGCGCGAGGTGCTGGACCGGGCCCCCGACGAGCACTATGCGGTGGAGCTTTTCATCACCGAGAACACGGATCCCGCGCGCATGGAACGCTTCCTCATCCGGGCCCGCGACCTCGTTCCGCTGGAGAACCTGTTCGTCATTCCCATGGCGGCCGGCGGCGACTACCGGCTTCGCGTCGTGTACGGAGACTTCGCCACCCGCGAGGAAGCGGTGCACGCGGGGAAGCGCCTTCCGCCGAAATACCAGTCCGCCTTCCAGACATCAGCCCGGAGCTTCAGCGAGCTGCGCGGTCAAATTTAGTCAGCATCCCGAAAAGTAAGGCGCGACAGGCGCTTAGCGCGGCTTTCTCATGCAGCTGCCGTGCTATCCTCCCGGCGGGGAAAAAGGGAGCGCGGTGGCAAGTCAATTCGTCCGGGGAGTGACGTGGGTTTCGGCGTGCGTAGTTGGCGCGCTCGTCGGCTGCGCGCAGCAGCCGATCGCGCCTTCCTCGCAGCACATTAAGGATGACGCGCCGCAACCGTCCGGAACCATTCCGCAACCGGTGCAGGTCGCGCCGGTACTCCCGAAGCCGCAGCCGACCGCGAAGCCGGAGACCTACAGTGTCGTCGTGAATCGCGTGCCTGCGCAGGAGTTGCTGTTCGCGCTCGCGCGTGACGCGAAGCTGCAGATCGACATCGAACCGGGTCTCACCGGCCTCGTCACGCTGAACGCGATCGATCAGACGCTGCCGCAGCTCCTGACGCGGATCGCGCGGCAGATCGACATGCGCTATGAGATCGAGGGGCAAACGCTCGTCGTGATGCGCGATTCGCCCTACCTGCGTTCCTACAAGATCGACTACCTGAGCGCTGCGCGCAACGTGAAGATGCAATCCACAGCGTCCACGCAGTTCGGCAGCGCGGGGGGCGCCGCTAGCGCCGCGGGCGGGGCGGCCGGGGCGGCCGGCGCCACGACCGGCGGAACCGCCACGATCGACATCAGCTCGGAAAACAAGCTGTGGGAATCGATTGTCCAGAACCTGCGCGAAATCCTGCGCGAGACCGACAAGGTGCTGCCTGCGCCGGCCGCCAGCACCGCGCCACCGGTGCAGCCGCCGGGCGCTCAGGCTGCCCCGCCGCCTTCCGTACCGAACCCGGCGGCGCCGCCAACGCCAGCGCAGAGCGGCCCCACGTTTCTCGAAGCCGCCTCCGTTATCGCAAACCGTGAAAGCGGCGTGCTCTACGTGCGCGCCACCTCGAAGCAGCACGAGCGCGTCCAGGAATTCCTCGACCAGGTGATGGCGGGTGCGAAGCGCCAAGTCCTCATCGAAGCGACCGTTGCCGAAGTGCAGCTTACAAGCGACTACCAGCGGGGGATAGACTGGCAACGGCTCACTGGCCGCGTGCGGATCGGCAGTCCGACTTTCGCCACGCCCGCCTTCACGGCCGCTCAGGCGTCGGCGAACCGATATCTAGTGGCATACGCGAGCCAAAACTTTCAGGCGACGCTCAAGCTTCTCGAGCAGTTCGGCGACGTGCGTGTGCTCTCGAGTCCTAAGCTGACCGTGCTCAATAACCAAACGGCAATCTTGCGTGTCACGCGCGACATCGTTTACTTCACCATTACGCCATCTACGCAGCCGATTACCATTGCTGGTGGCGGGCTTGGCGGCGTGACAGTGAACACCTCGTTCACCACCACGCCGAACATCGCTGCCGAAGGCTTCATGATGGCAGTGCTGCCGCAGATCAATGACGCAGAGGCAGTCGTTCTAAACGTTCGCCCGACGATTCGCCGACGCGTCACCGACGTTGAAGATCCGAATCCCGCGCTCGCAGCTGCAAACACCAGGAACGCGATACCCGTATTTGAGACCCGCGAGTTTGACTCGATGCTTCGCTTGCAGAGCGGCGAGACAGCAGTCCTCGCCGGATTGATGCAAGACAGTTCGGAAAGCGTGGACACTGGCATCCCCGGCATCCGCAGCATACCGGTTATCGGCGAGGCGCTATCTCAACGAGGGCAACTCACTCGGAAAACAGAACTCGTGATCTTCCTCCGCGCCACGGTGGTCCGCGACGCGAGCATCGACGGCGATTTCCGCGAATTCCGCGAACAGCTGCCGGGCGCCGATTTCTTCACCAAGCCGAATCCGCAGCGCGACACGCCGCCGCTGGGGCCGGGCGCCCGCTGACATGAGCCTGCTGCTCGAGGCGCTGAAGAAGGCTGAAAGGGCCAAAGAGGAGGCGCTACGCAAGGGCGCCCGCCAGGACGCGCCCGCCGGCTCCGCGCCGCGCACGGAGCTTTCGATCGAGGCCGATCCGCCGGCGCCCGAGCGCAAGCACGTGGTGACGCGCTCTGAGCTTCCGGACATCCATCAGCCGCTGGAAATCCTTTCCGACGACATCGGGCCGGCGACACGCGCCACCCCGAGCGAGCCGAAACCGCCCAGCGGCGCGCCGCGCGCAGCGCCGGCGAGCGAGTCGGCGGCGCCGGCGAACGAGCGGGCCGCCGCGCGCAAGGTCTTCGAGGTGAAGTACAAGGAACCGAATCCGCGCCTGCCCTTCTACATCACGATGGGCGTGCTCGGCGTCGCGGCCGTCGGCATCGTCGTGTACTTCTGGTACCAGCTCCAGCCGCCGAGCATGCTGGTGAATCCCAACCCCCCGGCGGGGGCCGTGGCGGAAGCGCCCGCGCCCAACGTGGCTCCTGCGCAGCAGCCCGCGCCGGTCGCGCCGACGCCGGCGCCCTCTGCCACGCCCGGAGTCCTTGCGGGCCTGCCCGGCGTTCCGGCTGCCGTGACGCCCAAGGAGCCGGCTCCGGCACCCGAGAAGCCGGCCGCGCGCGGACCGAAACCGTCGGCCATCCCGGTCGATCCGCGCCCCGTGCGCGCGCAGCGTCCCGCGACGCCGCTCCAAGGCGCTCCGGCTAGCGCACGCGCGCCAAGCGCAGAGCCGCAACTGACTTTCGCGCGTCCCGCGCCGCAGGTTCATCCCCGCGTCGATGCCGCCTATGCCGCCTACATGGCCGGCGACCTCGCGAGCGCGCGGGCGGGATACGAAGCGGCGCTGCGCGACGAGCCGGCCAACCGCGACGCCCTCCTCGGACTCGCCGCCATAGACGTGCGGCAGGGCCGGCACGAATTTGCCGAAGCAGCGTATCTGCGCCTGCTGCGCGCGGATCCTCGCGACGCCCATGCGCAAGCCGGATTGATCGGCCTGCGGGGCGGGCGCATCGATCCAGTGGCCGCGGAGACGCGCGTGAAGAACCTCCTCGCCACGGACCCCGGCGCCCACGTGCTGCAGTTCTCCCTGGGCAACCAGCTTGCGCAACAGGGACGCTGGCCGGAGGCGCAGCAGGCGTACTTCAAGGCCTACAGCGCGGATCCGGAGCATCCGGACTTCGCGTTCAACCTGGCGGTGAGCCTGGATCACCTGCGGCAGCACCGCCTTGCGCGGCAGTACTACGAAAGAGCGGTCGCGCTCGCTTCGAAGCGCGCACCGGCGTTCGACGCCGACGCGGTACGGGAGCGGATCAAGCAGCTTCCGCAGTAGCGGGCTGCCCGTCCGACTTCGGCGGCCGACCGGCAGTCGGATGATGATTTCTGACAGCGTTCGTCCGCCCTGCTGCAGACGCTGCCCCGGTATGATGGAGTCTGGATGAATTCGCCCGCAAACCCGCAGGCCAAAAGGCATATCGGTCAGATCCTGATCGACCAGGGGATCCTGACCGAGGATCAGCTGCGCATCGCGCTGCTCGAGCAGACCAAATCGCACGTGCCGGTTGGCCGGCTGCTGGTGCAGCTCGGCTTCGTCTCCGAGGCGACGCTGCGCGACGCGCTGTCCGAGAAGCTCGGGCTGCAGTCGGTGGACCTTGGCCACATCATCGTCGATCCGACTGCGCTCAAGGCGCTGCCGCGCGACATGGCGCGCCGCTACCACATCTTTCCGGTGGCGTTCGACCGGCAGCTGCGCAAGTTCATCGTCGCCCTCGCCGACACCAACAACATCGTCGCGATCGATCAGCTGCGCGCGCACCTGAAGGGCGACTACGACATCGAGCTTCGCCTCGCCGGCGAGTCGGAGATCGAGCGCGCGATCGAGCACTACTACGGCCACGAGTTCTCGATCGACGGCATCCTGCGCGAGATCGAGACGGGCGAGGTGGACTACACCTCGATGCACGAGGGCGACGAGTACTCGCAACCCGTGGTGCGGCTCATTTCCGCGCTGCTTGCCGACGCGGTCGAGCGGGGCGCCTCGGACATCCACTTCGAGCCGGAGCAGAACTTCCTGCGCATCCGCTACCGCATCGACGGGGTGCTGCGCCAGATTCGCTCGCTGCACAAGACCTACTGGCCGGCAATGGCCGTGCGCGTCAAGGTGATGGCCAAGATGAACATCGCCGAGACCCGCGCGCCGCAGGACGGCCGCATTTCGGCGACGATGTCGGGCCGCGTGGTCGACTTCCGCGTCGCCAGCCTGCCCACGACGCACGGCGAGAACATCGTCCTGCGCATTCTCGACCGGCAGAAAGGCATCGTGCCGCTCGAGAAGCTCGGCCTCGAGGAGTCGCAGCTCGACATGCTCAAGCGCATGATCGCGCGCCCGGAGGGCATCATCCTCGTCACCGGGCCGACAGGCAGCGGCAAGACCACTACGCTTTACTCGATCCTGAACCACCTGAACTCGGACGGCATCAACATCATGACGCTCGAGGACCCGGTGGAGTATCCGATGACGCTGATCCGGCAGACCTCGGTGTCGGATGCGGCGAAGCTCGACTTTGCGAACGGCATCCGCGCCCTGATGCGCCAGGATCCCGACGCTATCCTAGTCGGTGAGATCCGCGACCACGACACCGCCGAGATGGCGTTCCGCGCCGCCATGACCGGCCACCAGGTGTACTCCACGCTGCACACCAACTCCGCGGTCGGCGCCTTGCCGCGCCTGCTCGATATCGGCATCGTGCCCGACGTCATGGCGGGCAACATGATCGGCATCATCGCCCAGCGCCTGGTGCGCCGCCTCTGCCGCACCTGCCGGCAGTCCTACGACCCGGACGCCCGCGAGCGGCGCCTCGTCGGCATGGGCCCGAGCGAAGCCGGGGCGCTGTTCCGCGCGGTCGGGTGCGAACAGTGCGACTACCAGGGCTACCGCGGACGCTCGAGCATCCTCGAGCTCCTTAAGATCGATCCGGGCATCGACGAGCTGATCGCCCGGCGCGCGACGGCGCGCGAGATCCTCACCGCCGCGCGGGCGAAGGGCTTCAAGACCCTGGCCGACGACGGCGTGCGCCTCGTGCGCGCGGGGCTCACGAGCCTGGAGGAAGTCATGCGCGTGGTCGACCTGACCGACCGCATGGCTTGAGCGCCTAGGCCCGCATGCCCTTGTTCAGCTACAAGGCGGTCGACGCGAGCGGCAAGAATGTGCTCGGCCGCGTCGAGGCGGTGAACCTCTTCGACCTCGAGCAGCGCCTGGCGCGCATGGGGCTCGACCTCGTGAGCGGGGCGCCGTCGGCGCAGCGGGCGCGGCTCATCGGCGGGTCGAAGGTCAGCCGGCAAGACCTCATCAACTTCTGCTTCCACCTCGAGCAGCTCGCGAGCGCCGGCGTGCCGGTGATCGAGGGGCTGGTCGACCTGCGCGAAAGCATGGAGAACCCGCGCTTTCGCGAAGTCGCCTCGGGCCTCATCGAGTCCATCGAGGGCGGGCGCAGCCTGTCCCAGGCGCTCGCCGAGTTCCCGGAGGTCTTCAGCAAGGTGTTCGTCAGCCTGGTGCGCGCGGGCGAGCAGACCGGCAAGCTCTCGGAGGTGCTCAAGAGCCTCACCGAGTCGCTGAAGTGGGAAGACGAGCTCGCGGCGCAGACGAAGAAGCTGATGATGTACCCGGCGTTCGTCGGCGGCATCGTGCTGCTGGTGACCTTCTTCCTCATGATCTACCTCGTGCCGCAGATGACCGGGTTCATCCGCAACATGGGGCAGGACGTGCCGCTGCAGACGCGGATCCTGATCCATGTCTCCTCGTTCTTTGTCAATTACTGGTGGGCGATCATCGCCGCGCCGTTCGTTCTGTGGGCGGGCTTGCGCATCGCGATCACGCGCAACCCGGCATTCGAGTTCGCGGTGGACCGCTACAAGATCTCTGCACCGCTCATCGGCCCGATCCTGCGCAAGATCATCCTGTCGCGCTTCGCCGCGAGCTTCGCCATGATGTACGCCTCGGGCATCACCGTCATCGACGCCATCCGCAGCTGCGAGGAGATCATGGGCAACCGGCCGCTCGAGCTTGCGCTGCGCACGGCCGGGCAGCAGATCGCAGAAGGCAAGAACATGACCGCGGCATTCCAGGACCTGGGCCTGTTCCCGCCGCTCGTCATCCGCATGCTGCGCATCGGCGAGAACACCGGCGCGCTGGACACGGCGCTTCTGAACGTCAGCTACTTCTACAACCGCGAAGTGCGCGAGTCGATCGGCAAGCTGCAGGCCATGATCGAGCCGGCGCTAACCCTGTTCCTCGGGGCGATCCTGGGCTGGGTGATGCTCTCGGTGCTCGGGCCGGTGTACGACGCGATCTCCAAGATGAAGTTCTAGCCATGCTGGGCGACACGCACGTCCTGTACTTCACGGCGGGCGGGCACACGCTGTACCGCGCTTCGCGCTCCGGGCTAGAGGTGGAAGAGCGCTTCGCGCCCGACGAAGCCGGGGTCGAGGCCTTCCGCGCCTACCTGCGCGGGCAACGGGGCGCGCTGTTCTCCTTGCTCGCCGACCTGGCAGGCGAGGACTTCCACGAGGACCAGATTCCGTTCCTGCGGGGGGGCGACCGCGATGCCGTGGTGCAACGGCGCGTCGCGCAACGCTACCGCGACACGCGCCTCGCCGCGGCGCTGTCGCTCGGCTACGTGGCGGCGGGTGAGCGGAAGAACGAGCGCCTGCTCCTGGCTTCCTTCACCAACACGCAGCAGATCACGCCGTGGCTCGACGCGCTGGACGACGCCGGCGCACGGCTCGCGGGCGTGTATTCGGTCCCACTCCTCGCGCCCGCGGTCGCCGCCCGCCTCGGCGTCAAGGGCGGCCGCGCCTTCGTGATCAGCGCCAATCGCGCGGGCCTGCGCCAGTGCTTCATCGACGACGGCCGCCTGCGCTTCGCGCGCCTGGAGCGCACGGCCGACATGGACGCCCAGGCGCTCGGAACGTTCGTGCGCTCGGAAACGCAGCGCCTCGCGCAGTATCTCTCGACACTGCGCGTGCTCCCGCGCGAGGGTGAACCGGTCCAGGTCACCGTCATCGCCCCGCAAGGCGCGCGGACCATCTTCGAGCGCGAGCTCGTTTCCGATGCGAGGCTGGTGTTCCACACCGTGGAGGCGGCCGAAGCGGCGCGCAGCATCGGGCTGTCGCGGCCTCCGGAAGGCGCGCTGGCGGAGGCGCTCTACGCGTATCTCGCCGCGCGCAAGCCGCCGCGCGAGCAGTTCGCGAGCCGCGCCGACCGACGCCGCTATTTCATCTGGCAGCTGCAGCGCGGCGTGGTCGCCGCGGGCGCCCTGGGCTTCGTGGCCTGCGCGCTCGTGGGCGGCAACGCCTGGCTCGAAGCGCGTGGCCTGCGCGAGCGCGCCGCGCTCCAAGGCAACCAGGCGCGGTCCGCCGCCGAGCAATACCGGCGGATCACCGCCGCCTTCCCGGTCACCCAGACCTCCACAGACAACCTCAAGATCGCCGTGGTCGAGTTCCAGCGCATCGCGCAGCGCAGCGCGCTTCCCGAGCAGGGGCTCGTGCACGTTTCCCGCGTGCTGGAGGACTTCCCGCAGATGGAGCTCGATGCGCTCGCCTGGAGCGCCGGTAATCCGGCGACCGGCGCGCGCACGCCGCCTGCCGGCGGCGCGGCGCAGGCCGCCAAGTCGACCGCAACCGGCACTGATGACCTGCGCATCGAGGTCTCCGGTCGCGTCAACGCCACGCAGCGTGACGACTACCGCGGCATCACTGCGCAGGTGCAGCGCTTCGCCCAGGCGCTCGGATCCTCCGGCTTCGAGGTCGTGGCGACCAAGCTGCCGTTCGACATCACGCCCGAGGGCACCCTGACCGGCGACATCGGCGGAGCCGACACCGGCGAGGCGCCGCGGTTCACCGTCACGGTGGCACGGAGCCTGAAATGAGCTTCAACCGCGAAGAGCTGAGGAAGCTCGCCTTGCCCCTTGCGGCTTGCCTGGCGCTGCTTGGCGCCGGCGCGGCGCTCATCTGGGGCGCCGAGCGCTCGCTCGCCGCGGCGCGGCGCGAGCTCGCCGCGGCGCAGGCCGACCGCGCGCAGAACAGCGAGCGCCTGGCGCGCATCGCCGAGGAAGAGCGCGAGGTGAAAGAGAAGCTAGAGGTCTACCAGCACCTGCAGCGGCTCAACATCCTCGGCGAGGAGAACCGCCTGGAGTGGGCCGATGCGATGACGCGCATCCGGGCGCAGCGCGAGCTCCTCGACCTGCGCTACCGCGTCGAGCGCCAGCGCGTCCTGGCCTCGTTGCCGGGCAAGCCGGGGAGCGTCGACTTCCATGCGAGCACCATGAAGGTGGATCTGGCGCTGCTGCACGAGGAAGACCTGTTGCGCTTCCTCACCGACCTGCGCAACTCCGGCAACGCCTTTTACGCGGTGCGGCGCTGCGCGCTCGCCCGCACGGGGCAACCCTTGGCGAGCGCCACGATCTCGCCGCGCCTGCGCGCCGAGTGCGAGATCGATCTCATTACCGTCCTCGACCGGGCGGCCAAGCGATGAAGCGCAGCCTGCTCTGTTTTGCGCTCGCCGCCTTCTGCGGCGCCGTGCAAGCCGAGAACCTCGGGCGCCTTTTCTTCACTCCGGAGCAGCGTCAGGCGCTGGATGCCCGCCGCAAGGCCCGGGTGCCGGACAAGCCCGCCGCCGCGGCCGTCGCGGCCTCGCCGACGATGCGCCTGGATGGCTACGTCAAGCGTTCCTCCGGCCGCTCCACGGTGTGGGTGAACGGCGAGCCGGCGGAAGAGCTGCCGCGCCTGCCCGGGAGCAGCGACGGACGGGTCGACGTGACGATCGGGGAAACCGGCGCGCGCGTGGGCCTGAAACCCGGCGAGACGCTCGACCGCGGCAACAACGAGGTGAGCGACGTAATCGGCGACGGAGAGATCCGGGTGCCGCGCTCCGCCACCAAGCCATGACCTGCCGGCATGCGCAGCGCGGCGTCGCCCTGCTCGCGATGGTGGCGGTGCTCGTCCTCGGCGGCACCTTCCTCATGCTGCGGCAGCTCTCCGCCGCGAGCGTCGACCATTCCGCGACCAAGCGGGTGCGCAACGCCGCCGTCCTGAACCAGGCGAAGGAGGCCCTCATCGGCCACATGGCCATGCTCGCTTCCA
>DASPMF010000213.1:0-5229 GCA_035627155.1 Burkholderiales bacterium | reverse complement strand
TGGCGGACGGCTCGGGGGACCTCCTCGATGCGGTGATCTGCGCGGTGCAGGCGGCCTGGGCGGCGACGCGCCCTCGCTATGGCTTGCCTCCGGAGGCCTTTTCCGGCGAGGGCTGGATCGTCTCCAGCCGGTAGCCTTTCGCGCGCATGCAGAACTGGGCGAGGCGGCTTTCCTCCATGAAGCGCTCGCCGAACGGATCGAAGAACGGCCCGTTCCACGCGACATAGGGCCGGCCGGCCGGGTCGCGCAGCAGGATCGGCGCGAACGGCCGGTACGCCCAGCTGCGGAACTGCGCTTCGCGCCAGGCCTCCTGCTGGCACTGCGCGGCGTCCGCCTCGGCTTGCGAGGGCGTCGCGTCCTCCTTGACCCACTGCATCGGCGTGCACGCCGCCAGCAGCACGGCGCAGAATGCGACGAGGTGTATCCGGCCCATGCGGCATTAGACCGCTAGAATCGCCGCCATGTTCACTGCGTATGGCATGTCCGATTCCGGCAATTGCTACAAGGTGAAACTGGCGCTCGAGCAGCTCGGCCTGCCCTACCGCTGGGTCGAGGTGAGCACGACGAAGGGCGAAACCCGTACGCCCGACTTCCTCGGGAAGAATCCGAACGGGCAGGTGCCGGCGCTCGAGCTGGCGGACGGCAGCTTCCTCGCCGAATCCAACGCGATCCTGAACTACCTCGCCGACGGCTCGCCACTGCTGCCCGGCGAGCGGCTCGCGCGCGCCCGCGTGCTGCAATGGATGTTCTTCGAGCAGTACAGCCACGAGCCCTGCGTTGCCGTTGCCCGCGCCATCCTGCGCTACCAGCCCTCCGACTCGCCGCGGCGCGCCGAGCTGCCGCGGCTCCAGGAGCGGGGCCACAAGGCGCTGGCGGTGATGGAGCAGCACCTCGCGCGTGAGCAGTACCTCGCCGCCGGCCGCTACACCATCGCCGACATCTCGCTTTACGCATACACGCATTGCGCGGCGGACGGCGGCTTCGACCTGGGACGCTATCCGGCGGTGCGCGCATGGCTCGAGCGGGTGAAATCGCAGCCGGCGCACATCGCTTTGGGGTAGAGTCTCGCTCCCGTACTGGACGGATATCCATATGCGCGCCCTCGCCTGCCTGCTTGCCAGCGTTCTCTGCCTGCTCACCCAGACGGCCGGTGCGCAGTATCCGAACCGCCCGGTCAAGCTGGTCGTGCCGTTCCCGCCGGCCGGCGCCACCGACGTCGTCGGCCGGCTCATCGCGACCAAGCTCGGCGAGCGCCTGGGCCAGGGCGTGGTCGTGGACAACAAGCCGGGCGCCGGCGGCACCATCGGCTCCGACCTCGTGGCGAAGAGTCCTGCCGACGGCTACACCCTGCTGATCGCCACCTCCAGCACGCATTCGATCGGCCCGGTGCTGCAGAAGCTGCCGTACGACCCGATCAAGGATTTCGCGCCGATCACGCACGTGGCCAACGTGCCGAACGTGCTGGTGGTGAGCCCGACCCTCCCTGTGCAGAGCGTGAAGGAGCTCGTGGCGCTCGCGAAGGCGAAGCCCGGGCAGCTCAATTTCGCCTCGAGCGGCGTCGGCACGATCGTCCACCTGAACGGCGAGCTCTTCAAGATGATCTCCGGCACGGACATCGTGCATGTGCCGTACAAGGGCACCGCGCTTTCCATTCCGGACGTGGCGAGCGGCAACATCGCGATGCTCTTCGACAGCCTGGCGAGCGTCATGCCGCACATCAAGTCCGGCAAGGTCCGCCCCATCGCGGTCAACGCGGCGAAGCGCCAGGCGCTGCTGCCGGAAATCCCCACGCTTTCGGAGGCCGGCATGCCGCAGTTCGACCGCTATACGTGGTTCGGCCTGTTCGCGCCGGCGGGCACGCCGCCCGAGATCGTCGCGCGCGTGCAGCGCGAGGTCGTGGCCGCGCTCCAGGCGCCGGACCTGCTGGAACGCTTCGCCGGCGTCGGCGCCGAGCCGGTCGGCAGCACGCCCGCCGAGTTCGTCGAGCGCATCCGCTCCGACGCGACGCGCTGGGCGCAGGTGATCCGCGCCGCGAACGTCAAAGTGCAGTAGGCGCGCGCCGGGCGGCTCCATGCGCCTCGATGCGCCGCTCGCGATCGTCGACCTGGAGACCACCGGCGGCTCGGCGGCGCACGACCGCGTCACCGAGATCGCGGTGCTGGAGGTCGACGGCTTCGAAGTCACCTCCGAGTGGTCCACGCTCGTCAATCCCGAGACCACCATCCCCGGCGCCATCCAGGCGCTGACCGGCATCACGAACGACATGGTGGCCGGCGCGCCGCGCTTCTCGCAGCTCGCGGAGGAGCTCTTCGAGCGGCTGTCGGGCCGGGTCTTCATCGCGCACAACGCGCGCTTCGACTACGGCTTCCTGCGCCGCGAGTTCGAGCGCACCGGGCGCCGCTTCCAGGCCAAGACCCTGTGCACCGTGCGCCTCTCGCGTCGCCTGTATCCGCAGCACCGGGAGCACAACCTCGACAGCGTGATCGCGCGGCATCGCATCGCCTGCCAGGCGCGGCACCGCGCGCTCGGCGACGCGGACGCGCTGTGGCAGTTCCTGCGCATCGCGGCGGACGAGCACGGGCCCGACATCCTGGCGGTGGCCGCGCGCCAGATCACTCGCCGGCCGAGCCTGCCGCCGCACATCGACCGGGCGGTGATCGATGCCATCCCGGAAGCGCCGGGCGTGTACCTCTTCTACGGGGAGGCGGGCTCGCCGCTCTACGTCGGCAAGAGCAAGTCGCTCCGCACGCGCGTGCTGTCGCACTTCTCCGCCGACATGCGCTCGGGGCGCTCGTTGCGGCTCGCCCAGGAGGTGCGGCGCATCGAATGGCAGCGCACCGCCGGCGAGCTGGGCGCGCTGCTGCGCGAGGCACGCCTCGTGAAGGAGCTCGCGCCGGCGTACAACCGCCAGCTGCAGCGTCCCGAAGGCCTCTGCGGCTTCGTGTTCGACGGCACGCGGTTGCGCCTCGCGGGCGCCGCCGAGATCGACGGCGACACCCTTCCGCTGGTGCGCGGGTTGTTCCGCTCGCGGCGCGCCGCCACGGCTGCGCTGCGCGTGCTTGCGGACGCCGACGGCCTGTGCCTGCAGACGCTCGGCTTCGACGCGAGCCGCCGCGGCGCGTGCTTTCGCCACCAGATCGCCCGCTGCCGCGGCGTATGCGCCGGCAAGGAGAACCCGCACTTCCACCTGGCGCGCGTGGCTGCCGCGCTCGCGCGCTTTCCCGGCGCCGCGCAATGGCCGCACGACGGCCCGCTCGCGATCGTGGAGCGGGATCGCGACCGGGACGCCGAAGAGGTGCACGTCGTCGATCGATGGTGCTACCTCGGCTCGGCGCGTAGCGACGAGGAAGTGCACGATCTGCTCGCCTGCCGCGAGCCTGCACCGTTCGACTACGACCACTACCGCATCCTCGAGCGCCACCTCGGCAAGCGGGGCGTGCGGACGCTGCCGCTGTCCCGCTGAATGCACTGCGAGCTGCTCGTGCCCGGCCTGCTCGCGCCGCTTGAACGCGGCGCCCTTCCGCGCCTGCCGGCGCTGGAGCTCCTGCTCGCGCGCGGCCGGGCGAAGGAAGCCGATGGCTCCACCATGGAAGCGTGGCTCGGCGAGGCGTTCGGGCTGGACACCGTGCCCGCCGGTGCGCTGACGGCGCTTGCCGACGGCGGAGAGCCGGGCGCGGCGGCGTGGGCGCGCGCCGATCCGGTGCACCTGCGGCTGCTGCGCGACCGCGCGGTGATCGTGCCCGCCGAGGCGTTCGATGTTCCCCAGGCCGATGCCGCTGCGCTGGTCGCGGCGCTCAATCGCCACTTCGCGGGAAGGCTCGAGCTGCAGGCACGCACGCCGGCGCGGTGGGTAGTCCGGCTCGCCGAGCCGATGGAGCTTCCAGCCACGCCGGCCCTCGCCGTCGCAGGCGCGCCGGCGGAGCCGGGCCGGGGCGACGCGCTCCTGACCGAGGTACAGATGGTCTTGCACGAGCATCCGGTCAACGAAGCCCGCGAGGCGCGCGGCGAGCCGGCGATCAACAGCGTCTGGCTCTGGGGCGCCGGCGCGGCGCCGGGTTCGGTGTCGGCGCCCTGGCATTCCGTGGTCGCGGGCGATCCCCTGGTGCGGGGCCTTGCGCGCGCCGCGCAGGTGCGGGCGCACGAAGCGCTCGCCGGTCGCGCATGGCTGGAGCGCGCGCCGGAGGATGGACGCCACCTCGTGGTCCTCGATTCGCTGCGCGCCGCCGCGGCGCTCGCCGACGCGGGCGCGTTCTCGCGCAGCGTCGAGGTGCTCGAGGAGCAGTGGTTCGAACCGCTCGTCGCCGCGCTGCGGGCCGACCGGGTCGGCATGGTGACCCTCCACGTTCCCGACGCCGCGCAGGCCCTGTCGGTCGAGACGATCCGCGGCGACCTGCGGCGCATCTGGCGCCGGCCCCGGCCGTTGTCATACTGGATACGCTAACGTGCCGGCCATGCGGATCGTCGAGCGCAGGTATTCGGATGCGGACCGGCGCGCGCTCGAGGAAGCGGGCCTGCATCCGCTCCTGGCGCGGCTCTACGCGGCGCGGCGCATCCGTTCGCCTCGCGAAGTGGCCTACGGCCCGGACAAGCTGCTCGTGCCCGCGGGGATGAAGGGCCTGGAGCACGCCGCCTCCCTCCTCGCCGATGCGATCGCCGCGAAGCGGCGGCTGCTCGTCATCGCGGACTACGACGCCGACGGCGCCACGGCGTGCGCGGTGGCCATCCGGGCCCTGCGCGCCTTCGGCGCCGACGTCGCTTACCTCGTTCCGGACCGTTTCAAGCTCGGCTACGGGCTCTCGCCGGAGCTCGTGGAGCTCGCGGCGCGCACCGATCCGCGCGGCCGGCCCGACCTGCTGATCACCGTGGACAACGGCATCGCCAGTGTCGAAGGCGTCGCCCGCGCCCGCGAGCTCGGCATCGGAACGCTTATCACCGATCACCACCTTCCCGGCGCAGAGCTGCCCGCCGCCGAGTGCATCGTGAACCCGAACCAGCCGGGTTGCGGATTCCCCTCGAAGGCGCTCGCAGGGGTCGGGGTGATGTTCTACGTCGTCCTGGCGCTGCGCGCGGAGCTGCGCAGGCGCGGCTTCTTCGACGGCAAGCCCGAACCGAACCTCGGCGCGCTGACCGACCTGGTGGCGCTGGGCACCGTCGCGGACGTCGTGCCGCTCGACGCCAACAACCGCAACCTCGTCTCCCAGGGCTTGCAACGCCTGCGCGCCGGGCGGG
>DASPMF010000212.1:0-3004 GCA_035627155.1 Burkholderiales bacterium | reverse complement strand
TCCTTCGCCTCGCGGTAGTACAGCAGCTCTTCGTGGTCTTCCGGTTCGTAGAGCTGGCCGACCGCGGAGTAAATGCCCACCTGCCGAAAAAGTGTCTGCATGCCGAACGTGCGTGCCTCGTCCGCCACGATCGGCACCACGCGCTTGCCCAGCTCCTTGTCCTTGAGCAGCTGTGCGAGGAGCTGCACGAATATCATCGTGGTGCTCTGCTCCCGCGCAGTTCCTTCCATCACTTTCTCGAACGCCGACGCGGGCGGCGTCCGGAGGGGCGGCGCAGCCGTTCTACGACTCGGAAGAAAGCCTCCGAGCTCGGCACGCCGCGCGTGCAGGTAGCGGATCTCGGGGCTGTCGGGACCGGGGTTGTAGAAGCGAAGCTGCGCGACGTCCTCGTCGGAGAGCGGCAGGCCGAAGCGGTCGCGGAACGCGCGCAGCGCGGCATCGTCGAGCTTCTTCTGCTGGTGGGTGCCCATCTTGCCCTGGCCCCAGTTGCCCATGCCGTAGCCCTTCTTCGTCTGCGCGAGGATCACGGTCGGCCGGCCGCGATGGCGCAAGGCGGCGTGGTAGGCGGCGTAGACCTTCACCGGATCGTGGCCGCCGCGGCGCAGCCGGTCGATGTCGGCGTCGCTCATGTCGGCCACCAGCGCCTGCAGCTCGGGATACTTGTTGAAGAAGTTCTCGCGGTTGAAGCGCCCGTCGGTGGCGGCGTAGGTCTGGAACTCGCCGTCCACCGTCTCGTGCAGGCGCTTGAGGAGGATGCCGTCCTGGTCGCGCGCGAAGAGCGCGTCCCAGTCGCCGCCCCACAGCAGCTTGACCACATTCCAGCCCGCGCCGGCAAACAGGCCTTCGAGCTCCTGCACGATCGAGCCGTTGCCGCGCACCGGGCCGTCGAGCCGCTGCAGGTTGCAGTTCACCACCAGCACCAGGTTGTCGAGCTTCTCGCGCGCGGCGATCGAAAGTCCGGCGAGCGACTCGGGCTCGTCCATCTCGCCGTCGCCGACGAAGGCCCAGACCTTGCGCCCGGCGGTCGCGGCGAGGCTGCGGTGCTCGAGGTAGCGCATGAAGCGCGCCTGGTAGATCGCGTTGAGCGGCCCGAGGCCCATCGAGCCGGTCGGGAACTGCCAGAACTGCGGCATGAGGTACGGATGGCAGTAGGACGACAGGCCCTTGCCGCCGGTCTCGCGCCGGTAGTGCGCGAGCTGCTCCTCGGTGAGACGCCCCTCGAGGAACGCGCGCGCGTAGACCCCGGGCGCGGAGTGCGGCTGGAAGTACACGAGGTCGCCCTCGGCGCCACCGCGGAAGAAGTGGTTGAAGCCGACCTCGAAGAGGTCCGCGGCGGAGGCGTAGCTCGCGATATGCCCGCCGAGCTCCGGATGCGCGCGGTTGGCGCGCACGACCATCGCGAGCGCGTTCCAGCGCACGATCGCCGAGATGCGTCCCTCCAGCTCGAGGTTGCCCGGGAACTGGCCCTGCTCGGCGAGCTCGACCGAGTTCTTGTAGGGCGTGTTGAGCACCGGCGGCAGCGGCACGCGGCGCACGCGCGCATGGTCGAGGAGCTTGCGCAGGAGGAACGTCGCGCGCTCGCGCCCTTCGGCGGCGATGAGGGCGTCGAACGCCTCGAGCCACTCGCGCGTCTCGGCCGGGTCGGCGTCGGGCGCGTTGACGCGCCAGAACGCGGAGGAAACGATGTCGGAGAGATCGGTCATGCGCCGATGTTAGACAGTGCGGCGGCGCATGGGGTTCTGATCTTTGTCGCAATTCGCGCCCCCGACGATATAAACTTCCGTGGATCGCAATTTCTACAGCAGGAACTGCCATGGACGACATCGACCGCCGCATCATGGAACGCCTGCAGGCCGACGCCCGCATCGCCAACGTCGACCTGGCGCGCGCCGTGAGCCTCTCGCCCTCCCCCTGCCTCGCGCGCGTGCGCGCCCTGGAGCAGGCGGGCTACATCGAGCGCTACGTGACGCTGCTCGATGCGAAGAAGCTCGGCCTCGCGGTCTCCGTCCTCGTCCAGGTCACGCTCGAGCGCCAGGTCGAGTCGGCGCTGGAGATCTTCGAGAAGGCGGTGCTGGAGCGCCCGGAGGTGATGGAGTGCTACCTGATGACGGGCGACGCCGACTATCTGCTGCGGGTGCTGGTCCCGGACGTGCCGGCCTTCGAGCGCTTCATCCTGGACTTCCTGTCGCGCGTGCCGGGCGTGGGCAACATCAAGTCGAGCTTCGCCCTGAAGCAAGTTAAATACCAGACGGCGCTGCCGCTGGCGCGCCCTTCGGGCCGGTCCGACCTGCCCCCGGCGGGAGGTAGACGCCGCCCGCGGCGCCGGTGATAATTTGCGCGCAGTGATCTCAAGCGATGCATTTGCACCCTCGCCGCCTTCTTCAAGACGTCCGCAGTGGCAGCCAAATCCCTTACTTGAACGTCATGCCCGGCTCGGTCGCGCCCGGAATCGTCGCGTCAATCAGCAGAGGAAGTAGAGAAACATGGCAACCGGTACCGTGAAGTGGTTCAACGACTCCAAGGGCTTCGGCTTCATCAAACCCGACGGCGGCGGGGAGGACCTCTTCGCCCATTTCTCCGAGATCCAGGGCAGCGGCTTCAAGACCCTCAAGGAGAACCAGAAGGTGGAATTCGAAGTGAAGGACGGCCCCAAGGGCAAGCAGGCCGTGGCGATCCGCCCGATCGGCTAAGCTTCGATTTCCGAGCGGCACCCGCGAACGGCAGCCTCGGCTGCCGTTTTTCGTGATGCATACCCTTTCCCACCACTTCCTCACCGAGGCGTACAACAACGCGTGGGCGAACCATCGCCTGCTGAAGGCGTGCTGCGCGCTCGCCCCGGAGGAATTCTCGGCGAAGCGCACCAGCTTCTTCCCTTCGATACGCGCGACGCTGAACCACATCCTCACCGTCGACTGGTTCTACATCGAGATGCTCGAGCGCAGCCGAGACGGCTTGCCGCCGCACGCGGATCCCGGCAGGCATTTCGAGCCCGAGGAGCCCTTTG
>DASPMF010000211.1:0-7031 GCA_035627155.1 Burkholderiales bacterium | reverse complement strand
ACCGCGCGCCAAAGCGCCTCGGGCCGGATCGGCGTGCTGTTCAGCTCGATGCCGAAGGGCGCGAGCGCGTCGCACACCGCGTTGGCGAGCACCACCGGCGGCGAGATCGCGCCGCCTTCGCCCAGCCCCTTCACGCCGAGCGGATTGAGCGGCGAGGGCGTTTCCTGGTGCACGAGCGTGATGGGGGGGATGTCGTCCGCCTTGGGCATCGCGTAGTCCATGAAGGTGCCGGAGAGGAGCTGGCCTTGCGCATCGTAGGCAATGTCCTCGTACAGCGCGCCGCCCAGGCCCTGGGCCACGCCGCCCACGATCTGCGCGTCGGCGAGCAGCGGGTTCACCAGCACGCCGCAGTCGTGCGACACGACGTAGCGCTCGATGCCGATGCGTCCGGTCTCCGTGTCGACCTCCACGATGGCCGCGTGCGCCGCATACGCCCACGTGACCGTCGGCGGTTCGAAATAGTGCGTGACCTCGAGCCCCGCCTCGACCCCGGGCGGGCGGCCGTGGTCCCAGCCGGGGCGCGCGATGCGCGCCAGCTCGGCGAGCGACACCTGCGCGCCGGGCACGCCGACCACCCCGACGGCGCCGCCTTCGCGCAGCTCCAGGTCCGCCACCGCGCACTCGAGCTTGTGGCCGGCGATGGCGAAGAGCTTTTCCTTGAGCTTGCTGCTCGCGAACTGGATCGCGGCCGAGACCGTCACCGTGGTGCGGCTCGCCAGCGTGCCGAACCCCATCGGGATCGACGCCGTGTCGCCGAAGGAGCACAGCACGTCCTCCGGCCGGACGCGCCACGCGTCCGCCGCCACCTGCGCGAACACCGTCTCCATGCCCTGCCCGTGCGGGCACGCGCCGGAGGAGAGGTGGATCTTCCCGGACGGCTCGATGCGCACCGTCGCGCCCTCGAAGGAGCCGACGCCGGTGCCTTCCGTATAGCAGCCCAGGCCGAGGCCGAGGTAGCGCCCGTCGCGCCGCGCTTGCGCCTGGCGCGCGCGGAACGCGGCAACCCCGCCGAGGGCCTCCAGCGCCTTGTCGAGCGCCGCGGGGTAATCGCCGCTGTCGTAGACGATCGGCGCGCCGTCGCGGTACGGGATGCCCTGCGCGTACGGCATCTCCGATGCGCCGATCATGTTCCGCCGCCGCACTTCCACGGGGTCGAGCCCGAGCTCGGCCGCCACCAGGTCGACCAGGCGCTCCATCACCTGGACCGCCTCGGGGCGGCCGGCGCCGCGGTACGGGGCGTTCGGCACCTTGTTGGTGGTGGCGACGCGCGCCTCGATGCGGAAATGCGGGATCCGATAGGGACCGGGCAGGTGCGCCGCGGTGTTGTACACGACCGCGACGCCGAGCGGATTCCACGCGCCGCAATCGACGATGAAGCGGTCGCGCACCGCGAGGATGCGCCCGTCGTCGTCGAAGGCGATCTCCGCGTCGTGGAGCTGGTCGCGCGAGTGGCACGAGCAGGTGATGTGCTCGCGCCGGTCCTCGACCCAGCGCACCGCGCGGCCGGTCATGCGCGCGAGGAAGGGAACCAGCATGTCCTCGGGATAGACGTGACCCTTGACGCCGAAGCCCCCGCCGACGTCCGGGGCGATGACGCGGATGCGCCCTTCCGGCACGTCCAGTGTGCCGGCGATCTCGCTGCGCACCCAGTGCACGACCTGCGTCGAGGACCAGACGGTGTAGGAGTCGGTGCGCACGTCGTACTGCGCCGCGACGGCGCGGCACTCCATGGGCATCGCCGCATAGCGATGGTGGGTGATGCGTCGCTGCAGCCGATGCGGCGCGCGCGCGAACGCGCCATCCGGGTCGCCCTTCGTCACCTCGAACCAGCCGATCTCGTTCGTCTTCAGCTGCTCGTGCACCAGCACCGCGTCACCGGCAAGCGCGGCCTCCGGATCGACCAGCGCGGGCAGCATGTCGTAGTCGACCTCGACCGCCTCCGCGGCGTCCTCGGCCGCGGTGCGCGTCTCGGCGAGCACGACGGCGACCGCCTCGCCGACGTGGCGCGCCTTGTCCACGGCGAGCAGCGGCTGGCGCGGATTCAGGATCCGGTGCGGAATCGCCGACTTCCACCCGGAGGGCAGCGGCATCTGGTTGTCGCGGACCGGCGGCAGCGCGCGCTCCAGGTCCTTCCCGTCGAGCACCAGGACCACGCCCGCCATCGCGCGCGCCTGCGCGCTCGACACCGCGCGGATGCGCGCGTGTGCCACCGGGCTGCGCACGAACACGGCGTGCAGCAGCCCCGGCAGCTCGAGGTCGGCCACGTAGCGGCCCTGCCCGCGCAGGAGCCGGTCGTCCTCCTTGCGCCGCAAGGAAGCGCCGACGTATTTCACAGCGCCGCGATCGTCTGCACTTCGATCAGGAACTGCTCCTGCACCAGGCGATCTATGGTGAGCAGCGTGTTGGGCGGGTACTTGCCGTCCGGGAACATCTTCGGATACTCGCGCTCGCGCCAGGCGTAGAACCGGGTGATGTCCTGCGAGTGGACGAGGAAGGTGGTGAACTGGACGACGTTGCCCCAGCCGCCGCCTGCGGCCTTGAGCGCCTTCTCGATCTGCGCGTAGACGCCGGAGCACTGCGCGTCGAAGCTCTCGCCGGCGGCAAGCATCCCGGCGATGTACAGGGTGTCGCTGCCGCCCTTGACGCGCGCGACGTGCGAATAGGGGCCGACGGGCTTGCCGATGGCGTCCACGTTGTAGATGTCGATCTTGGCCATTCAGGTTCCTTCCGGAGTACGGGAAATCGGTTGGTCGCGCTGCCCGAGCCCCTGCTTCAGGCGCCCCGCGGTGTGCTCGCAGTGCAGGCGGCAGAGGCGGCCTACGGCGTCGGCGTCGCCGCGCTGGAACGCCTCGAAGATCTCGCGGTGCTCGGCATCGGCCTGGTCGAACGTGCCGGTGATGGTCGCCTCGAGCCGGATATACGGCTCCACCGTGTCGCGCAGGGAGGCGGCGACGCGGCAGACGTGCGCACGGCGGCTCGCGGCGAAGAGCTCGGCGTGGAACTTCCGGTTCAGCTCCAGCCACTCGCGCATGCCGTTCGCGCTCTGCCGGTCGAGCGCGTCCATCTTGTCCAGGATTTCCGCCACGCCGCGGATGTCGTCGGGTTGCCGGTGCTGCGCGGCGAGGCGCCCCGCATGCTCCTCGATGAGCATGCGCAGGCCGAACACCTCCTCGATCTCGCGCGCGTCGAGGAGCTTGACCGCATAGCCGCGGCGCGGGCGGAAGACGAGCACGCCGTCCGAAGCGAGCCGGCTCATCGCCTCGCGCACCGGGACCCGGCTCACGAGGTAGCGAGCGGCGAGCTCCTCCTGGCGCAGCACCTCACCCGGCTTGTAGACGCCGGAAAGAATGCGCTCGAGGAGATCCTGGTAGACCGCGTCCGACAGGACGGGGGGCGGCGTGCGCCATTTGGCCAGCGTTTCCATCCCCTCCTCCGGGAAAGCGGTTGACGGATTTATCTTTTCCGCCAATGTAGATTGTATCCAAAACGAAAGTCAATCCCCCCAGCGCGGGATTGCTAGCTGGCGCGCGCGGCTTTCCAGTGCTCGACGAGCACCTCGGAGCGCAGGACGCGGCCGAGGAACGCGCGCGTGTTGCTCACGGTCGACTGGTGCTCGCCGGGCGTGTACGCGGCGGCGCAATCCTCGACCAGCGCGACGTCGTAGTCGCGGTTGAAGGCGTCGCGCAGCACCGCCTCCACGCAGATGTTGCTCGCCACGCCGGCGACGAGCAGGCTGCGGCGCTCCGTCGCGCGCAGCAGGTACTCGATGTTCGAGCCCACGAACGGGCTGTAGCGGTGCTTGATGACCAGCGGCTCGCCGGCCTCCGGCGTCACGCGGTAGAGCTGCGCGCCCCAGGTGCCGGCCACGCACGCATCGGCGCGCGGCGCCGGATAGCGGGCGACCCACGCGGGCGAGTTGGTCCTCGGGTCGTGCTCCATGGCGACGAAGATGACCGGCACCCCGGCGCGGCGCGCCTCCGGCAGCAGCGCCTCGATCCGCGCCACGGCGGCGTGCACGGCTCCGAGGTCGAACCCCAGCTTTCCGAAGAAGCCGTCCGGATGGCAGAAGTCGTTCTGCACGTCGACCACGAGCAGCGCGGCGGAACGCGGCGACAGGATCCGCGCGAGATGCGGATCGGCGCTCATTCGGCGGGCCGGCCGCGGCGCGCGGCGGGGCGCGGGAACGGGAAGGCGAAGGAGCGCTTGACCACGCGCAGCATCGGCGAGGACGAGACGCGCACGATGCCGGGGATCCTGGCCATGCGCGTGGTGATGAACTCGAGGAATTCCTCGTTGGTGCGGAAGGCCGCGCCCACGTGGATGTCGTAGCGCCCGTTGGTGATGCCCACGAGGTAGACCTCCGGCGCGGCGGCGAGGCGCTGCGCGACTTCCTCGATCCGCGCGAGCTCGGCCTGGACCTCGATCTGCGCCCAGATCTGGTAGCCCATGCGCAGCGGGTTCGTCATGGCGGCGAATTCCAGGATCCCCGCCTGCACGAGCTTCTGCACGCGATGGCGCACCGACGAAACCGGCATGCGCAGCCGCTCCGCGATCGCCTTGACCGGCGCGCGCGCGTCCTTCTGCAGCGCCTCGATGATCAGCGCGTCGGACTCGCCGAACCTGAAGGCGACGTCGCCGGCCGGCTTGTTCCTAGCCAAGCTTCTGGCGCCCTTCGGGATGGCGCTCCTCGCGGTAGATGCCGAGGTTCTTCATCAGCGGGAAGTCCTGCACCGAGAAGAGGATCGCGGGAGCCGCGCCGGTGCCGGCATGCTCGTGCCAGAAGTAGGACGGCACGACGAAGAAGTCCCCCGCGCCCCACTCGTAGACCCTGCCGCCGACCACGGTGCGCCCCTCGCCTTCGAGCACGTAATACACCGCGGAGCTCGCCTGCCGGTGCGCCAGCGTGTGCACGCCGGGCCGGATCATCTGGATGCAGCAGGCGAACGTCGGGTAGACCGACCGCGCGGTCGCCGGATCGACGTACTCCATCAGGATGTCGTCGAAGGCGTTGGACTCGCCGGAGGCGGCGAGCCGGTCGAGGGCGGCGCGCGTGTTCTCCCAGCGATAGTGGATCAGGCCGGCGCGGCGCGAGGTGCCGCTCGCCTCGGTCATCGGCTTGAGCCCCACGGCGGCGTAGCGCTGCTCGCTGATGCCCGAGGCGCGCGCCTTGAGCTTGGGCTCCTTCGAGACCTCGTAGCCGACCTCCTCGTCGATCGACTTCAGGTAGCCGCACGAGTCGAGGTACTGGATCATCGGCAGGTCGAGCGCGTCGATCCAGATCCCGGGCTCCTGGCTCTCGTTGCCGTAGTCGTGCCATTCCCAGCCGGGCGTCACCACGAGGTCGCCGCGGCGCATCTCGCACTTGTCCTCCTCCACGGTCGTGTAGGAGCTGCCCTCGAGGAAGAAGCGGATCGCGCTGGCGGTATGCCGGTGCGGGACGGCGACCTCGCCGGGAAGGATCTGCTGGATCGACACCGACAGGGTCGGCGTCACGTACTTCCAGCCGGGCGTGCCCGGGTTGACGAAGCGCAGCATGCGCCGCTCGTCGAGCGCGACGTGCTCGCTCGTCTTCAGCAGGCGGCGGATCTCGGCGTTCTTCCAGAGGTGCGGCACGGCGAGCTCTTCCTTGGGCCGCACCACCGGCTGCCCGGCCGACCCCGGCGTGTCGAGCGAGGCGCGGCGAATGTCGGCGAAGAAGGCGTCCAGGCCGCCGGACGGTCCGGCGTTCTTCAGGGCGGTTTTCATGGCGCTAAAGACTAATTTCTTCATAGTTTCCTGTCAATCTGCCAACGTGCTCGATACATTCCCGCCGATCTGACAACGTCTAAAATTCGGTCCATGAAGATCACCCGCCTGGACGTCCATATCCTGCGCGCGCCCGACAGCGGGCGGCCGCACTGGGTCAGCAACTTCATCGTGCCGCGCGCCAACGAGATCCTCGTGCGCATGCAGACCGACCAGGGCCTCGAAGGGATCGGCATCGCGACGAGCTACACGCCGATCGAGGCCGCGGTCGCGGCGTTTCGCAGCGGCATCGCCGAGCTTGTCGTCGGCATGGACCCGCTCGCGCCAGAGCAGGTCTACCAGAAGCTCTTCGCGCTCACGTGGTCGCGGCTCGCCAGCGAGAAGAAATGGACGCGCGAGGCGATCATCCGCATCTCGTCGGCGGTGGACATCGCGTGCTGGGACCTCGTCGGCAAGGCGGCGAACCTGCCGCTCTACCGGCTCTTCGGCGGCTACCGCAACGAGGTGCCGTGCTACGTCACGTGTGCCTACTACCGCGACGGCAAGACGCTGTCCGAGCTGCGCGACGAGATGCAGATGCTGAAGGCGCAGGGCCACCGCGGATTCAAGGCGAAGGCCGGCGGCGCGCCGCTCGCCGAAGACCTGGAGCGCCTCGCGCTCGTGCGCGAGGTCATCGGCGAGGACAAGGACCTGATGATCGACGTGAACCGCGGCTGGGACCTGGACACCGCGATCGAAGGCGCCCGCCTCATGGAGCCGCTCAAGCCGCGCTGGCTCGAGGAGCCGGTGCGCTGGGCGGACGACCGGCGCGAGCTCAGGCTCCTCGCGCAGAAGACGCGCATCCCGCTTTCCGCGGGCGAGAGCGAGCTCACGAGCTACGCGTGCCGGGCGCTCCTCGAGGAAGAGGCGATCCAGATCCTGCAGTTCGACTGCACGATGATGGGCGGCTTCACCGAGGGCCGGAAGCTCGCCGCGCTGTGCGAGCTGAACCATGTGCAGGTCGCCCCGCACCACGACTGCTTCATCCACGCGCACATCGTGGCCGCGAGCCCGGCCGGGCTGATCGTCGAATCCTTCACCGACCCGGAGCGCGACCCGCTGCAGGCCGAGCTCTTCGAGGATCCGCCGCGGATCGCCGGCGGCATGCTGAAGCTGAAGGAGCAGCCCGGGCTCGGCCTGAAGCTCTCCGAAACTGCGCTGAAGAAGTTCGGCGAGAAGATTCTCTAGGCCGCGTCTTTCTGGCACCGGCTGCATGAACGCGCTCCACGCGGCGGCCATCGGCGTCG
>DASPMF010000210.1:0-8563 GCA_035627155.1 Burkholderiales bacterium | reverse complement strand
GCGAGGTTGACCAGCTCGATCGAGCGATCCTGCCATTCCACGCGCAGCTCCTCGAGCAGCTTGCGCAGGATGTCGACGCCGAGCTCCTGGTCGAAAAGCCGCTTCATTTCCTGCACTTGGAGCGGCTCCTGGGACGCGAGCAGCGCCGCCTCGAGGACCCTCTTCGCTTCTTCGGGGCTATGCATGGCCGAATTTTACGTAAATCGGAGCGAAGCACTCGGCCTGCGTGATCTCGATGAGCAGCTCGCGCGCGAGCTCGAGCAGCGCGAGGAACGTAACGACGAGCACCGGCACGCCGCGCGCCGGGTCGAAGAGCTCGCTGAATTCGAGCACGCGGTGCTCCTTCAGCTTGCGCAGGATGTCGCTCATGTACTCGCGCACGGAAAGCTCTTCCCGGCTGATGCGGTGGTGCTTGCTGAGGCGTGCGCGGTGCAGGAGGCTGCGCCAGGCCTCGGCGAGGTCCTGTGCGTTCACGTCCGGCAACCGCTCGGAGAGCGTCTTCTCCACCCAGACGGAGATGGCAACCACGTCGCGCCCCACGTGCGGCAGCTCGTCGAGCGCCTGCGCGGCCTTCTTGATCTGCTCGTACTCGAGCAGGCGCCGCACCAGCTCGGCGCGGGGATCCTCTTCCATCGGCTCGGCCGAGGGCGGCCGGGGAAGCAGCAGCCGGGACTTGATCTCCATCAGCATCGCCGCCATGACGAGGTACTCGGCGGCGAGCTCGAGGTTCTTGGTGCGCATGATCTCGACGTATTCCAGGTACTGGCGCGTGAGCGGCGCCATCGGAATGTCGAGGATGTCAAGGTTCTCCTTGCGAATCAGGTACAGGAGCAGGTCGAGCGGCCCCTCGAAGGCCTCGAGGATGATCTCCAGCGCGTCGGGGGGGATGTACAGGTCCCGCGGCAGCTCGATGAACGGCTCGCCGTAGAGGCGGGCGACGTGGGGAACCGGGGGCGGCGACGCAAGCTCGACGACCTCGCTCATGTGTACGTGAGCCCCATGGCCTCGCGCACGTCGCGCATGGTTTCCTCTGCGAGCTTCTTCGCCTTGTCGCAGCCGTCGGCGACGATGTTGCGGACCAGCGTGGGGTCGTCCAGGTACACCTGCGCGCGCTCACGCATCGGCGCGAGCTCCGCCTGGATCGCTTCGATCACGGGTTGCTTGCAGTCGAGGCAGCCGATGCCGGCAGTGGTGCAGCCGTTGTGCGCCCATTTCTTCTTCTCCTCGTCGGAATATACAAGGTGCAGCGCCCAGACGGGACATTTTTCCGGCGTGCCGCGGTCGGTGCGCTTCACGCGCGCCGGGTCGGTCGGCATCGTCCTGATCTTTTTCGCCACCGAGTCGGGATCTTCGCGCAGGGCGATCGTGTTGCCGTACGACTTGGACATCTTCTGCCCGTCGAGCCCCGGCATCCTGGACGCCTCGGTGAGGAGCACATCGGGCTCGACGAGGATCTTCTTGCCCGTTCCTTCCAGCCAGCCGTACAGGCGCTCGCGGTCGCCCCGCGAGAGGTTCTGCTGCTCCTCGAGGAGCGCCTGCGCGCGCGCCAGGGCCTCGGCCTCGCCCTGCTCCAGGAAGCGCGTGCGCAGCTCGTTGAGCAACCGCGCCTTCTTCGAGCCCATCTTCTTGACGGCGGCCTTCGCCTTGTCCTCGAACCCGGGCTCGCGCCCGTAGAGGTGGTTGAAGCGCCGCGCCACCTCGCGCGTGAACTCGACGTGCGGGACCTGGTCCTCGCCGACCGGCACGTACTTCGCGCGGTAGATCATGATGTCCGCCGACTGCAGCAGCGGATAGCCGAGGAAGCCGTAGGTGGAAAGGTCCTTCTCGGCGAGCTTCTCCTGCTGGTCCTTGTATGTCGGCACGCGCTCGAGCCAGCCGAGTGGCGTCATCATCGAAAGAAGGAGGTGCAGCTCGGCATGCTCCACCACCTGCGACTGGATGAACAGGATCGCCTGGTTGGGGTCCACGCCGGCGGCGAGCCAGTCGATGACCATGTCCCAGGTGTTGGACTGGATGTCCGCCGGACGCTCGTAGTCCGTCGTGAGGGCGTGCCAGTCGGCGACGAAAAACAGGCACGTGTACTCGGCCTGCAGCCGCACCCAGTTCTTGAGCACGCCGTGGTAGTGGCCGAGGTGCAGCCGGCCGGTGGGCCGCATGCCCGAGAGGACGCGAGCTTCGTACATCGTCAGAGCACCAGCGCGCGGATCAGAGCACTGGAAGCGCCGACCAGCGGCGCAAGCACGAAGCTCAGGACGTTCGTGAGGAGCAGGATGACGAGAAGCGGGAGGCCCCAGGGCTCGAGCCGCGCGTACTGCCACGCGGCGCGGTTCGGAAGGAGGCTGGTCACGATCCGGCCGCCGTCGAGGGGAAGGATCGGCAGGAGGTTGAGGAACATGAACACGAGATTGACCACGATCCCGGCCTTCGCCATCAGCTCGAGCGGCAGGCTGAGCATCGTCTCCGGAAGCACCACGGACAGCTTGAGGAGCAGCGCCCAGAACAGCGCCATTGCCAGGTTCGCCGCGGGGCCGGCGGCCGCGACCCATGCCATGTGCGGCCGCGGGTTGCGCAGCGCCGAGTAGTTCACCGGGACCGGCTTCGCCCAGCCGAACAGGAACCCGCCGGTGCCGGCAAGCACGCTGCCGATGAGGATGACCGCCGGCACGAGGATGGTGCCGACCGGATCGACGTGCCGCAGCGGATTCAGGCTGATGCGCCCCTGGGCGTGCGCCGTCAGGTCGCCGAAATGGCGCGCGACATAGCCATGCGCCGCCTCATGCAGCGTAATCGCGAAGAGCACGGGGAGCGCGTAGATGGCGACCGTCTGAACGAGGAAAGTGACGTCCATCTTTTGCGCGCGATTTTATCAGACCCCCTGCAGCGAAAACGGCTCGAGGGAGCCTTTGCCGGCCCGCACGAGCACCGGCTCGGCGCCGCTGAGGTCGATGACCGTGCTCGGTTCGGTGCCGCAGGAGCCGGCGTCGATCACCAGGTCCAGCGCGTGGTCGAGCCGGTCGCGGATGTCCTCGGCATCCGAAAGCGGCAGTGCATCACCCGGAAGAAGGAGCGTGGCGGAAAGGATCGGCGCGTCGAGCTCGTCGAGCAGCCCGTGCGCCACCGGATGGGCGGGCACGCGCACGCCGACCGTCCTGCGCCGCGCGTGCATCACGCGCTTCGGAACTTCGCGACGCGCGCGGAGGATGAACGTGTAGCTTCCCGGAATCGCCGCCTTGAGCAGGCGATAGTGCGCATCCTCGACGATCGCGTAAGTAGAAATTTCCGAGAGATCGCGGCACATCAGCGTGAGGTGATGGCGCTCGCCCAGGTCGCGCACGCGGCGCAGGCGCTCCAGCGCCTGCGCGTCCTCCAGGCGGCAGCCGAGCGCGTAGCACGAATCCGTCGGATAGGCGATGAGGCCGCCTGCACGCACGGCGTCCGCGGCCTGGCGAAGAAGCCGCCGCTGCGGATGGGTGGTGTGAATCGCGAGCAGCTTCGCCATCTAGCCGTGCAGGAAGCCATCGACGAGGCGTGCGAGCACTTCCGGCTGGTCGTGGTGCAGCATATGGCCCGCGTCCTCGATCCGCTCGTAGCGCAAATCGGAGAAGACCGCCCGGCGCTCGGCAAGCTGCGCGGCATCGAGCTTCATGCGAGTGGGCGTGTCGGAATGGGACCCTTCGACCCAGAGCACCGGCGCGACCACTTCCTGCCAGACGGCGCGCACTTCCTCGTAGCGATAGAGGAGCGGGCTCACGCTCTTGTGCGCCGGGTCGCTGCGCAGGACGACGCGCCCGCCCTCCTCGCGCCCCCAGTGGCGCGCCAGGAAGTCCGCGCGCTCGGCGCTCAGGCGCGGATTGTTCCTGCGCAGCCGTGCGGCGAGCTCGCCGAACGTCTCGTACGGCTTGAGCAGCGGCCGCTCGTGCAGCTCGTCCAGCCATTGGCGGTAGCGCTTCGCCGCCTGCCCGGGCTTCGAGGGCGGCAGCCCGAAGCCTTCCAGGTTGACGACCTTCGCCACGCGCTCCGGACGCAGGCCGGCGTAGAGGCACACGACGTTTCCGCCCAGGCTGTGCCCGACGATGTGCGCGGGGAGGTCCGGCTCCAGGGCGCGCAGCAGGAAATCGAGGTCCGCCACGTAGTCCGGGAACCAGTAGCAGTCGGAACGGGACCACTCGGTCAGCCCGTAGCCGCGCCAGTCGGGCGCGTAGACGTCCCAGTCGCCGGGCAACGCGTCGACGAGGAACTGGAAGGACGCCGAGACGTCCATCCAGCCGTGGCAGAGGAACATCTTCGGCGCGCCTTTGCGGCCCCAGCGGCGCACGTGGTAGCGCAGGCCGCGCACGTCGAGGAAGAGCGATTCGCTGGCTTTCATTGGAGGAAGCGGAAGTCCACGCCAGGATCGCGGCCCGCCACCAGGCTCGAGAGCGCTCGCGCCGAACCGCACGCCAGCGTCCAGCCGAGCGTGCCATGGCCGGTATTGACGAAGACATTGCGCAGGCGCGTACGTCCGATGATCGGAACGTTGCCGGGCGTGGCGGGACGCAATCCGGCCCAGCGGTGCGACGGCGCGCGGCCGCGCAGGGCAGGAAAGAGCGCCTGGATGCGCGCGACGATGGCATTGCAACGCACCGCGTTGATGGACGTGTCGTAGCCGGCGAGCTCCGCCGTCCCGGCTGCGCGCAACCGGTCGCCGAATCGGGAGATCACGATCTTTCGCGACTCGTCGGTCAGGCTCACCGTCGGCGCTTCCGCCTGCGCCCCGTCGAGCGGCAGCGTGACGGAGTAGCCCTTGAGCGGGTACACCGGCAGGCGCATGCCGTGTGGCGCGAGGAGCGCCGGGCTGTAGCTGCCCAGGCTGACGACGTAGGCGTCCGCGTCGAGCGCGCCGGCGCTCGTGTGGACGGCGGTGGCTTTCTGCGCCTCCACGCGGAGGTTGTGCACGGTGTGCCCGGACATGAAGCGCACGCCCTTCGCCTCGCAAAGCCGCGCGAGGTTCTGGGTGAACCGGTGCGCGTCGCCGGACTCGTCCTGCGGAGCGAAGATGCCGCCCGCGAGCCGCACGTCCTTCAGCGCCGGTTCGATCACCTTGCATTCGGCCGCCGACTTCACCTCGCGCGAAACGCCGAAGGCCTTCATCGCCTCGGCGTGGCGGGCAAGCGCGTCGAAGTCGCGCGCCTCGGTGCAGAAATGCAGGATCCCGCGGGCAAGCTCGTCATAACGGATCCCGGTCTCGGCGCGCAGCGCGCGAAGGCACTCGCGGCTGTAGGCCGCCAGCCCGGCCAGGGCGCGCGTGTTGGCTTCGAACCGCCCGGGGAGGCACTCGCGCAGGAAGCCGACGGCCCAGCGCCATTGCGCCGCGTCGGCGCGCGGGCGAAAACGCAACGGCGCGTCCTCGCGGCCGAGCCACTTCAGGATCTTGGGCAGGACGGCGGGCCGCGCCCAGGGTTCCGCATGCGAGGCCGAGATCTGGCCGCCGTTCGCGAAGCTGGTTTCCATTCCGGGCCCGCCGGCGCGGTCGACGAGCGTCACCTCGTGCCCGTCGGCTGCGAGGTACCACGCGCTCGTGACGCCGATGACCCCGGCGCCTAGGATGAGAATCTTCACTGCACTATGATAGGGCCATGCCCCTCTACTCCATCGGCGAGCGCGCGCCGAAGCTGCTCGGCTCGCGTCATTTCATCGCGCACGACGCGACCGTCGTAGGCGACGTCACCCTCGAGAACGACGCCAACATCTGGTTCCAGGTGGTGATCCGCGCGGAGAACGACCGCGTGCACATCGGCGAAGGCTGCAACATCCAGGACGGCTCGGTGTTGCATGTCGACCCCGGCTACCCGCTCACGCTGGCAAAGCACGTGAGCATCGGCCACAAGGTGATGCTGCACGGCTGCACCATCGGCGAAGGCACGCTCATCGGCATCAACAGCGTGGTGATGAACGGCGCGAAGATCGGCAAGGGCACGCTCGTCGGCGCGAACACGCTGATTCCGGAAGGCAAGGTGATCCCGGACGGCGTGCTCGTGATCGGCTCGCCCGGGAAGGTCGTGCGCGAGCTCGAGCAGAAGGACCGCGACTACCTGCTCACGATCGCGAGCGGCTACGTCGAGCGCGGCCGCTACTACGCGCAGAACCTGCGGAAGATCACTTAGGCGCCATCCGGATCGCGCCGTCGAGGCGGATCGTCTCGGCGTTGAGCATCTCGATCTCGACGATCGCCTTCACCATCTGCGCGAATTCGGCCGGCCGGCCGAGGCGCGACGGAAACGGCACCTGCTTGCCGAGCGACTCCTGCGCTTCCTTCGGCAGGCCGGCGAGGAGCGGCGTCTCGAAGATGCCCGGCGCGATGGTGCAAACGCGGATGCCGTTGCGCGAAAGGTCGCGGGCGATGGGCAGCGTCATCCCGACGATGGCGCCCTTGGAGGCGGAATACGCCGCCTGGCCGATCTGGCCGTCGTAGGCCGCGACGGATGCGGTATTGACGATCACGCCCCGCTCGCCGCTGGCGTTGGGCGAGGCCTTCGCCATCGCGTCGGCGGCCAGGCGGATCATGTTGAAGGTGCCGATCACGTTGACCGCGATCACCTTCTGGAAGCGGCCGAGGTCGTGCGGGGCGTCCTTGCCGAGCGTGCGCTCGGCGAGCGCGATGCCGGCGCAGTTCACGAGCGTGTGGATCCCGCCGAACTCCTTGACCGCGAGCGCGAGCGCCGCCTTGCCGTCCGCCTCGGACGATACGTCGGTCTTCACGAAGCGGCCGCCCAGCTCCCGGGCGAGCTTCTCGCCAAGCTCGACGTTCAGGTCGGCGATCACCACCTTTGCGCCGTGCTCGGCCGCCATGCGCGCGCTCGCGGCGCCGAGCCCGGACGCGCCGCCGGTGACGAGGAATACGCTGTTCTTGATCTGCATGGAGAACTCCGCTGCGGAATAAGGTAATTCGTTGGGGAATCAAACAAATTCGACCATAATTCTACCTGCATGGATCTCGCTTTCGGCATCCGTTTCGGCGACCTCTACGAGCGCGAAGGCCTGCTCAAGGTCGACGCCGCCTTCGTCGGTTTCCTGGGCGGGGCCGATGCGGCGCTGACGGAGCGCCTGCTGGCGGCGCGGCGCGACCCGCGCGCCGTCGCGGTCCGCGCCGAGTCGGACCTGCTGGTGGCCCTCGCCCCGCACTTCGAGGATTTCGTCGCCCGGCTCTTCGGCATCGAGGAAGAAGCCGGCGCGCTTGCAGAGCGCCACAACGAGCTCGCGCCGCTCTTCTCGGTGAAGCGGCTCTTCGTCCAGCGCCGCGCCCTCCACAAGGTGAAGCCGGAGGATGCGCGTCCGGACGGCTTCGCATTCACGACCGAGCTCGATTTCGCCCGGCAGGTGTCCGCCTGGATGAAGGACGAGGCGGCGAATGCGGAGAACCTGGAGGGCGCCGCGCGCTACGCGGCCTGGGCGACCACCACGCCGGAAGGTCGCAGGAAACACGCGGCCGGCGTCCTCTTCCACGCGCCGCGCAAGCTCGACTTCATGAAGCTCGTGCCGGTGCACACGCAGTCCGGCCGCGGCTTCGCCGAGCACTCGCTCGAGCATGTCCGCCATCGCGAAGGCTTCGGCCTCACCGATCCCGGCACCGACCTCGTCGGCGCGCTGGATGAGGCGAACTACTGCATCTGGTGCCACGAGCAGGGCAAGGATTCCTGCTCGAAGGGACTGAAGGAGAAGGCGCCGGCCGAAGGCTTCAAGAAATCCGTGTTCGGCGTGACCCTCGCCGGCTGCCCGCTCGAGGAAAAGATCTCCGAGTTCCACATGGTGAAGGCCCGCGGCGAGCCGATCGCCGCGCTCGGCATCATCGCGGTCGACAACCCGCTCGCCGCGGGCACCGGCCACCGGATCTGCAACGACTGCATGAAGTCCTGCATCTACCAGAAGCAGGAGCCGGTCGACATCCCGCAGGCCGAGACGCGCACCCTGAAGGACGTGCTCGAGCTGCCGTGGGGCTTCGAGATCTATTCGCTGCTCACGCGCTGGAACCCGCTCAACATCCACCGCCCGGTCCCGCTGCCGCCTTCCGGCAAGCGCGTGCTGGTCGTGGGCCTCGGGCCCGCCGGCTACGCGGTCTCGCACCACCTCCTCAACGACGGCCACACCGTGGTCGCGATCGACGGGTTGAAGATCGAGCCGCTCGATCCGGCGCTCTCCGGCGTGGATCCGCTCGGCCGCCGCACCGCGTTCAAGCCGATCCGTGACATCGACGAGCTGCGCGAGCCGCTGGACGAGCGCGCCATGGCCGGCTTCGGCGGCGTCGCGGAGTACGGCATCACGGTGCGCTGGGACAAGAACTTCCTCAAGATCATCCGCCTGCTCCTCGAGCGGCGCAGGCAGTTCGCGATGTTCGGCGGCGTGCGCTTCGGCGGCACGCTCACCATCGACGAGGCGTTCGAGGACGGCTTCGACCACATCGCGCTCTGCGCCGGCGCCGGCCGGCCCACGGTCCTCGACATCCCGAACGGGTTCGCGCGCGGCGTGCGCGCGGCGTCCGATTTCCTGATGGCGCTGCAGCTCACCGGCGCGGCGAAGCGCGAATCCA
>DASPMF010000209.1:0-30409 GCA_035627155.1 Burkholderiales bacterium | reverse complement strand
GCTCCGGCGCTGGACGTTGCTCGTGCCAACGGGGCCCGGCACGCCCTGGACGTCGACTGGCGCCTTGGAAGCTGGTTCGAGCCGGTCGGCGGCGAGCGCTTCGCGCTCATCGTTTCCAACCCGCCCTATGTCGCCGAAGGCGACCCGCACCTCGCCGCGCTGCGCTATGAACCGACCGGGGCGCTGGTATCGGGCGCGCAAGGCCTGGACGCGATCAGGGACATCACCGGCTCAGCGCGGGGCTTCCTCGAGGCCGGCGGGTGGCTCGACGTCGAGCACGGCCATGACCAGGCCGAGGCGGTCGGGCGGCTTTTTGCAGCCAGCGGGCTTGAAGAGATCGCCACATGGCCCGACCTTGCAGGGATAGCCCGGATCACGGGAGGCAGGCGGTAAAATGGCGACCATGGACATCCAACAGCGCATCAAGGAGCAGGTGACCGGAAACCCGGTCGTGCTCTACATGAAAGGCACGCCGCAGTTCCCGCAATGCGGCTTTTCCTCCCTCGCGGTGCAGGTCCTGAACGCCTGCGGCGTGCAAAATTTCTTCAGCGTCAACGTGCTGGCCGATCCGGCGATCCGCCAGGGCATCAAGGAGTACGCCAACTGGCCGACGATCCCGCAGCTCTACGTCAACGGGGAATTCGTCGGCGGCTCGGACATCCTCAAGGAGATGTACCAGTCCGGCGAGCTGCAGAAGCTACTTCAGGGCGTCGCGCAGAAGGCGTAGCGTCGCCTGCACCTGCCCGAGGTAGCCTGCGCCGAAGAGGTTCAGGTGGTTGAGCAGGTGGTAGAGGTTGTAGGCGTGCTTGCGCAGCTCGTAGCCTTCGGGCAGCGGCAGCGCCTTCCGGTACGCGGCGTAGAAGGCCGGCGGAAATCCCCCGAATAGCTCGGTCATCGCGAGGTCGGCCTCGCGGTCGCCGAAGTACACCGCCGGGTCGAAGAGGACCGGTCCTCCCGGCGTGAAGCCGGCATTGCCGCTCCACAGGTCTCCGTGCAGGAGCGAAGGCGCAGGCTTGTGCCGCAGCAGCGGCGCGAGGTCCGGAATCTCCAGGACGAAGCCGTTCTCGCGCGCCCGGCTCGCCTGTGGCGCGATCCGCTTCTTGACGTAGAAGCTTGCCCAGTCCTCCGCCCAGCCGTTGTGCTGCGGCGCGAGGCCGATCCAGTTGTCCTCTTCCCAGCCGAAGCGCGGCGCGCTCCGCCCGTGCAGCGTGGCGAGCATGCCTGCCAGCGCCGGCCAGTCGGCACGCGCGCCGAGCTGCAGGCGCTCCATCTCGATGAAGGCACGGCCGGCGCGCACGCCGTGCGCAAGCGGCCTGGGGGCACGGATGCCCGCGCGCCGCAGCGCTTCGAGGCCTTGCGCTTCCGCGGCGAATCGCGCGGCGGCTTCGGGAGGCCCTTCCTTGGCGAAGCTCAGACGCCTGAGAGCCGCAGGTTCGCCATCGCGAGGCGTTCGACCAGGATTTCCATGAAGGCGCGGTCGAACTTGAGCTGGCAGGTCTCGGAGGCCTGCTCGAGCTTTTGCGTCGGCACGGAGATGATGTTGGCGTCGCTCACGACGGAGACGTCGGCGCCGCGCACATGGCTCGACTTGGCGAGGTAGGCCATCTCTCCGAACGGCTCGCCCGCGCGCAGCAGGTTGAGGAGCTTGCCCCGCTTGGTCACCTTGACCTGGCCGTCGGCCAGCACGCAGAAGAAGTCGCCGGGCTCCCCTTCGCGCATCAGCACCTCGCCTGCCGAGGCGTGGCGCCACACCGAGATGCGCGCGACCTCCCAGAGCTCGGCGTCGGAGAAGTGGCGGAAGAAGGGCAGCTTGCGCAGCGTCTCGAACTTGTCCGAGTCGGCGAACGCCTGCGCCTTGTGGGCGCCGGCGTGCTGCGCGCGGAAGGCTTCCGCGAGGTCGAACGAGAAGTTCTCCCAGGTGCGATAGCGCTCGGTGAGGTCCTTGGCCATGGCGTGCCGCACGATGGCATCCACCGCTTCCGGGATCTCCGGCCGGTAGGTCGAGGGCGCCTCGGGCTCCACGTTGGTGATCTGGTAGATGAGGCTGAAGTTGTTGGCGGCCTTGAACGGCAGCCGGCCGGTGAGCAGGTGGTACATCACCACGCCGAGGGAGTAGATGTCGGTCTGGTGGTCGAGGGGATGCTCCTTGACCTGCTCGGGCGACATGTACGCCGGCGAGCCGATGGCGCTCACCTGCGTGGTGTCGCCCGTTGCGATGAGCGCCGCGCCGAAATCGGTGATCTTCACGTCCGTCTCGCCGGTCAGCAGGATGTTCGCCGGCTTGATGTCCCGGTGCGTGATTCCGGCCTTGTGGGCGAACTCGAGCGCGCGCGAGCACTTGAAGGCGATCTCGACGATGCGGTCCACCGGCAGCAGGGCCTCCGGGCGGCAGAAGCGCTCGAGCGTGCCGCCGTCCACGTACTCCATGACGATGTAGTTGAGGCTCTCCTCGGCGACCGCGTCGTAGATCTGGCAGATGTGCGGATGCTGCAGCTTGCCGGCGAGGGAGGCTTCGGTCAGGAACAGCTTGCGGTAGAGCTTGCCGCGATCCGGGTCCTGGAACGTCTCGGGAAAGGCGACCTTGATCGCGACATCCCGCCCGCTGAACGGGTCGTTGCAATGATAGACCTCGGAGGTCGCGCCTTCAGCGAGCTTGCGGATGACCGGGTACTTGCCGATCCTGGCAAAGCGGCTCTGCCAGGCGTTGTCCGCAGGCTTCACTTCGCGAGACGCCTGCGCGCCCCCGCGATGGCCCTTCGCACCTGCGCAGGCGCGGTGCCGCCCGGATGATTGCGCGCGGCGAGGGAGCCCTCGGGGGTGAGCACCTTCTTCACGTCCGCGCCGATTTGCGGCGCGAACTTGCGCAGCGTCGCGAGCGGCAGGGCGGCGAGGTCGCAGCCTGTTCGCTCGGCTTCGCGCACCGCCCGACCCACGGCTTCATGCGCGTCGCGGAACGGCAATCCCTTGCGCACCAGGTAGTCGGCGAGGTCGGTGGCTGTCGCGTGGCCTTCGACCACCGCGGCGCGCATCGCGGCCTCCACCGGCTCAAGGTCGGCAACCAGGCCGGTGAAGATCTCGACGCAGGCCTTGACCGTGTCCACGGCGTCGAACAGCGGCTCCTTGTCCTCCTGGTTGTCCTTGTTGTAGGCGAGCGGCTGCGCCTTCATGAGCGTCAGCAGCGCCACCAGGCCGCCGAACACGCGCCCCGCCTTGCCGCGCACGAGCTCGGGCACGTCAGGGTTCTTTTTCTGCGGCATGATCGAAGAGCCGGTGCAATAGCGGTCGGGCAGCCGCACGAAGCCGAAGCGCGGGCTCGCCCAGATGACCAGTTCCTCCGCGAAGCGCGAAAGATGCACCATGATCAGCGACGCGGCCGCGCAGAACTCGATCGCGAAGTCGCGGTCGGACACGGCGTCGAGCGAGTTCTCGCACAAGGCTTCGAAGCCGAGCTCGCGGGCGACGCGCTCGCGCTCGATGGGGAACGTCGTGCCGGCGAGGGCGGCCGCGCCGAGCGGAAGGCGGTTGACGCGGCGGCGGCAGTCCGCGAGGCGCTCGCGGTCGCGGCCCAGCATCTCGACGTAGGCGAGCAGATGGTGGCCGAAGGTGACCGGCTGCGCGACCTGCAGGTGGGTGAACCCGGGCATCACGAGGTCCGCGTGCTTCGCCGCCTGCGCCACCAGCGCGCCGCAAAGCGCCTTGAGCGCCGCCTCGATCGCGTCGATCTCGCCGCGCAGCCACAGGCGCACGTCCGTCGCGACCTGGTCGTTGCGCGAACGGCCGGTATGCAGGCGCTTGCCTGCGTCGCCGACCAGCGCGGTCAGGCGCCGCTCGATGTTGAGGTGCACGTCCTCGTCCTCCAGCGACCAGTTGAAGCGGCCGGCGTCGATCTCGCGGCGGACCTGCGCGAGGCCGCGCTCGATCGCCTTCACGTCGCGGCGCGAAAGGATGCCCGCCGCGCCGAGCATGCGCGCGTGCGCGAGCGAGCCTTGAATGTCCGCGTGGGCGAGGCGCCGGTCGAACGCCACCGATGCAGTGAACCTCTGCACCCGATCGTCGACGTTCTCGGCAAACCGCCCGGACCAGAGCTGCTTCTTCTTGGGCATAAAATGCTCGCGGTGAGTATAAGGCAAGACGTCTCTGCGCATGCTCGCGCCGACCAGCTGCCGGACTTCCGCAACCTCGGCGTCCTCGCGCGCATGCTCGTCGGCGCGAACCTGCTCGCCGGCGCGGCCGCGCTCGCCGCAGCGCCGACGATCGCGCAGGCGCTCGAGCGCTTCATCGCCTCGGCCATGGTGCTCGAGCCGCTGCTCATGGCCTGCCTGATTGTCCTTTATCTCGCGACGGCGCCGCTGCGCCGGCTGCCCTACCGCGCCGGCTGCGCCGCCGTGCTCGCCGTCGTGCTCGCGCTCAGCGCGCTGGAGCATGCAGCGCTCGAGCGCGTGACCGGAGAGCCGCCCGCGCCGCTCTGGCGCATGCTGGCGCTCGCCGCGCTCGGGGCGGCGCTGCTGCTCGGCTACTTCCGCCTGTTCACGCGCGCGTACTCGCCGGCGCTCGCCGAGGCGCGGCTGCAGGCGCTGCAGGCGCGCATCCGCCCGCATTTTCTCTTCAACAGCCTCAACGCCGTGCTGTCCCTCATCCGCAAAGACCCGCGCAGGGCCGAGCGCGCGCTCGAGGATCTCTCGGACCTCTTCCGCACCCTGATGGGCGACGCCCGCCGTTTCGTGCGCCTTGCCGACGAGATCGCGCTCCTCGAGCGCTACGCGGAGATCGAGCAGCTGCGCCTCGGCGACCGCCTGCGGATCACCTGGGAGCTCGATTCCGCCCCTTCGGATGCGCTGCTGCCGCCGCTCGTGCTGCAGCCGCTGCTCGAGAACGCGGTCTACCACGGCGTCGAGCCGGGCACCGGCACCGCGGATGTGCTGGTGCACATCGAGCGTCGCGGCGACCGGGTCTTCGCGCGCATCGAGAACCCGTACGCCGACCCCGCGCCGCAGCGCGAAGGCGGCCGCGGCGGAAACAAGATGGCGCTCGAAAACATCCGCGAGCGCCTGGCGCTTTTCTTCGACGCCGAGGCGCGCATGGAGGCCATGCAGCGCGGCAGCCGCTACAGCGTCGAGCTGGAGCTGCCGTACCGGCACGCCACCTGATGCTCAAGCTCTTCATCGTCGACGACGAGGCGCCGGCGCGCGAGCGGATCAAGGAGCTCCTGGGCGATATCGCGGCCGAGCTGCCCACCGAGGTCGTCGGGGAGGCGCGCCACGGCCACGAAGCGCTCGAGCGCTTCCCGGCGAGCGGCGCGGAGCTCCTCCTGCTCGACATCCAGATGCCCGGGATGGACGGCCTCGAGCTGGCGCGGCATCTCGTCGGGCTCGAGTCGCCGCCGGCCTTCGTGTTCGTCACGGCGCACGACCGCCACGCGCTCGACGCATTCGAGCTCAACGCCCTCGACTACCTGCTCAAGCCGGTCCGCGCCGAGCGCCTCGCCGCGGCGCTGCGCAAGGCGGCGGGGGCGCCGCGCGACCGTATCGCCGAGTCCTTGCGCAAGGCGGCGGGGCGGCCGCGCGAGTACCTCTCCATCGTCGAGCGCAACCGCATCTCCCTCGTGCCGGTGCGCGACATCGTGTTCCTGCGCGCGGAGCAGAAGTACGTCACGCTGCGCACCCGCGAGCGCGAGTACCTCATCGAGGACCCGCTGGTGGCCCTCGAGCGCGAGTTCGCCGACCGGTTCGTGCGCATCCATCGCAACTGCCTGGTCGCGCGCTCCGCCATCCGCGGCTTCGAGCGCGGAACCGGGGGCGAGGACGCGGCCTGGATGGTGCTGCTCGACGGCGTGGAGGAGCGCCTGCCCGTCAGCCGCCGCCAATGGCCTGCGCTGCGCGAGATCGCCGCGGAACAGGGCGGGTCTTGAGAAAGGTCGTGATCGCCACGCGCAGGAGCCGGCTCGCGCTCTGGCAGGCCGAGCACGTCCGTGCCCGCCTGACGGCGCTGCAGCCGGGCCTGCAGGTCGAGCTCCTTCCCATGTCCACGCGGGGCGACGAGCTGCTGCAGGCGCGCCTCGACGAGGCGGGGGGCAAGGGTCTGTTCGTCAAGGAGCTCGAGACGGCCATGGCCGACGGCCGAGCGCATCTCGCGGTCCATTCCATGAAGGACGTGCCGGCGGAGCTTCCGGCCGGATTCGTGCTCGCCGCCATCCTCGACCGGGAGGATCCCCGCGACGCCTTCGTCTCCGGGAGCCATGCCAGCTTCGAGGCGATGCCGGCCGGCTCGGTCGTGGGCACCTCGAGCCTGCGCCGCGAGGCGCAGATCCGTGCGCGCCATCCGGCGCTCGAGGTGCGCCTGCTGCGCGGAAACGTGGAGACGCGCCTTGCCAAGCTCGATCGCGGCGAGTACGGCGCCGCCGTGCTCGCGGTGGCAGGGCTCACGCGCCTCGGCCTGCAGGCGCGCGTGCGCGCGGTCCTGGCTCCGGAGATGATGCTTCCCGCGCCCGGACAGGGCGCGCTCGGCATCGAGTGCCTCGCCAATGATCGCGAAGTGCTGGAGCTGGCCGCCGCGCTCGCGGATCCGGTGACGCGCGCCTGCGTAGACGCCGAACGCGCCGTCAGCCGCGCCCTGGGCGGAAGCTGCACCATTCCGCTCGGTGCCTTCGCCGAAGCCGAGGGTGGCGCGCTTCGCCTGCGAGCGCTGGTCGCCTCGGCGGATGGACGTCGCATTGCCCGGGCCGAATGCCAGGGCCGCCTTGACGATCCGCACGCCCTCGGCGCCCGTGCCGCCGGGACGCTGCGCGAACAGGGCGCCGAGGAGATCCTCGCTGGCCTCGCGAAGTAACCTGGCCGGCCGCGGCGTCGTTGTTACGCGGCCTCGGGAGCAGGCTGCAGCGCTCGCGGCGCGCGTCGAGCAAGCGGGCGGCACGGCATGGGTATTCCCGGCGATCGAGATCCTGCCGCCCTCGGATCCGCACGGTTCGGCGCAGCGCCTGGCGCAGCTTTCCAGGTACGACCTTGCCGTCTTCGTCAGCCCCACGGCGGTGCTGCGCGCGCTGGCGCGCCCGGCAGCATGGCCGGCGGAAGTGGCCGCCTATGCGGTGGGCGAAGGCACGCGCGCGGAACTCGAGCGGCGGGGCGTGCGGGCGATGGCGCCGCAGAGAGGCACGGACAGCGAATCGCTGCTGGAGCTCGCGGAGTTGCAGGACGTGAATGGAAAACGGGTGCTCATCGTGCGCGGCGAAGGCGGCCGGCCGCTCCTCGGCGAAACGCTCCGGGCCCGCGGCGCGGAAGTGGACTACGCGGAATGCTACCGGCGCGCCCTGCCTGCGGCGGATTCCGCGCCGCTGCTCTCGGCCTGGGACGAAGGACGCGTGCACGCCGTGACCGTGTCGTCGGCAGAAGGCCTTGCAAATCTTTTCACCCTGCTCGGCGTGCGCGGCCGGGACCGCTTGCTCGGGACGCCGCTCTTCGTGCCGCACGCTCGCGTCGCCGAGGCGGCGAGGCGCATGGGCGCGCGCGCGGTGCTCGTGTCCGGCCCGGGCGACGATGAAGTGCTCGCCCGGCTGGTGGCATACTTCACGGCTCCATGAGCGAAGAAGGCACGCCGACAGAGGGCGCGAAGGAGGCTCTCGCACCGCCGCCGGGCGCGCCGCGCTCGCGCGCGCCGCTGCTGGCCTTGATCGCGGTGCTGCTTGCCGCGGGGCTGTCCGCGCTCGTCTGGGTCGACACGCGCCAGCGCATCGGCGTCACCCAGGAGGAGCTTGCGCGCCGCCTGCGCGACATCGAGGCCGACGCCCGCGACGCGCGCTCCATCGCGCGCCAAGCGCAGGACGGCCTGCGGGACGCCCAGGCGAAGGTGGCGGCGCTCGAGGGCAAGCTCGCCGAGTCGCAGAGCCAGCAGGTGGCGCTCGAAGCGCTCTACCAGGAGCTCTCGCGCAACCGCGACGAATGGCAGCTCGCCGAGATCGAGCAGGTCCTCGCCATCGCTTCGCAGCAGCTGCAGCTCGCCGGCAACGTCCGCGCCGGGCTGCTCGCCCTGCAGCTCGCCGAATCGCGCCTTTCGCGCGCCGACCGCCCGCAGTTCGTGCCGGTGCGCCGCGCGCTGGCGCGCGACATCGAGCGCCTCAAGTCGCTGCCCACCGTGGATTTCACGGGCATGAGCATGAAGCTCGACAGCCTGGTCGCGCAGGTCGATGCGCTGCCGCTCGCCTACGACGAGCGCACCGAGCGCGAGGCCGCGGCCAAGGAAGCGCCGCGCGAGAAGGCCGGATTCTGGACGCGGCTCGGCACGGAAATCTGGGGCGAGATCCGGCAGCTCGTCGTCGTGCGGCACCTGACGGCGCCCGAGCCGCCTCTGCTGCCGCCGACCCAGGCGTTCTTCCTGAGGGAGAACCTGAGGCTGCGCCTCCTGAACGCCCGCCTGTCGCTCCTCGCCAAGGACGAGGCCGCGTATCGAGAGGACTTGCGCGTGGCCCAGCAGTGGATCCGCCGCTACTTCGACGGGCGCTCGAAGCAGACCGCCGATGCCCTCGGCCAGCTGAAGCAGCTCGCTTCCACGTCGATCAGCTTCGAGATGCCCACGATCTCGGAGAGCCTCGACGCGGTGCGCGCGTTCAAGGCCCGGCGCGAGCGCGCGCCCTCATGAGGTCGCTTTTCTGGCTGCTCGCGGTGTTCGCCGCCGCGGTGGCGCTCGTCATCGCCGGGCGCGTGGACGCAGGCTACGTCCTTTTCGTCTACCCGCCTTACCGCATCGAGATGTCCATGCTCTTCTTCGCGGTCGCGGCCATTGCGGGCTTCGCGATCCTCTACGCCCTCGTCCGCCTCGCCGGCCACGCCCTTTCCCTTCCGGCCTATGTGCGGGCGTTCCGGGAGCGGCGCCGGCGCGAGCGGGGGCAGGCTTCGCTCGCCGCGTCGCTGCAGGCCTACTTCGAGGGCCGGTACGCGAAGGCGGAACAGCAGGCGACGCTCGCGTTCGAAAGCGGCGCGCGACCCGGCCTTGCCGCCCTGCTTGCCGCGCGCGCCGCGCATCAGATGCGCGACTTCGCGCGCCGCGAGATGTGGCTGCACCGCGCCGACGCCGCCGGCGCGGAGCTGCAGTCGGCGCGCCTGGTCACCCGGGCCGAGCTCGCGCTGGAGGATCGCGACTTCGCCGCGGCGCGCGATGCGTTGCGCAACCTCCACGGCGCGGGGCCGAAGCACGTGGCGTCGCAGCGCATGCTGCTGCGCGCCGAGCGGGGCGCGGGCGCCTGGGAGGAGGTGCTGCGGCTGTCCACGCAGCTTGCGAAGCGCGATGCCATCGCGCCGGCGCTGGCCGAGGAATACAAGGTGCAGGCCACCGTGGAGCTCCTGCAGCGCGCCGGCACGGACGCCGCGGGCCTGGAGCGCACGTGGCGTGGGATCGCGGCGCGCGACCAGGTGCAGCCGCGCATCGCGCTCGCCGGCGCGCGCCAGGCGCAGGCGCTCGGCAGGCCGGCCCTCGCGCGCGACATCGTCGAGAAGGCGCTCGCGGTGGAGTGGACGCCGCAGCTAGTGCAGCTGTATGGTGAGCTGCCGCGCTCGCTCCAGGCGCCGGAGCGCGCGATCGAGGCGCGCGTGCGCATCGAGTGCGCCGAGCGCTGGCTGCGCACCCGCAGCCGCGACGCCGACCTCCTTGCCGCACTCGGGCGCCTGTGTGCCGACGCCGAGCTTTGGGGCAAGGCGCAGAGCTTCCTGGAGGCGAGCCTGTCCTTCAATGAATCGCGGGCGGCGCGACTGGAGCTCGCGCGCCTCGCCGAGCGCCTCGGGCAGGCCGAGCAGGCGCAGCTTCACTACCGAAGGGCCGCGGAGCTGCCCTAGACCCAGTCGCGCGCGACGAGGAACTTCTCGTACAGCGCCGCTTCCGGCGAACCCGGCGCCGGCTTCCAGTCGTAGCGCCATTCGACGCGCGGCGGCAGCGACATGAGGATGGACTCGGTGCGTCCGCCCGACTGCAGGCCGAACAGCGTGCCGCGGTCGTAGACCAGGTTGAACTCCACGTAGCGGCCGCGACGGTACGCCTGGAAGGCCCGCTCGCGGTCGCCGAACTGCGTGTCCTTGCGTCGCATGAGGATCGGCAGGTAGGCGTCCAGGAACGCGTCCCCGACCGAACGCGCGAGCGAGAAGGAAAAGTCGAAGTCGCGGTCCGCCAGATCGTCGAAGAAGACGCCCCCCACGCCGCGCGGCTCCCTGCGGTGCCTGATGAAGAAGTATTCGTCGCACCAGTGCTTGAACCGCGGGTAGTAGGCCGGATCACTCCGGTCGAGCGCGTCGCGGCAGCTGGCATGGAAATGCCTCGCGTCTTCCTCGAACCCGTAGTACGGCGTGAGGTCCATGCCGCCGCCGAACCACCACGTGTCGCCGGCCGAGAAGAAGCGCACGTTCATGTGCACGGTCGGGCAGTAGGGATTGCGCGGATGCAGAACGAGCGAGACGCCCATCGCGTCGTACGGCCGGCCGGCGAGATGCGGCCGCGCGGCACTTGCCGACGGCGGCAACGCCGAGCCGCGTACCCGGGACAGGTTGACGCCGCCGCGCTCGAACACCTTGCCTTCTTCCAGGACGCAGGAGAGCCCGCCTCCGCCTTCGGGACGGGACCACGCGTCCCGGCCGAAAGGCGAATCCACGGCCTCCAGCGCCAGGACGATGCGCTGCTGCAGTCCGGAGAGATACTCGTGGACCGCCGCGGCGTTCATCTTTTCAGCGCGCGATGGCCGATGTCCCTGCGGTATTGCATGCCGTCGAAGCGGATGCGGTCGACGACTTCGTACGCGCGCGTGCGGGCCATCTTCACCGAGTCGCCCAGCGCCGTCACGCAGAGCACGCGTCCGCCGTTCGTGACCGGCGTCTTGCCGTCGAGCCGCGTGCCGGCATGGAACACGCGGCAATCGTCCTGCGGCCTGGGCAGGCCCTCGATCCGGTCGCCCTTGCGCGGCTCGTCCGGGTAGTTGTGCGCGGCCAGCACCACGCCGAGGGCGGCGCGCCGGTCCCATTCGGGCGCCGCCTTGTCGAGCGTGCCGTCGATCGCGCGCTCCACCAGCTCGAGCAGATCGGACTTGAGGCGCAGGATGATGGGCTGGGTTTCGGGGTCGCCCATCCGGCAGTTGAACTCGAGCGTGCGCGGGTTGCCTTCCTTGTCGATCATCAACCCGGCATAGAGGAAGCCGACGTAGGGTGTGCCGTCCCGCGCCATGCCCTGCACCGCCGGCAGGATGATCTCGCGCATGACGCGGGCATGGATCTTCGGCGTGACGACGGGCGCCGGCGAATACGCGCCCATGCCGCCGGTGTTCGGGCCCTGGTCGTCGTCGCGCAGGCGCTTGTGGTCCTGGCTGGTCGCGAGCGCGAGCACGTGCACGCCGTCGCTCATGACGATGAAGCTCGCTTCCTCGCCTTCCAGGAACTGCTCGATGACCACCCGCGCGCCGGCGTCCCCGAAGCGGTTGTCCGTCAGCATGGCGTCGATGGCGGCGTGCGCCTCCTCGCGCCGGGTCGCGACGACGACGCCCTTGCCGGCGGCGAGGCCGTCGGCCTTCACGACGATCGGCGTTCCCTCGGCATCGACGTAGGCCTTCGCTTCGGCCGCGTTGCTGAACGTGCGATAGCGCGCGGTCGGCAGGCCGTGGCGCGCCATGAAAGCCTTCGCGAAGTCCTTCGACGCCTCGAGCTGCGCAGCCGCGCGCCTCGGGCCGAAGATCTTCAGGCCCGCCTCCTGGAAGGCGTCGACGATGCCTGCGGCGAGCGGCGCTTCCGGCCCGACCACCGCGAGCTGGACCGCCTGTTTCTTCGCGAACGCGACGAGCTCCGGAATCGACGTGATTGCGACGTTCTCGAGCCCGCTCTCCAGCGCGGTGCCGCCGTTCCCGGGCGCCACGTAAACCTTCTGCACGCGCGGGCTTTGCGCGAGCTTCCACGCAAGCGCGTGCTCGCGGCCTCCGCCGCCGATGACGAGGAGCTTCATCAGTGCCGGAAATGCCGTACGCCGGTCACGACCATCGCCACGCCGCGCTCGTCGGCGGCGGCGATCACTTCGGCGTCCCGCATGCTCCCGCCGGGCTGGATGACGGCGCTCGCCCCGGCCTCCACGACGACGTCCAGCCCGTCGCGGAAAGGGAAGAAGGCATCCGAGGCCACGACCGATCCGGCAAGGCTCAGCTTCGCGCCCTGGGCCTTGACGGCGGCGATGCGCGCGCTGTCCACGCGGCTCATCTGTCCGGCTCCGACGCCGAGCGTCATGCCGTCGCCGCAATAGACGATGGCGTTCGATTTCACGAACTTCGCGACGGTCCAGGCGAAGAGCAGGTCGTCCCACTGCGCCTCGGTCGGCTGCGTGCGCGTCACCACCCTGCAGTCCGCGCGACCGAGGCGATGCGAATCGCTCGACTGCACGAGCATGCCGCCGCCCACGCGCTTGTAGTCGTGCCGTTGCACGGCCGGGGAGAGCGGCACCTCGAGGACGCGCACGTTCGCCTTCTTCTCCAGGAGCTTCAGCGCTTCCGGCTCGACGCGCGGCGCGATCACGACTTCGGCGAACTGCCCGCCGATCGCTTCGGCAGTGGCGGCGTCGACGGGGCGGTTGAAGGCGAGGATGCCGCCGAAGGCGGAGACCGGGTCGGTCTTGAAGGCCTTCCGGTAGGCCTCGAGCGGCGTGCCGGCGACGGCGACGCCGCAAGGGTTCGCGTGCTTGACGATGACGCACGCGGGCCCGGCGAAGCTCTTCACGCATTCCCAGGCTGCGTCGGAATCGGCGATGTTGTTGTAGGAAAGCTCCTTGCCCTGGCGCTGGCGGTAGCCTGCGAAGCTGCCTTCGACGGGATGCGCGTCGCGGTAGAAGGCCGCGCTCTGGTGCGGGTTCTCGCCGTAGCGCAGGTCCTGGACCTTGGCGAGCTGCAGGCTCAGCACGCCGGGATACTCGCTGCGCTGACGCCGGTCGTCCAGGGAGAAGAGGTAGTTCGCGATGGCGCCGTCGTAGGCGGCGGTATGGGCGAAGACCTTGCGGGCGAGCCGAAAGCGCGTCGCGTCGCCCAGCGCGCCCTGCGCCTTGAGCTCTGTGATCACGCCCGCGTAGTCCGCTGGGTCGACGACTACGCCGACACCGGAATGGTTCTTCGCCGCGGAGCGCAACATCGCCGGGCCGCCGATGTCGATGTTCTCGATCGCATCCTCGAAGCGGCATGCCGGGTCCGACACCGTCGCCTCGAAGGGGTAGAGATTCACGACGACGAGGTCGATGGTCGGGATGCCGGCCTCGCGCAGCGCTTCCATGTGCGAAGGGTCATCGCGCCGGGCGAGCAGCCCGGCATGGACCCGCGGATGCAACGTCTTGACCCGACCGTCGAGCATCTCCGCGAAGCCGGTGTGCGCCGACACCTCCGTGACCGGCAGGCCTTCCTTTGCCAGAAGCCTCGCAGTGCCGCCGGTCGAAAGCAGCTGCACGCCGAGCGCTGCCAGCGCGCGGCCGAGCTCGACGATTCCCGACTTGTCGGAGACGCTGAGGAGCGCCGTTCTGACGGTCTGCACTCAGGCCCGGTCGCTAGCCTTTGATCCGCAACTGCTGCATCTTCTTGCGCAGCGTGTTGCGGTTGATGCCGAGCATCTCGGCCGCGAGGGTCTGGTTGCCCTGCGCGCGCTGGAGCACCACTTCGATCATCGGCTTCTCGACGTTCTTCAGCACCATGTCGTGGATGGAGGTCGGCTTCTCCCCGTCCATGTCCTTGAAGTAGCGCTCCAGCGAGCGCCTCACGCAATCCGCCAGCTCGTTGGTGCGACTCATGCGGCCAGCCTGTAGTCGATGGAAGCGGCGGCGAGCTGCGAGAAGTAATCGCGCACGGCGCGCAGCTGGGCGCCCGCGTCGACGATGGCGTTCGCGACGCGCCGGAACGCCTCGCCGCCCGGCAAGCCCGCGACCGTCCAGCCGATATGCTTGCGCGCGACGCGCGCGCCGCACGGCTCGCCGTAGAGTTCGTAAAGGCCGTGCAGGTGCTCGAGCAGGACCGCGCCCATTTCGATCGCGTCGACGGCGGGCGCGTGCTGTCCCGTGGCGAGGTAGTGCGCAATCTCGCGGAACAACCACGGCCGGCCCTGCGCGGCGCGTCCAACCATGATGCCGTCGGCGCCGGTCTCGTCGAGCACGCGGCGGGCGTCCTCGGGCGTGCGGATGTCGCCGTTCGCCACGACCGGTATGCCTACGCGCGACTTCACTTCGGCGATCGTGCGGTATTCGGCGCTGCCGCCGAAGGCGCAAGCGCGCGTGCGGCCGTGGATCGCCAGCATCCGGATGCCGCTTTCCTCCGCAATGCGGGCGACGCGGATGGCGTTGCGGCGTTCGGGACTGGGGCCGGTGCGGATCTTCAGGGTGACGGGTACGTCCACCGCCGCGGTGACCGCCTCGAGGATGCGCGCGACGAGCGCCTCGTCGCCGAGCAGCGCCGATCCGGCCGCGACATTGCAGACCTTCTTCGCCGGGCAGCCCATGTTGATGTCGATGATCTGGGCGCCCTCGTCCACGTTGAAGCGCGCCGCGTCGGCCAGCATCGAGGGATCCGAGCCGGCGATCTGCACCGAGATGGGGCCAGTCTCGCCCGCGTGGTCGCGGCGCAGGCGGCTCTTGCGGGATCCGCGCAGCTCGGGACGCGCGGAGGTCATCTCGGAAACGGCGAGCGCGGCGCCGTAGCGGCGCGCCAGGCGGCGGAACGGGCGATCGGTGATTCCCGCCATCGGAGCGACGAGAAGTCCGTTCGTCAAGACATGCGCTCCGATTCTCATTGCCGCGGGCTCGCGATGCACGAACGAAAATGAGGGAAGCGGATTCTAGCCGCATTTGCGACGAAAGGGGATCGTGCTGACATTGCCTTGAGAACCGGTTCGTCGTTCGCTATGGAATCGCGGAAGGACCGTAGATCATGCGCCGCGAAAAGAAACGGCGGACCGGAGGAAACGCGTTGAGCGCGCTCAACGCGAGCGGGCGCGCTGCCATCAGCCCGCCGGCCAGCGCATGCGTGACGCCGATGGTCGCGAACGCATCGAGCCGGCGGGCGGACCCGAAGCGCGCCAACACGTCCGGCGCACCGGGATCTTGCGCATCGCGCAAGAACTGAGCCAGATCCCACGCGTCGCGCAAGCCGAGGTTGAGGCCCTGGCCGGCCACAGGATGCAGCGTCTGTGCCGCGTTGCCGATATACACCGCGCGGCCGGCACGGCGCCCGGCGCGCACCCGCAGGACGAGCGGCTGCACGGCTCGCCCTTCCACCGCAACGGCGCGTCCGATGCGTGCGCCGAGGCAATCGTTGAGCGGGCCGAGGAATGCGCTTTCCTCCATGGCCGCGAGCTCCGCTGCGCGCTGTGGCCGCGCGGTCCAGATCAGCGCATAGCGTCCCCCGATCGGCAGGAGGGCGAGCGGGCCCTCGTCCGTGAATCGCTCGAACGCCGTCGTCGCGGAGGCGCGCTCGAGCGCTACGACGCCGACGACTGCATCCTGCCCGTAGCGCTTCTCCAGCGCTTGCGCCGAAGCGCCTTCCGCATGCACCGTGCAGCGTGCTCCAGGCGTTTCGCCGCCGAGCGCGATCCCGCGCCGTTCGAGCTGCGCGCGCAGCGCGAGCGCCAGGCTCGCGTAGTCGACGACGTATCCAAGGGCCGGCACGCCCGCCTCCCGCGCCTGCAGGCGCGTACGGCCGAACGCGCCGCGCTGCGAGACCTCGACCGTCTCGATGCGGTTCGGCGCGAGCGCGTCCCACGCACCCAGCCGCTCCAAAATCAGGCGGCTGGCGTGGGAAAGGGCGATCGGCCGGAAGCCCGCGGGCGGTCCGCCGGCCTCCGAGATGGCGATGCGGTGCCGGGAGCCGTGCAGCGCGAGCGCGGCCGCGCACCCCACCGGGCCGGCGCCGATGATCGCGACGTCGACCGTCCCGCCGTCAGCCGACGGCACGCGCATCGCGCATCAATGCCTCGATGTCAGCGGGCGCTTTCGGCGCTTCGGCGGTGAGGACCTCGCATTCGGCGTCGCTGACGAGCACGTCGTCTTCGATGCGCACCCCGATGTCGCGCAGACTTTCCGGCACGTCGTCCGCGGCCCGGATATAGAGACCCGGCTCCACCGTGAGCGTCATGCCCGGCACGAGCGGCCGCCATTCGCCGGCGCGCTTGTACTCGCCCGCATCGTGGACGTCCAGGCCGAGCCAGTGCCCCGTCCGGTGCATGTAGAACCGCTTGTACGTTTCCTTCTCCAGCACCGCGTCCAGGCTGCCCTTCAGGAGGCGCAGGTCGATCAGGCCTTGTGCAAGCACGCGTACGGCGGCGTCGTGAGGCGCGTTCCAGGACGCGCCCGGGCGCACCGCCCGGATCGCCTCCAGCTGCGCCGCCAGCACGATGTCGTACACCGCGCGCTGCGGGCCGCTGAAGCGTCCGTTCACGGGAAAGGTGCGCGTGATGTCGGAGGCGTATCCGTGCAGCTCGCAGCCCGCGTCGATCAGCAGCAGGTCGCCATCGCGCAGGACGGCGTCATTCGAAACGTAGTGCAGGATGCACGCGTTGGCGCCTCCGGCGACGATCGGCCAGTACGCCGGGAACTGCGCGCCGCCGCGACGGAACTCATAGGCGAGCTCCGCTTCGATCTCGAACTCGTACTTGCCCGGGCGTGCCGCCTGCATGGCGCGCCGGTGCGCGCCTGCGGCGATGCGCGCCGATGCGCGCATCACGGCGACCTCGTGCGCGTCCTTGACCAGGCGCATCTCGTCCAGGAGGGCGCGAACGTCCTGGAGGCGTTCCGGCGCCGCGGCGCCGGCGCGCGCTCGCGCGCGCACTGCGTTCAGCCATTGCATCGCACGCGCGTCCCATGCCGCGTCCGCGCCGACCGGGTAGTAGAGCGCGGGCTGGTTCTCGATCAATCCCGGAAGCCGGGCGTCGAGCTCTTCGATCGCATAGGCCTCGTCGAAGCCGAAGCGCTCGCGCGCGGCGCCCGGACCGTAGCGGAAGCCATCCCAGATCTCGCGCTCTTCGTTGCGGTCGCGGCAGAAGAGGATCGACCTGGGCTGCGCGCCGGCCACGACGACGACCACCGATTCCGGCTCGGCGAAGCCGGTCAGATAGTAGAAATGGCTGTCGAAGCGGTAGGGATAGTGCGTGTCGCGGTTGCGAATCCGCTCCGGCGCTGTGGGGACGACGGCGACTCCGGCCCGCATGGTTTGCGCGAGCGCCTCCCTGCGGCGCCGATACCGGGAAAGGTCTTCAGCAATGTTCATTTCGCGATGCGAGCAAGGATTCCAGTTGGGAAAGCCGTTCCGCGGTGCCGACGTCCTGCCACAGGCCCCCGTATGCCTCGCCGCTCAGGAGGCCGCGATCCGCGGCGGCGTATAGGAGCGGAGCCAAAGGCGCCTTGGTGCCGGGCCCGATGCCTTGCACAAGCGCGGGAGATACCACGGCGAGGCCGGCGTAAGTGTAGCGCGGTGCGCTGTTCGCGCCGCTCACGAGGCCGTTCGCGAGACCGAAATCGCCGGCCGGCCGGTGCGGCGGGTTCGGCACGAGCACGAGGTGCGCGAGCCGGTCCGCGAGCGAAACGCCCAGCAGCCGGCGGAAGTCGAGCTCGCAATACACGTCCGCGTTCACGAGCAGGAAGTTGTCGCCTCCGAGGAGCGGCAGGGCGGTCGCGATGCCGCCGGCCGTTTCCAGGGGCTGCGGCTCGCGCGAGTAGCGGATGCGCAGGCCGAAGCGCGACCCGTCGCCCAGGGCATCGACGATCTGCTCGCCCAGGTGCGACACGTTCACCACGGCATGCGAGACGCCTGCCGCGCGGAGCCGCTCGAGGTGCCAGGCGATGAGGGGCTTGCCGCCGACCCGGACGAGGGCTTTGGGCACCCGGTCGGTCAGCGGGCGCAGCCGGTCGCCGCGCCCGGCGGCGAGCACCATGGCCTTCACTCGATCTCGTCCAGGAGGCGCGCAAGGGGCGCGAGGTCGCGATAGCGCTGCGCGGTGGCGCGCGCATAGCCGATGAAGCGCGGCGTGTCGACAAGATACTTCGGCTTGCCGTCGCGGTAGTTGATTCGGGCGAAGATGCCGAGCACCTTCAGATGACGCTGCAGGCCCATCCATTCGAAGGCCCGCCAGAATTCCCCGAAGTCGCCGTCGACCGGCAATCCGGCCCGCCGCGCCTTCTCCCAGTAGCGCGCGGCCCAGTCGATGACGCGGTCTTCCTCCCAGCTCAGGAAGGCGTCGCGCAGCAGGGAGACGATGTCGTAGGTGACCGGGCCGTAGACCGCATCCTGGAAGTCGAGCACCCCGGGATTCGGATCGCACACCATGAGGTTGCGCGGCATGTAGTCGCGGTGCACGTACACGCTTTGCTGCGCGAGGGCGCTGCGCACGAGCGCCGCGAACACCCGCTCGAGCGCGTCCTTCTGCGCGGCCGAGAGCTGCGCCCCTCGATGCCTGGCCACGTACCAGTCCGGAAACAGCTGCATCTCGCGCCGCAGAAGCGCTTCGTCGTACGGCGGCAGCACGCCCGGACGCGAGGCGAGCTGCCAGCGCACCAGCGCATCCGTCGCGTCGCCGAAAAGAGCGCCGGCGTTCTCCGCGCTGAGCGCCTGCAAGTAGGTGGTGGTGCCAAGATCGGAAAGGAGCAGGAACCCGCGCGCGAGGTCCTGGGCGATCACGCGCGGCGCATGCACGCCGGCTTCCTGCAGCAGGCCGGCGACGCGCACGAAGGGCGCGCAGTCTTCCTTGTCCGGCGGCGCATCCATGGCGACGAAGCTGCTGCCGTCGTCAAGGACGGCGCGAAAGTAGCGGCGGAAGCTTGCGTCTTCGGAGGCGGGCGCGAGGCTGAAGGCTGCGTCGCGAAGCTGTGTCCTGAGCCACTGCTCGAGAGCTTCGCGTCTCTCGTCGGGTATCATTAAAAATTCTACACCAACGAAAAATCGCTTCTCTCCGCAACATGCCGCAGCGCTTCGCGATGCTGGTGCTCGCTGCGGCGGCCGCGTGCCAGCCGGCCAGCCTCGTCCTGGCGCAGCAGCCCGCGGAGCGGCCGACGGCCGCCACGCCGGAGGCGCAGGCGCCGACCACCCTCGATGCCGAGCGCATCGAGGGTGTGGGCGATCTGGAGTTCAGCGCCCAAGGCGCCGCCGAGCTCACGCAGGACGAGATGCGCATCTTCGGCGACTCGCTTCGCTACAACCAGGAATTCGGCCGGCTGGAAGGCGACGGCGGCGTGCGCATGCAGCAGGGCGTCGACCGGTTCTTCGGGCCGCGGCTGCGCTACGACACGCTCGGCGATACCGGCGTCTTCGAGCAGCCCGGGTTCCTGCTGCAGCGCGACTTGCCGGCACGCGGCAGCGCCGAGGAGATGGAGTTCCTCGGCAAGGGCCGCTACCGCCTGAAGAACGCCCGCTTCACCACCTGCGCGCCCGGCGAAGACGACTGGTACCTGCAGGCGGAGCAGCTCGAGCTCGACTACGTCGCCGAAGAGGGCCGCGCCGAGCAGCCGCGGCTGCGCTTCTTCGACACCACGATCCTCGGCGCGCCGTTCGCCACCTTTCCCCTCGAGAACCGCCGCAAGAGCGGGATCCTCACGCCGTACTACGCGAACAGCACGACGCGCGGCATCGAGCTCGGCGTCCCGTACTACTGGAACATCGCCCCGGAATACGACGCCACGATCACGCCGATCTACATGACGAAGCGGGGCTCGATGCTGAAGAACGAGTTCCGCTACCTCAACCGCAAGTTCGTGGGCGAGACCCGCTTCGAGCTGCTGCCGCGAGACGAAGACGCGGACATCCGGCGCTTCGGCATTTCGGCGCAGCACATGCACAACTTCACGCCGTACCTGACCGCCCAGCTCGACTACAACCGGGTGTCGGACGACCTGTACTTCGTCGACCTGGCGAGCCAGGTGCGCCAGTCCTCCACCGGTAACCTGCCGCAGGATCTCTACCTGACGTACTCGGGCGCCTTGAGCGGCGCTTCGTATGTCGCCCAGGCGCGCGTGCAGCGCTTCCAGACCCTGCAGGATCCGAACGCGCCGGTGGTGCCGCCTTACCACCGGCTGCCGCAACTCAACTTCACCGGCACGGCGAACGACGTGGGAGGGCTCTTCGACACGACGCTGCCCGCCGAGTACGTGCTCTTCTCGCACGAGACCCTGGTGCGGGGCTCGCGCTTGTCCGCCACGCCCACGGTTTCAATGCCGGTCCTCGCGCCCGGCTACTACTTCACGCCGAAGGCGGGGCTTCGTTACGCGCAATATGACGTCGAAAACCCGGCGGTCGGCCCGTTTCCGGCGAGGCCGGGAGTCACGGTTCCCTGGATGAGCCTGGACAGCGGCCTGGTGTTCGAGCGCCCGGCGCATTACTTCGGTCGCGACCTGACCCAGACGCTCGAGCCGCGTCTGTTCTACGTCTATGCCGCGTACCGCGACCAGGACCGGATTCCAGTGTTCGACACCGCGCTGGCCGACCTCAACTTCCCGCAGCTTTTCACCGAGAACCGGTTCATCGGCGGGGACCGGTTCGGCGACGCGAACCAGCTGACCGGCGCCCTGACGACGCGGATCCTGGAGCCGGGCGGCCAGGAAGCGCTGCGCGCGACGATCGGCCAGCGCTTCTACTTCGACGACGAGCGTGTCACCCTGACGCCCGGCGCCCCGGTTCGCACCTTCCAGGCCTCCGACCTCCTGGCATCGGTGGGCGGGCGCCTGTTCCGGCACGTCACCTTCGACACTACGGTGCAGTACAACCGGCGCGACCAGCACGCCGAGCGGTACAACGCCGCGGCGCGCTATGCGCCCGAGCCCGGCAAGGTGCTCGGCGCGAGCTATCGCTTCAGCCGCGACACGCTGCGGCAGATCGACCTGGCGGGGCAATGGCCGATGGCGCCGGGGTGGTTCGCCGTCGGGCGCTACAATTACTCGCTGCTCGACCGGCGTCTCGTGGACGGCCTCGCCGGCGTCGAGTACAACGCAGGCTGCTGGGTGTTCCGTGCGGTCATGCAGAGAATCCAGACCGCCGCGCAAGTGAGCTCGACCGCCTTCTTCTTCCAGCTTGAGTTCAACGGCGTCGGCCAGCTCGGCACCGCGGAAGTCGTGGACCTGCTGAAGCGAAACGTCTCCGGCTACTCGGTCAGCAATCCCAAGGACGCCACGCTGGCGCCACCGGGCGCGCGCCGTCCGTTGCCGTTCGACATGGTCTACTAGCAATGCGACTCGTCCTACCCATCCTTCTTGTCCTTGCCAGCACGCTCGCAGGGGCGCAGAGCCCGCGCCTCGTCGATCGCATCGTCGCGATCGTGAACAAGGACGTCATCACCGCCTCGGAGCTGAACCAGGCGGTGGCGTTGGCCGAGCAGCAACTGTCGCGGCGGGGGACGCGTCCGCCGGACCGGGCGATTCTCGAGCGGCAGATGCTGGAGCGGCTGATCCTCGACAAGGCGCAGCTGCAGCGCGCGCGCGACTCGGGCATCCGCGTCGACGAGGTGCAGCTCGACCGCGCGGTGCAGCGCATCGCCGAGGAAAACAAGCTGACCTTGGGCGACTTCCGCAAGGTGCTCGAGCGCGACGGGGTGTCGTTCGACGCGTTCCGCGAGGACGTGCGCGAGCAGATCCTGTTTTCGCGGTTGCGCGAGCGCGAAGTCGACGACCGGGTGCAGGTCAGCGACACCGAGGTGGATCTTTTCCTGGAGGAGCAGGGCGCCGCCTCGAGCGGCGCGCGCGACGAGCTGCATGTGGCGCATGTCCTCGTGCGGGTCCCCGACGAGGCGAGCCCCGAGCGCCTGGAGTCGGCCCGCGCCAAGGCGGAGAAGGCCCGCGCCGAAGCGCTTGCAAGCGAGGACTTCGGGCGCGTCGCGGCCGCCTACTCCGACGCGGCCGATGCGCTGCAGGGCGGCTCGCTGGGCTGGCGCACGCGCGACCGGCTGCCCGAGCTCTTTGCCGCCGTAGCGGGGCGTCTGAAGCCGGGCGGCGTGAGCGAGGTGCTGCGCAGCTCCGCCGGCTTCCACGTGGTCAAGCTGGTTGACCGGCGCTCGGCGGCCGCGACCGGCGCGCCGATCAACCAGGCCCGCGTGCGGCACATCCTGGTGCGGACGAACGAGCAGGTGTCCGAGACGGAGGCGCGCCGCCGGCTGGCGGTCCTGCGCGAGCGGCTCGTCTCCGGCAGCGCAGACTTCGCGGAGCTCGCACGCGCCAACTCGGACGACGCGAGCGCGGCGCGCGGCGGGGACCTCGACTGGATCTATCCGGGCGACACGGTGCCGGAGTTCGAGCGCGCGTACCAGGAGCTCAAGATCGGGGAGATCAGCCAGCCGGTGCGCACGCCGTTCGGCTACCACCTCATCCAGGTGGTCGAGCGGCGCTCCGCCGACATGAGCCCGGAGCGGCGGCGGCTCCAGGCGCGCCTCGCCATCCGCGAGCGCAAGGCGGACGAGGCCTACCAGGAATGGCTGCGCCAGCTCCGCGACCAGACGTACGTCGAGCTGCGCCTCGACGAACGGTAGCGTGGTGATCGCGCTCACCTCGGGCGAGCCGGCGGGCATCGGCCCCGAGTTGTGCGCGCCCGCGTGCGCGGCGTTTCCGGACGCACGCATCGTGGCGATCGGCGACCGGACGCTGCTGCGCGGTTGCCCCGCCGTGGAGCATGTTCCGCTCCAACGCCCGGTGCGGCCGGGCTCGCTCGACACGGCGAACGCGCGCTATGTCCTCGCCGTGCTCGACCGCGCGATCCAGGGGTGCCTTGCAGGCGAGTTCGACGCCATGGTGACTGCGCCGGTCCAGAAGAGCGTCATCAACGATGCAGGAATCCCCTTCACCGGGCACACGGAATACCTTGCCGCGCGCGCGAAGGCCGCGCACGTCGTCATGATGCTGGTCGGCGGCGGGATGCGGGTCGCGCTCGCCACCACGCACCTCGCGCTCTCGGAGGTGCCGAGCGCCATTACGCGCGAGGGACTCGTCCGCACCCTGGGCGTCCTCGATGCGGACCTCAGGAAGCGCTTTCGCATCGGGGCGCCGCGCATCCTGGTCGCCGGCCTCAATCCGCACAGCGGCGAAGGCGGCCACCTCGGCCGGGAGGACGTGGAAGCCATCGCGCCGGCGATCGATGCGGCGCGCCGCGCCGGCATCGACGCGAGCGGCCCCGTGCCGGCGGATACGCTGTTCGTACCGGAACGGCTGCGCCACGCCGACGCCGTGCTCGCGATGTACCACGACCAGGGCCTGCCGGTCCTGAAGTACGCGAGCTTCGGCAAGGGCGTGAACGTCACGCTCGGCCTGCCGTTCGTTCGCACGTCGGTGGACCACGGGACCGCGCTCGACCTGGCCGGCACCGGCAAGGCCGATGCCGGCTCGCTGGTCGAGGCCATCAAGCTCGCGCTTGAGCTCTCACCGTCCGCGTAAGAGGTTCGGGCAGCACTTCCTCCATGATCCGCGGGTGCTCGCGCGCATCGCGGACGCCGTGGGGCCGCAGCCCGGCGACTTCATCGTGGAGATCGGGCCGGGCGAGGGCGCGCTCACGTTCGTGCTCGCCGGGCGGCTCGAGCACCTGCACGTCGTGGAACTCGACCGCGACCTCGCGGCCGCGCTCCGGGGCGACCATCGCCTGACGGTGCACGAAGGCGATGCGCTCGAGCTGGATTTCTCCGCGTTCCCGGAAGGCATGAGGCTGGTCGGCAATCTTCCCTACAACGTCTCCACGCCGCTCCTGTTCCATTTCGCGCGGTTCGCGCGAAGGGTCCGCGACATGCATTTCATGCTGCAGCTGGAGGTCGTGGAGCGCATGGTGGCCGCGCCTTCCACGCCTGCTTATGGCCGGCTTTCGGTTGCGCTGCAGGCGCTCTTCCGGATGCAAAGGCTCTTCAACGTCGCGCCCGGCGCGTTCCGTCCCCCGCCCAAGGTGCAGTCCGCGATGGTGCGCCTCGTGCCCCGCGCCGACGGCCTGCACGTAGACGCCGACCTCCTGCGCAGGGCGTTCTCCGCCCGGCGCAAGACGCTGCGCAACGCGCTCGCCGGCGTGGACCTCGAGGGACTGGGGATCGATCCGCGCCTGCGCCCCGAGAACCTCTCGCCCGAGGACTACGCGCGGATCAGCGCTTCCTTTCGATGAACTCGATCTTGTAGCCGTCCGGGTCTTCGACGAACGCGATCACCGTCGTCCCGCCCTTTACCGGCCCGGCCTCGCGCGTCACCTTCCCGCCCTGCGTCCTGACGCGCTCGCACGCGGCGTGCGCATCGGCCACTTCGACCGCCACGTGGCCGTACGCCGAGCCGAGGTCGTAGCGCTCCACACCGTAGTTGTAGGTGAGCTCGAGCACCGCCTGGCGATCCTCCGTATCGAAGCCCACGAAGGCGAGCGAGTACTTCTGCTCGGGACGGTCGGTCGTGCGCAGCAGCTTCATGCCCAGCGCTTCGGTATAGAAGCGCACGGAGCGCTCGAGGTTCCCGACGCGCAGCATCGTATGCAGCAATCTCATGAGGCCTCCACGATCCTTGGAATCGACGCGCCGGCCAGCTCAAGCTGCTCGCGCGCCTCGCGCCACGCAGGATACAGCGTCTCGACGAGGCTCCAGAAGCGCGGCGAGTGGTTCATCTGCGCGAGGTGCGCCACCTCGTGCGCCACCACGTAGTCGGCGAGCGCTTCGCGAAGGTGCACGAGGCGCCAGTTCAGGCGGATGCGGCCGCCCTCCACGCAAACGCCCCACTGGCCGCGCGCGCTCGTGATGCCCACGCGCGGGGCCGGAAAGCCGAGGAGCGCCGCGAAATGCGCCGCCCGCGGCGTGAGGCTCTCCAGCGCCTGGAGCTTGAGCCATCGCACCAGCGCCTGCGCGGCCCGGCGCGGGCCGGGCGCCCGGACGATCAGCTCGCCGCCGTCTTCGTGAACGCTCGTTCTGCCGGCCTCGCGCAGGACGAGGGGAATCTCCGCGCCGCGCAGCGGCAGGAGCGCGCCGGATTCCATGCGCAGCAGCCGCGGCCGCGGCACCCGGGACCAGTGCTCGAGCTTGCGCAGGATCCATCGCTCCTTCTCGCGCAGGAACGACTCGACCGCGCGCAACGGGGCGCGCAGCGGCGCCGCGACGGCGAGCCCGGTCGCGTCCACCGTGATCCTGAGCGTGCGGCGCGGGCTGCGCGCGAACCGGTATTCGACGAAGCGCTCGCCGAGGCGGATGAAGCGCGAGTCGAACAGCGTCAGCTGCGTGGTGAGCTGGCGCGACACAGGTCTTGCTGCTGTTCTTCGATCCATGATTCGGCGAGGCGGTTGATGGTCTGCGCGTCGTGGCGCGACGAATCGATCGTTGGACCGATGCGCACCGTCACGGTGCCGGGGCGTTTCAAAAAGGCGTTGCGCGGCCACAGCAGGCCGGCGTTGTGGGCGACCGGCACCACCGGCGCCCCGCTGTCGGCCGCGAGCCATGCGCCGCCGAGCTGATAGGCGCGCCGCTGGCCGGGGGCGACGCGCGTGCCCTCCGGGAAGACGACCACCCAGAACCCCTGGCCCAGCCGCTCGCGCCCGCGGCGCGCGATCGCGCGCAACGCCGCCACGCCGCGCCGGCGGTCGATCGCGATCGGGCTCATGAGCGCGAGGCCCCAGCCGAAGAACGGGATCCACAGGAGCTCTCGCTTCAGGACGTGCACCTGCGGCGGGAAGATGAGCTGGAACGCCATGGTCTCCCAGGCCGACTGGTGCTTGGAAAGGATCACGGAGGGGCGGGCGGGCAGGTGCTCGAGGCCTTCCACGCGCCACTGGATGCCGACGATCGCGCGCGCAAGAAGGATGACCAGCCGCGACCAGCCGGAGATGATCCGGTAGCGCGCCAGCGGCGGGAGGGCAAACGTCGCCAGCGCGACGAGGGCGTAGGGCGGGGTGACGAGCACGAGCGCGAGCGCAAAAAGGCTCGAGCGCACGAGCGTCATGGAGCGAGGCTGCGCGCGAACGCCGCGAGATCGGGGAAGACCTGCGTACCGGGCGGCAGCTTGGCGGCCTTGCGCGTCGCTTCGCCCTTTCCCGTCAGGACGAGGACCGGCTTCGCGCCGGCTGCGGCGGCCGCGTCGAGGTCGCGCTGCGCGTCGCCGACCATGTACACGCCGGCGGGCGCCACGTTGAAGCGCCGCGCCGCCTCGAGCAGCATCCCGGGCTGCGGCTTGCGGCATTGGCAGGCTGAATCGGCCGCATGCGGGCAGAAGAAGAACGCATCGACCCGGCCGCCCGCCTGGTGCGCCGCGCGCTGGAGCGTGTCGTGGATGGCGATCAGCGCCGCGGTGTCGAACAGGCCGCGCGCGATGCCCGACTGGTTCGTGGCCACCACCACGCGGTAGCCGGCTTGCGCGAGGCGCGCGATGGCCTCGATGCTGCCCGCGATCGGCCGCCATTCGGCCGTGGACTTGATGTAGTCGTCGCTGTCGTGGTTGATGGTGCCGTCGCGGTCGAGGATGACGAGCTTCATGGACGCCTCATTGCGCCAGGCGCGCGATGTCGGCGACGCGGTTCATCGCGTCGCGCAGCTCGCGCAGCAGGGCGAGGCGCGCGCCGCGCAGCTTCGGGTCGTCCGCCATCACCATCACCTTGTCGAAGAAGTCGTCCACCGGCCCCTTCAGCGCGGCAAAGGTCTTCAGGTAGCCCTCGTAGTCGCCGCGCTCGTAAAGAGGCGTCGCGTCGCCGGCCGTCTGCCGGAGCGCGGATACGAGCGCGAGCTCCGCGGGCTCCCGGAGTCCCTCGAGCGAAGAAGCGACTGGATCCCCTTTCGCGTCGGCCTGGCGGAGGATGTTGGCGACCCGCTTGTTGGCGGCCGCCAGGCTCTCCGCTTCCGGAAGCGCCTGGAAGGCCTTCACCGCCTCGAGCTCGCGCGGAACCACGCCGAGGTTGCTCGGATTGCGGCTCAGCACCGCGTCGACCTGCAGCGTGGTGTAGCCGAGCTCCTTCAGGTAGTTGGCAAACCGCTCGTACACGAACTGCACGAGCTGCTCGGAAGCCTTTTCCTGGAACGGCTCGAAGGCCGCCTTCGCCAGCTCCTGCAGCGACAGGCGCAGCTTCTTCTCGACCAGGATGCGGACCACGCCGAGCGCCGCGCGGCGCAGGCCGAACGGGTCCTTGTCGCCCGAGGGTTGCTGCCCGATGCTGAAGAGGCCCGCGATGGCGTCCAGCTTGTCAGCCAGTGCGAGCGAGCATGCAACGTCGCCTTCAGGCAGCGCGTCGCCGGCGAAGCGCGGCCGGTAATGCGAGGCGATCGCGTCGGCGACGGCGGCCGGCTCCTTGTCGTGCAGGGCGTAGTAGCGCCCCATGATGCCCTGCAGCTCCGGAAACTCGCCCACCATCCCCGTGAGGAGGTCCGCCTTGGCGAGCTCCGCGGCGCGCTCGGCCAGCACCGTATCCGCGCCCAGGACCCTGGCGATCTTGCCGGCCAGCAGCCTGATGCGCTGCACGCGCTGCAGCTGGCTGCCGAGCTTCGCGTGGTAAACGACGTTCTCGAGGCGTGGCACGCGCGCCTCGAGCCGCTCCTTGCGGTCCTGGTTGTAGAAGAAGCGCGCGTCCTCGAGCCGCGGGCGTACCACCCGCTCGTTGCCGCCGACGACGTGGCGCGGGTCCGTGAGCCTCATGTTCGAGACGATGAGGAAGCGCGGCTGCAGCTTGCCGCGCGCGTCGAAGAGCGGGAAATACTTCTGGTTCTGCCGCATGGTGAGGATCAGGCACTCCTGTGGCACTTCGAGGTACGCGGCGTCGAAGCCGCCCGCATACACCGTGGGATGCTCGACGAGCGCGGCGACCTCATCCAGCAGCGGCGCGATGTCTTCCGCGGCCCCGAGCGAGCCGCCGAGCGCGCGCGCCTTCGTCTGCAATTGGCGCTCGATCTCCGCGCGGCGCTTCTCGAAACTCGGAATGACCGAAGCGGCCTCCAGCGCCGACTCGTACTCGGCCGCGCTTTTTAGCACCAGCTCGCCCGAGGACATGAAACGGTGCCCGCGCGTCCGGTTGCCGGCCTGCAGCCCGAGGACTTCCCCCGGCACGACGCGATCGCCATGGAGCATGACGAGCCCGTGGACGGGGCGGACGAAGCGGGCTTCGCCCGCTCCCCATCGCATGACCTTGGGAATCGGCAGCTTGCGGATCGCCTTGTCGACCGCGCCGGCCAGCGTGGCGTCCAGGCTCGCGCCGCCAGCCTTCACCCGCGCCAGGAAAACCTCCCCTTTGGGGGTGGTCCTGCGCTCAAGCGCGTCCACGCTGACGCCGTGCTTCTTTGCGAACCCGGCGACGGCCTGCGCCTGCGCCGAGGTAGCAGGGCCCTGCACTTCCTTCTCCTGCACGGCGGCCCGGTCCGACACCTCCGGGATCAGCACGGCGAGGCGCCGGGGCGTCGCAAGGTCGGACCGGTAGCTCGCGCTGGCCGGAGCGAGGCCGAGCGCGGCGAGCTCTTCGAAGATGGCGCTCGCAAAGCTCCTCGAAAGGTCGAGCAACGCCTTCGGAGGCAGCTCCTCGCTTCGCAGCTCGACCAGCAGGGGCGCCTTCATCGGGCGGCGGAGAGCATCGGAAAGCCGAGCTTCTCGCGTGATTCGTAGTAGGCCTGGGCGACCGCGCGCGCGAGCGCACGCACGCGACCGATGTAGGCAGCGCGCTCGGTGACCGAAATCGCGCCGCGCGCATCGAGGAGGTTGAAGGTGTGGGATGACTTGAGGACCATCTCGTAGGCCGGCAGCACGCAGTGCGCCTGCATGAGCCGCCTGGCCTCCGCCTCGTACTCCGAGAAATGGCGGAACAACATTTCCGCGTTGGAGAGCTCGAAGTTGTAGCGCGACTGCTCGACTTCGTTCTGGTGATACACGTCGCGATACGTGACGCCCGGCGTCCACACCAGGTCGTAGACGCTTTCCTTGCCCTGCAGGTACATGGCGAGGCGCTCTAGGCCATACGTGATCTCCCCGAGCACCGGCTTGCAGGCGAGCCCGCCGACTTCCTGGAAGTAGGTGAACTGCGTGACTTCCATGCCGTCGAGCCAGACTTCCCAGCCCAAACCCCAGGCACCCAGCGTCGGCGATTCCCAGTCGTCCTCGACGAAGCGGATGTCGTGCTCCTGCGGGTTCACGCCGATGGCCTGCAGCGAAGCGAGGTAGAGGTCCTGGATGTCGTCCGGCGACGGTTTCAGCACCACCTGGTACTGGTAGTAGTGCTGCAACCGGTTCGGATTGTCGCCGTAGCGGCCGTCCTTCGGTCGGCGGGAAGGCTGCACGTAGGCGGCCTTCCACGGTTCCGGGCCGATCGCACGCAGGAAAGTCGCCGTGTGAAAGGTGCCGGCGCCGACTTCCATGTCATAGGGCTGCAGCAGGGCGCAGCCTTGGCGATCCCAGAACGCGCCGAGCTGCGAGATGAGCTGCTGGAAAGTCTGCACGCGGCGATTCTACTGGCTGCGCGAAATTCTCGGCCTCGCCGCGGCGACGCACAGCGCGAGCACGCAAAGCAGGATCGCCGGCCAGTCGCCCAGGCGCACGTACGGGGTCGCGCCGACGTAGCCCTGCGCGGCGAAGACGAGCCGGCCTTCCTCGAATTGCGGCAGGCGAAGCGGCACGCTGCCGTCGCGCTCGATCGCGGCGGTGATGCCGCTGTTCGTCGCCGCAAGGTGCGTACGGCCGGTCTCGATTGCGCGAAGGCGCGCTATCTGCAGGTGCTGCGCGGGCGCGAGCGAATCGCCGAACCACGCCACGTTGGAGACGTTCACGAGCAGGGTCGCCTCGGGCAGCTGGCGGATGATCTCGTCGCCGAACGCGTCCTCGTAGCAGATGTTCACGGCGACGCGCTGGCCGGCGACCGCGAGCGGCGCCTGGCGCTCGTCGCCGCGCGAGAAGTCGGAGTACGGGATGCTGAGCCAGCGCATCACCCAGGCGAATCCGGGGGGCACGTATTCCCCGAACGGCACGAGGTGGCGCTTGTGGTAGACCTGGGCCGGGGAACTGCCCACGGTCAGGACGCTGTTGAAGTAGCGCCCGGGCCCCTCGTGGTACGGCACGCCCACGATCAGGTCGCCCCCGTTTCGCTTCGCGGCGCTCGCGAGGCGCGCGTAGTACGCCGGATCGACGCGGTCGTGCAGGCGCGGGAGCGCCGTTTCGGGAAGCACGATGAGCCGGGCGCGCGTTTCCTCGACGAGGCGTGCATAGGTTTCGAGGATCCGCTCGTAGCGCTCCGGCGCGAACTTCAGGTCCTGCGCGATGTTGCCTTGCAGGAGCGCGACGGCGACGCGCGGGCCTTCCGGGCGCGTCCACTCCACCAGGCGAAGAAGCTGCCCCGCGACGAGGATCGCCACGATCGCGCCGAAGGCGGTCCACCGCGCGGGCTTGCGCGCCACGATCCAGAGCAGGCCGCCGAGCGCCGCGGTGACGAACGAAAGGCCGAACACGCCGGCAAGCGGCGCAAGCCCCTGAACCGGCCACCCGACCGCCGCGTAGCCGGCCGAAAGCCATG
>DASPMF010000208.1:0-5475 GCA_035627155.1 Burkholderiales bacterium | reverse complement strand
CGCGTTCTGGGAGTGGTGCATCACGGAGCTGAGGCGCCAGCATCCCGACGTGGTGTTCCTCTCCGAGGCGTTCACGCGCCCGCGCGTGATGCACCGCCTGGCGAAGCTCGGCTTCTCTCAGTCCTATACTTACTTCACCTGGCGCAACGCGAAGCAGGAGCTGGTGGAGTACTTCACCGAGCTTTCGCAGCACCCGTCGCGCGAGTACTTCCGTCCGAACGTCTGGCCGAACACACCCGACATCCTCCACGAGTTCCTGCAGAAGAACGGCCGGGCGGCGTTCATCTCGCGCGTGGTCCTCGCCTCGACGCTCGCCGCCAACTACGGCATCTACGGTCCGGCGTACGAGCTCCTCGAGCACGCGCCGCGCGAGCCCGGCAGCGAGGAGTACCTGCACTCCGAGAAGTACGAGATCCGGAAGTGGGACCTCGCCCGCGGCGACTCGATCGCGCCGATCATCCGGCGCCTGAACGCGATCCGCCGCGAGAACCCGGCGCTGCAGGCGGACTGGAGCCTGCGCTTCCACCACCTTCCGAACGACCAGCTGCTCGCGTATTCCAAGCAGGATGACGCGAACCTCATCCTGGTCGTCGTCAACCTGGACCCGCACAACGTGCAGTCCGGGTGGGTGAGCCTCCCGCTCGCCGAGCTCGGCATTCCCGAAGGGGAGGAGTACCTGGTGCACGACCTCCTCGGCGGCGGCAGGTACCTGTGGAAGGGGGCGCACAACTACGTCGAGCTCAGCCCCTACACGCTTCCGGCGCATGTGTTCCGTGTACTCAGACGAGCGCATCCAGGTTTCGAAAATTTCGCCTGACCTCGCCCCGGGCGTGGCGCCCGTCGCCGGGCCGTCCGATGCGCTCTGGTACAAGGACGCGGTCGTCTACCAGGTGCACGTGAAGGCGTTCTTCGACGCCAACAACGACGGCATCGGCGACTTCCGCGGCCTCACCTCCAAGCTGGACTACATCCAGGACCTCGGCGTCAGCGCGATCTGGGTCCTGCCGTTCTATCCCTCGCCGCTCAAGGACGACGGCTACGACGTGGCCGACTACACGGAGGTGCATCCGCAGTACGGCACGCGCTCGGACTTCCGCCAGTTCGTGCGCGAGGCCCAGCGCCGCGGCCTCAAGGTGATCACCGAGCTGGTGGTGAACCACACCTCCGACCAGCATCCGTGGTTCCAGGCCGCGCGGCGCGCGCCGAAGGGCTCGCAGAAGCGCAACTGGTATGTGTGGAGCGACAGCGACGACAAGTACAGCGGCACGCGCATCATCTTCACCGACACCGAGAGCTCGAACTGGGCCTGGGACCCGCTCGCGAAGCAGTACTACTGGCACCGCTTCTTCAGCCACCAGCCGGACCTGAACTTCGACAATCCGAACGTGCTGAAGGCGGTGTTCCGCGTCATGCGCTTCTGGGCGGACCTCGGGGTCGACGGCTTCCGGCTGGACGCGATCCCGTACCTCGTGGAGCGCGAGGGCACGAACAACGAGAACCTGCCGGAAACCCACGCGGTGCTGAAGAAGCTGCGGGCGGCGCTCGACTCGCACTATCCCGGCCGCTTCTTCCTCGCCGAGGCGAACCAGTGGCCCGAGGACGTGCGCCCGTACTTCGGCGAAGGCGACGAGTGCCACATGGCGTTCCACTTCCCGCTCATGCCGCGCATGTACATGGCGATCGCGCAGGAAGACCGCCATCCGCTCGTCGAGATCATGCACCAGACGCCAGAGATCCCCGACATCTGCCAGTGGGCGATCTTCCTGCGCAACCACGACGAGCTCACGCTCGAGATGGTGACCAGCCGCGAGCGCGACTACATGTACAAGATGTACGCCGCGGACCGCCAGGCGCGCATCAACCTCGGCATCCGCCGCCGCCTTGCGCCGCTCATGGAGAACGACCCGCAGCGCATCCGGCTGATGAACAGTCTGCTGCTCTCCATGCCGGGCTCGCCGATCCTGTACTACGGCGACGAGATCGGCATGGGGGACAACATCTACCTCGGCGACCGCAACGGCGTGCGCACCCCCATGCAATGGACGCCCGACCGCAACGCCGGCTTCTCGCGCGCCGACCCGCAGAAGCTCTACCTGCCGCCGATCATGGACCCGATCTACGGCTACGGCGCGGTCAATGTGGAGGCCGAGGCGCGCGACCCGAGCTCGCTTCTCAACTGGACGAAGCACATCCTCGCGGTCAGGAAGACGAGCCACGCCTTCGGCCGCGGCAAGCTCACGTTCCTGCGGCCGGGCAACCGCAAGATCCTCGCCTACATTCGCGAGACCGTGGACGATGCGGTGCTGTGCGTGGCCAACCTCGCGCGCACCGCCCAGCCGGTGGAGCTCGACCTCAAGCGCTTCAAGGGCCGTGTGCCTGTGGAGATGCTCGGCCGCACCGCCTTCCCGCCAGTAGGCGACCTGCCGTACATGCTGACGCTGCCGGCCCACGGCTTCTACTGGTTTCGCCTCACCACCAGCGCGCAGCCGCCGGAGTGGCACATGGACGTCCTCGTGAATGAAGACAAGCCGGTGCTTGTCCTCTTCGACCACTGGAAGAGCTTCTTTCGCGACCAGGTCGTGCCCTGGCGCATGGGGATGGCGGAGAAGCTGCGCGGGGAGCTCGAGACGCAGATCCTTCCGCGCTACGTGGAGCAGCAGCGCTGGTACGCGGCGAAGGGGCGCGCGGTGCAGAGCGCGGCGATCGCCGACTGGCTGGTCTGGGACCGCTGGCTGATCACGCTCCCGACGATCCGGAGCGAGGGGCACGAGTGCCTGTACTTCGTGCCGCTCACCCTTGCATGGGAAGACCGCGACGACGAGCTCATCAAGGCCGTCGCCTCGCTCACGCTGGCGCGCGTGCGCCAGCAGGCGAACGTCGGCGTGCTGGCCGAGGCGGCAGGTGACACCGCGTTCTGCCGCGCCGTGGCGCGCCAAGTCTGCGACGCGGCGAGCCTTCCGACTGCGCACGGGACCGTGCGCTTCGCGCCGACCAGCAAGTGCGGCGAGTTCCGCCAGGAGAATTTCGACGAGCTGGTGGTCTCGCGCCTGCATACGCAGAGCACCAACACGTCGGCGACGCTGACTTCGCCGACGCGCGGCGACCGGTTGTTCCTCAAGTTCTACCGGCGCCTGCGCGAAGGCATCAACCCGGAGTTCGAGGTCGGCCGCTACCTGACGGAGGTGGCGAAGTTTCCACACTGCGTGCCGCTGGTGGGCTCCATCGAGTACGTCACGAAAGACGGCTCCACGACCCTCGGCCTCATGCAGGCCTACGTCCCGAACCAGGGCGACGGATGGACGTACACGCTCAACTACCTCGACCGTTACCTGGAGGACCGGCGCTCGGTCTCCCTCGATGAAAGCGTCGAGGCCGACAATCCGCACGGCGCCTACCTCACGCTGATGCAGACGCTCGCGACGCGCACCGCCGAGCTGCACGCCGCGTTCGGCATGAAGAGCGGCGATCCCGCGTTCGAGCCGGAGCCGCTCACCGCGGAGGACCTCGCCGCGTGGAAGGAACGGGTGCGCGGCGAGGCCGAGGAGACCTTCCGCATCCTCGACGCGAAGGACATCCGCATCGAGAAGCAGAAGATCCTGGCGCGGATCGACGCCTGCCCCGCGCCGCGCGGCGCGGTGTCGAAGATGCGCCACCACGGCGACTACCACCTCGGCCAGGTCCTGATCGCCAACAACGATTTCGTGATCATCGACTTCGAGGGCGAGCCGAGCCGGCCGCTCGAGGAAAGCCGCCGCAAGCACTCGCCGCTGCGCGACGTGGCCGGCATGCTGCGCTCGTTCAACTACGCCAAGTGGAGCGCGCACATGCGCGCGCGCGAGGCCGACCCCAACGAGGCGAAGCTCATCGCGGAGCTCGACGAATGGGAGGCGCAGACGCGCCAGGCGTTCATCGAGGCCTATTTCGCGCGCTCGGGGACCCGCCTCGAGGACGTGCGCGGCCTGCTCGACCTCGCCGAGCTCGAGAAGGCGCTCTACGAGCTGCGCTACGAGGCGAACAACCGTCCGGACTGGATCCACATACCGCTGCAGGGGCTGACATCCAAGATTTCGACGTAATGCTCGAGCCCGCGAGGGCGTTCCTCGCCGAGGTCGGCGCGGCGCTGCCGCGCCTGTTCATCGCGGTGCTGGTGCTCATCGCCGGCTGGCTGGTGGCGAAGCTCATCAAGCTCGCGATCGAGCGCCTCCTGCGTGCGATGAACTTCCCGATCGTCACCGAGCGCTCGGGGCTGGACGGCTTCCTGCGCGACGGCGGCGTGCAGTCCGACGTCACGCGGCTCCTCGCGGTGCTCGCCTACTGGGTGGTGATCCTCATCGCGCTGGTGATCGCCTTCAACAGCCTCGGCCTCGCCTATATCACGGACCTCATCGGCCGCGTGCTGCTCTTCGTGCCGCGCGTCATGGTGGCGCTCCTCATCCTCGCCTTCGGCGCCTACTTCGCCCGCTTCGTCGAGGGCGCCGTGGACGCCTACTGCCGCAACGTGGGCATGCAGGATGCCGAGCTCCTCGGGCGCATCGCGCGCTGGGCGATCCTCGTCTTCGTCGTCCTCATCGCCCTCGACCAGCTCGGCATCGGCGGCGACCTGATCCGCCAGAGCTTCCTCATCATCCTCGCCGGCGTGGTGTTCGCCGTCGCGCTCGCCTTCGGGCTGGGCGGAAAGGACTGGGCGGCCGACCTCCTCGAGCGCTGGTGGCCGCGAAGGAAGTAAGGGCCTAGGCTTCCAGGCGCTTGAGCCAGCGCCGCGCGCCGAACACCAGCGCCGCGAACGCCGCGAAGATGCCCGCGACGATCCACCAGTTGATCAGGCCCGGATCGTCCAGAGCGGCGGCGAGCTGCTCGGCGAACAGCGTGGTCGCGGCGGCGCCGGGCGCCATGCCGCCGAGCATTCCGGCGAGGTACTGCCACAGCTTCACGCGCATCGCACCCGCCACCACGCCAACCGCCATGAACGGCGCCACCGGTGCGATGCTGCACGCGAACGACGCCGCCAGACCGTGCCGGCGCAGGAGTTTCGCGGTGCGGTTGAGCCGCTCGCCCGCGATGCGGCGCACCGTGTCGCGCTTCATCACCCGTCCGAGGCCGTAGAGGCAGGCGCCGGAGAGCGCAACGCCGGTCATGGCCGCGGCGAACCCGGCCAGGGGCCCGAGCGCGACCACGCCGAACATCGTGATGAGCGGCCGCGGGAACATGACGAAGCTCGCGGGCACGTAGGCGAGCACGACCGCAAGCGGCGCCCATCCGCTGCCGCGCGCCGCGTTCGCCCAGCCGCGCACGCGGTCCACGGTGACGTACTCGGCGAGCGGGGTGTAGCGCCACGCGAGGGCGAACGCGAGCGCGGCGACGCCGAAGGCGGCGATCGTCCCCCATGCGGGGCCGCGGCGCGCGGGCCCGCTCGCCGCGTCGTCGGAGGAAAACTGCTCGACCAGCAGGTCGAGCGAAACCGGCCGCTCGGGATCG
>DASPMF010000207.1:0-4183 GCA_035627155.1 Burkholderiales bacterium | reverse complement strand
GTAGTGCACGGGGATCGCATGCTGCACGCCGAGCCACTGGCACGCCCGCGCGGCTTCCTCGGGGCCCATCGTGAAAGGCCCGTTGCCGACGCACACGATGGCGACGTTCGGCTGGTAGCGCTCGCCGATCGTCTTCATGTCGCCGTAGAGGTCCGTGTCGCCGCTGATGTAGACGCGCGTGCCGCCGATGTCGACCATGAACCCGGCGGCCGGGTATGCCGCCAGCGTGGAATGGACTGCCGGGACAAGCCGCGCCGTCATCGCGCCGTGGCGCGCGGTGCCGCCGAAGTTCATCGCGGCGCCGTTGTTGGCGACGATCTTCGCCGGCGTGAGCCCCGCCTTGTTGAACTCCGGCACGAGACCCTTGCGCATCAGGTCGCTTTGGCCGGCGGTCATGACCGGAACCCCGGCGTCGGAGAGCACCTTCAGCATCTCGAAGTAGTCGCCGATGTGATCGCCGTGGTCGTGGGTGAGGAGCACGAACACCGCTTCGGGGTTCTTGCCCTTGACGTATTGCGCGAAGCCTTCCTTTGTCGCGTATTCCGCCGGTTTCTGCACGTTGAAGCGCTGCCAGCCGGCGTTGTTCCAGATCCAGGCATCGCCGTACGCGATCTGCTTGTAGTCGGGGGTGGCGAGCTCGACCACGCCGCCGCCGAGCCACCGCACCGAGACCCGGCCGCCCGAGAGCCGTGCGCTTCCGCCCGTGCCGGGCGCGATCTGTCCGGCGGTGGTGCACGCGCCCAGCGCCAGCGTGCCGCCGAGCGCCAGCATGCCGCGCAAGATGGCGCGGCGACCCTCGAGATTCGTCGTCATTTCCTTCCTCCTCCGTCCGTGGGAACCTTGATCACGCCCCGTTCCACCAGGCTGGTGATTTCCTGCGGCGAACAGCCTAGCCCGGCGAGCAGCTCCCGTCCATGCTCGCCGACCGCAGGCGGGTCGGCGCGCTTGGGAAGGCGCTTTCCGTCCAGCTCGAGGGGCAGGGCGGGAATGTGCGCGGTGCGCTCGCCGACTTTCGTCTCGTACAGCCCGCCGGAAGCCCGAAGGTGCGGGTCGTCCAGCAGGTCCCACGGCTTGGCGATCGGCGCGAAGGGCAGGCCGATCTGCTCCAGCTTGGAGGCAAGCTCCGCCTTCGTGTACTTGCGCAGGACGTCGGCCAGCTGCGGCAGGAGCCACGAACGCTCCTTGACGCGCTGTCCGTTCGACTTCAGCCGCGGATCGGTGCGGAGCGCTTCGTGCCCGAACTCGCGGCAGAAGACCTCCCACTGGGTGTCGGTCACCACCCCGACGAAGAGGCGGTCGCCGTCGGCGGTGTCGAAGATGTCGTACACGCCCCAGGCCGGGCGCTTCACCGACATGGGAGGCGGCGCCTCGCCCGTGAGCTCGAACTGCGCCATGTGCTGGGCGACGATGTAGGCGGTGCTTTCGAAGAGCGAGCTCGTGACGCGCTTGCCGCGCCCCGTGCGCTCCCGCTCTCGCAGCGCGGCCAGGATCCCCACGGCCGCGAACGTGCCGCCGACGATGTCGATCACGGAAGCGCCGGCGCGCAAGGGCCGCTCCGGCAGGCCGGTCATGTAGGCGAGGCCGCCCATCATCTGCGTCACTTCATCGAGGGCCAGGCGGTGCTCGTACGGTCCGGTGAGGAAGCCCTTCAGCGAGCAGTAGATGAGGCGCGGATTGCCGGCGGAGAGCTTTTCGTAGGAAAACCCCAGCTTGTCGAGCGCGCCGGGGCGGAAGTTCTCCGTCAGGACGTCGGCGTTCCTGAGCAGCTTGCCTACGATCGCCTTTCCGTCCGGGTGCGCGAGGTCGACGGCAAGGCTCTTCTTGTTCCGGTTGAAGACCGGATAGAACCCGGACCCCGCGCCCTCCAGGCGGCGCGTGTTGTCGCCCGCGAGCGGCTCGACCTTGATGACTTCGGCGCCCAGGTCGGCGAGCACGAGCCCGCACGAAGGCCCCATGACCATGTGCGCGAACTCGACGACGCGCACGCCCTCAAGCGGAAGCACGGAATCCTTTGGGCAGCCCCGCCAGCGGCATGTGGCCGTACACCGGCTCCTCGGGAATCGCCTCGACGAGGAGCTGGCGCGCCTTGAGGAGCGCATCGAACCCGATGCCGGTCGAGACGCCCATGCTCTCGAACATGAACACCAGGTCCTCGGTGATCACGTTGCCGCTCGCCCCGGGCGCGAAGGGGCAGCCGCCGAGCCCGCCCATGGAGCTATCGAAGCTTCTCACGCCTTCTTCGTAGGCCGCGAGCGCATTCGCGAGCCCGAGGCCGCGCGTGTTGTGGAAATGCGCGCCCTCGAGCCTGTCGCCGATTTCGGCCTTCACGCGCTTGAAAAGCCTTCTTACCTGCGCCGGATTGGCATACCCGACCGTGTCGGCGAGCGCGACCCCGTCGCAGAACTGCGCGAGGCGCCCGGCGATGCGCACCACCTCGTCCTCCGGCACCGTGCCTTGCATCGTGCAGCCGAAGGCGGTCGATACCGCGCCTTCGATCTCGACGCCCGGATGCGGGTGCTCCGTGCAGCGGCGCACCTCCTCGATCATCTGGTCCGGCGTCATGCGCACGTTCGAGACGGAATGGAGGTGGCTCGCCGACACGGGGAAGGTGACCTTGTGCGCGCCGCATTCGAGGGCCCGCTGGAATCCCTTCAGGTTCGGCGCAAGGGCCACGACCTTCAGGCCCGGAATCGTCTTCGCGTAGGCGACGATCTCCCCTGTATCGGCCATCGCGGGAATGAGCTTCGGCGGCACGAACGAGCCGACCTCGATTTCGCGCAGCCCCGCAGCTGCGAGCGCGGCGATCCACTTCTTCTTCGCCGCGGTCGGCATCAGGTGCTTGGCGTTCTGGAGGCCGTCGCGCGGACCTACTTCGCAGATTTGCACGGCAGGCATGGCTCGAAATTCTAGCGCTGTTCGATGCGCCCAACGGCGAGCGCCGCGAGCACGCCGATCGCGGCGAGCGAGAGCATCAGGCCAAGCGACGCCGACCACGAGCCGGAGCGAGACGCCACCCAGGCGACGGACACCGGCAGGACGAACTGCGAGAGATGCGAAGCCTGCATCAGCATGCCGTTCATCGTGCCGATATGCGCCGAGCTCTTCGCGTGCACCGTGGTCCCCGAGAAGGCCGCGGCCGGGATCACGCCGCCGAGGAACGAGAAGGCGAGGGCGCAGGTCAGGCGCAGCCAGTCGGGCGCCGGCGCCGACAGCAGGCCGACCGAAGTGACCCCCATGGCGACGGCGCCCCAAGCGAGGACCGCCGCGCGCGAAGCGCCGTGCTTGAGGAGCAGGCCGCCGAGCTGGTTGCCCGGAATGTTGATCGCCACGAACGCCGCCGTGAGGAGCGCCGCCGTGCTTGCCCCGGCGTTGCGCTCGCCGACCGCGAAGGTCGGCAGCCACGTCATCACGGACGCCCATTGGCCGACATAACAGATGAAGGCCACGCAGAGGGCCAGCGCGCCCGGTCGCGACACGGATTCGGCGAGCAGGCGGATCGAGCCAGTCCCGCCGCCGAAGGGCGCCGGCGGAACGAACCGAACGAGCAGCGCCGCGCAAAGCGCCGTGTACGCCGCTACACCGAGCCACAGCCCGCGCCAGCCGACCGTCGCTAGCGCCGCCGGCGCGAACAGAAGGGCAAGCGTGCCCCCCGCCGGCATATAGGAGCTCCAGAGGGAGAACGCCGTAGCGCGGTCCTTCGGCAGCGTCGCCGCGGCGAGGAGCGGCGCGGCGCCGACGGTAAAGAAGACGAAGCCCACGCCTTCCAGGAACCGCGAGCCGAGAAGGAGGCCGAAACCGCGCGCCGCCGTGCCGAGAAGCCCGCCAAGCGTCATCAGGACGAGTCCCGCGAGCGCCGCATGGCGCTGGCCGAACCGGTCGGCCGCGGTCCCGAAGAAGACGGCGGTCGCCGCGCCGATCGTGTAGACCATCGTCTGGACGAAGCCGGACTCCACCAGCGTGAGGCCGAGCTCGACCCGCATGGCAGGCAGCGCGGGCGGAACCTTGGTGAGCTGCATCCCGGCGGTCAACCCGCCGGCGAAGAGGACCCAGACGGCGGTCCAGTTGCTCCGCGTCACGCTGCCGTGACGGGAATCTTCAGCTCGACGATCTTCTTCGACCACTCGGCGGGACCCGTGTTGTGCACGGAAGTCCCGCTTGCGTCCACGGCGACGGTCACCGGCAT
>DASPMF010000206.1:0-15265 GCA_035627155.1 Burkholderiales bacterium | reverse complement strand
CATGCACAGCGCTACGTGGAGGCCACCATTGCGCGTTTCGAGCTAAGCCCGTCCGCGCGGATTGTGGAGCTCGCCAGGCGCTGGGGCGACTCCGCCCGCTGGCAAAAGGACGGCACGGAACACCCGCATGAAGCCGCGGCGCTCAAGCTGGACAGCAGCAAGGCGGAGCGGGACTTGGGCTGGCGACCGGTTCTGCGGCTCGAGCACGGCCTCGACTGGGTCGCCGAGTGGTACCAGGCCGCGCAACGGGGCGGATCAGCCAAGGCCCTGACGCTGCAGCAAGTCGAGCGCTACCGCGCTCTGTGCGCGGCGTGAGCGCCCTGCCCGCCTGCCGCTCGTGCGCCGCACCGCTGCGCCGGTCGTTCTGCGACCTCGGGATGTCGCCGCTTTCCAACCGGTACCTCGAAGCCGGCGCGCTCCGGGAAGCCGAGCCCTTCTATCCGCTGCATGCCTGGGTCTGCGAGGAATGCCTGCTCGTGCAGCTGGAGGCGTTCGAGTCGCCGCAAAGCATTTTCTCGGACTACGCCTATTTCTCGTCGTATTCCGACAGCTGGCTCGCCCATGCACAGCGCTACGTGGAGGCCACCATTGCGCGTTTCGAGCTAAGCCCGTCCGCGCGGATTGTGGAGCTCGCCAGCAACGACGGCTATCTCCTCCAGTACTTCAAGGCGCGGGGATTCGCGGTGCTGGGGGTCGAACCGGCCGCAAATGTCGCCAGGGTGGCCGAGAAAAAAGGCATTCCCACGCGCGTCGAGTTCTTCTCGAGCGCGTGCGCCGAGCGCCTGAAGGCCGAGGGGGTGCGCGCCGACCTCCTGGTCGCAAACAACGTCCTCGCCCACGTGCCGGACGTGAACGACTTCGTGGGCGGCGTGCGAACGATCCTGGCGCCGGCCGGCATCGCCACGTTCGAGTTTCCGCACCTGCTGCGCCTCATCCTCGGCAACCAGTTCGACACGATCTATCACGAGCACTTCTCCTATTTCTCCCTCGCGGCCGCGCAACGGGTTTTCGCGCGGCACGGGTTGCGCGTCTTCGACGTCGAGGAGATTCCGACGCACGGCGGGTCGCTGCGGGTCTACATCGCCCAGGCGGAGGATGCCCGTGCGCAGGGCGAAGGCGTGGCGCGGGTGCTCGCCGCGGAGCGGGCGGCGGGGCTCGATAGCGCAGTGGGATACGGCGGCTTCGAGGAGCGCGTGCGCGAGACCAAGCGGCGCCTGCTCGAGTTCCTCATCTCGGCCAGGCGAGAAGGCAAGCGGATCGTCGGCTACGGGGCGGCCGCAAAGGGAAACACGCTGCTCAACTACTGTGGCATCCGCCACGACTTCATCGACTATGTCGTCGACCGCAGCCCGCACAAGCAGGGACGCTACCTTCCGGGCACCCACCTGCCGATCCACGGACCCGAGCGCATCCGCGCCACGAAGCCCGACTACCTGCTGATCCTGCCGTGGAACATCCGCGAGGAAGTCATGGCGCAGAACGCGTTCATCCGCGAATGGGGCGGACGGTTCGTGGTGCCGATGCCGAGCCCGCAGGTCCTGTGAGGTTCGTCGCCCTTCCCCTCGCCGGCGCGTTCCTCCTCGAGCCCGAGCGGCTGGAAGACGATCGCGGGCACTTCGCCCGCACCTTCTGCGCCGACGCGTTCCGCGAGCGCGGGCTCAACCCGCTGGTGGCGCAGTCCAGCGTGTCGCGGAACAGCCTGCGCGGAACGCTGCGTGGCATGCACTACCAGGCGGCGCCGCATGAGGAAGCGAAGCTGGTGCGATGCACGCGCGGCGCGATCTTCGACGTGATCGTGGACATTCGCCCCGCGTCGCCGACGCGACTGCGCTGGTTCGGCGCCCGGCTTACGGACGCGAACGGACATGCACTGTACGCCCCGGAGGGGTTCGCGCACGGCTTCCTCACACTCGCCGACGACAGCGAGGTGCTCTACCAGATTTCTGCACCCTATCACCCCGACCTGCAACGCGGTTTCCGGTGGGACGACCCGGCCGTAGGAATCGCCTGGCCGGAGACGCCGCGCGTGATTTCGGCCCGGGACGCAAACCTTCCCCGCTGCGGCGAGGCTGGCTAGCTTGGGCGAGCGGCTGCTGGTGACCGGCGCGGCGGGGTTCATCGGCCGCGCTTGCCTTTCCATCCTTTCCGGAGGGCCATTCGAACTCCACGCGGTCTCCCGGCGCCCGCGGCCCAACGGGCCGGCGACCTGGCATCCCTGCGATCTCCTCGACGACGCTGCGAGCGACGCGCTGATCCGGAAGGTGCGCCCGACCCACCTGCTGCATCTCGCCTGGATCGCCGAACCGGGCGCGTTCTGGACGAGCCCGCTCAACGCGCAGTGGCTCTCGGCGAGCCGCCGGCTCGTTTCGGCGTTCTACAGGGAAGGCGGGATGCGCGCCGTTTGCGCAGGCAGCTGCGCGGAGTATGGCCGCAGCGACTCGCCATGCCGCGAAGACGCCACCCCGCTCGCCCCGGCGACGCCGTACGGAGCAGCGAAGCTCGCCATGTATGAATCGCTGAAGGACGGGGCCCGGGGCGCCGGATGGGCTTGGGCGCGCATCTTCTTTCCCTACGGTCCCGGCGAGCCGGCAGGACGCTTCATCCCGACGGTGATCGGGGGCCTCCTCGGAAACGGCCGCGTCGAATGCACCCACGGCGAGCAGGTGCGCGATTTCGTTTTCGTCGAGGACGTGGCGCGTGCCCTCGCAGCCCTCCTGCGGTGCGAACCTTCGGGCGACTATAACGTCGGCTCGGGACAAGGCGTGCGGCTCAGGGACGTCGGCTTCGCGGCCGCCGCGCAGATCGGCGGCGCGGACCGGATCGATTTCGGAGCGCTGCCCGCGCCCGAGCACGATGCGCCGGTGCTCGTTGCCGACATCGGCAAGATCGGCCGGGACGCCGCGTGGTCGCCGCACGTCAACCTCGACGAGGGCATTCGTCGTACCATCGCCGCTCGTATTTCCGCCGGCTCCGCAACGTGAAGATCGTCATCGATACCGAGGCCCGCACCTTCGCGCCGGGCGAAGGACAACCGACCCTGCCGCTCTATGGGAAGGAGGCCTTTGAAGCGCTCTCCGACCTGTGGCTCAAGCTGTCATGGGTGCAGAAGTACCCCTACACCTTCACCTGGATGGGACGCCCGATCATCCAGCACCCGGAAGACATGGTGCGGCTGCAGGAGGTGATTTATGCCCTGAAGCCGGACGTGATCGTGGAAACCGGCGTTGCGCACGGCGGCTCGCTCGTCTTCAGCGCCTCGCTCATGAAGGCGGCCGGTCGCGGCCGCCTGGTCGTAGGCGTCGACGTGGAGATCCGCCCTCACAACCGCAAGGCCATCGAAGCGCACGAGCTCGCGCCCATGATCCGGCTCGTCGAGGGCGACTCCACCGCCCCCGCCGTCGTCGACGAGGTCGCGAGGGCAATACGCCCCGGGGAAAGTGTCCTGGTCATCCTCGACTCCAACCATAGCCGCGAGCACGTGCGCCGTGAGCTGGAGGCGTACGCGCGGCTCGTGACGCCCGGCTCGTACATCGTCGCGACGGACGGCATCATGCGCGAGGTCTGCGACGCGCCGCGCGCAAGGCCCGAATGGCGGCACGACAATCCGGCGCAGGCGGCGCTCGACTTCGCGGCCGCGCATCCGGAGTTCGCGATCGAGACGCCGCCCTGGCGCTTCAACGAAAGCGACCTGGCGAAGCCGATCACGGCGTGGCCCGACGCATGGCTGCGCCGGCGTTCCCGCTGACGGATCGTCGTGGCGCAGCCCAAATTCTCCGTGCTGATTCCGACGCGCGACCGCGCGGCGACGCTGCGGCACACGCTGGCGACGGTCCTCGCCCAGCCCGGCGACGACTACGAAGTCGTGGTCGCGGACAACTGCGGCGGACCGGACACCCGGGCGGTGGTGCAGGAGCTGGACAACGGCAAGGTCCGCTACACCCGGTCCGACGAAGTCCTGCCGATGGCGGCGAACTGGGAACGCGGGCTGCGGATGTGCGAAGGCGAGTACGTGACAGTGCTCGGAGACGACGACGCGCTGGTGCCGAGCACGCTCATCGTGGCGCGGCGCATCATCTCCGCGACGACCTGCGGCATCCTGGCGTGGCATCCGCACACCTACTGGTGGCCCGATACGATCGTGCACTGGTCGAGGAACACGCTCATCGTGGAATTCGGCGACCAGGCGACGTTCATGAACTCGCGGCCGCTGCTCGAGGAGTTCTACCGCGGCAGCGTCGGCTTCGGCATGCTGCCGATGATCTACAGCGCCTTCTTTCATCGCAGCGTCATCGAGGAGGCGATGCGCCGCTACGGCGGGTTCTTCGTCCCGCCCGACACCGCGCCGGACGTGTCCTCCGGCATCGTCGGCCTGCATCTCACCCAGACCTTCATCCACTCCGGGCGCCCGCTCTCGATTCGCGGCAATTCGGGCAAGAGCAACGGCACGGCGCAATGGGCGCGCAGCCTCGGCGAGGCCCAGAGGGAAACCTACTTCCGGGAGGAGCGCATCGGCCTGCAGGGCATCATCCACCGCGCGCTCGTGCCGAGCCCGAACCTGCACGTCATCATCGCCAGCGCGAAGCTGAAGTGCCGGGAGCGCTATTTCCCGGACGATGCCGCGCTGCAGGTTGACCTCGTGCAAGTGCTGCGCGAGATGCTGGCCACCCTCAATTTCGAGCCCGAGGCGTACGAGGAGAACCTTGCGGACGCCCGGGCGCTCGCGGACAAGCTCGCCGTACGGCTCGACGCTTCCGACATCCCGGCCCGGCGCGATCGGCCGCGGACGCGGGCCTGGGGCCCCCACAAGGCCGATGGCGGGGTCGCCCAGGTCACCGTGAATTGCGACCTGGCAGGCGTCACGGACATCTTCGGCGCATCGCGCCTGGTCGAGGCCCTCCTCCCGCCGGCGGAAGGCTACCTCGTCGCAAAGTAGGAGATCGGAGCAATGCGGCTCGTGGCCCTGCTCGCGACCGCCGCCGTCCTTGCGGGTTGCGCTGGCCTGCGCGACGAGCCGCCCGAATACCGCAACCCGCTCCTGCATTCCGAGTTCGCGGACCCGGCGGTCCTGCGCGCGCCCGATGGGACGTTCTACGCTTACGCGACGCAAGGGGCGCCCGCCGGCCGGATGCTCAACATCCAGGTCGCGCGATCGAAGGATCTCGTGCGCTGGGAGCATCGCGGCGATGCGCTGCCCGACAAACCGGCCTGGGGCGCCGGCAAGCAGTGGTTCTGGGCGCCGCACGTGCTGTACGACGCGCAGCTTCGCACGTACTTCATGTACTACTCCGCAGAACCGGACGGGCACCGCGGGAAATGCCTCGCGGTCGCGACGGCCGCGCATCCCGAAGGACCTTTTGTCGATTCCGGCCGCCCCCTGCAATGCGGCGGCGGCATCGAGCACATCGACCCCATGGCCTTCGACGATCCGGCCACCGGACGCAGGCTGCTTTACTGGGGCTCCGGCGGAATGCCGATCCGGGTGCAGGAGCTCGCACCCGACCGGTTGCGCTTCGCCGAGGGCAGCGCTCCTACTGCGCTCGTACATGCCGGGCCACGCGCCTATCGCCGCCTCGTTGAAGCGGCGTGGGTCTCCTACCGGGACGGGTGGTACTACCTTTTCTACTCCGGCGACCGCTGCTGCACGGTGCCGGCTCGATACGCGGTCATGGTCGCGCGGTCGCGCGCGGCGCTGGGGCCGTTCGAGGACCGGGAAGCCGCCATCCTGGAAGCCAGCGACGCATGGCATGCGCCGGGGCACTGCGCAGTCGTCGACGACGACGCGGGGACGGCATGGATGCTCTATCACGCCATGGATGCAAACCGGACCGACCGCGCGCGCCTCCTGCTGATGGATAGCGTCCACTGGCGGGATGGCTGGCCGCAGATCACAGGGCCGTCTACTTCGGCGCGTGCTCCCAGAGCTGGCCCCACTCGCCTTCCCTGACCTTGCGGTAGCCGGGAAACCGCGCCGCCATCAGCGCTTCGGCGCTCTCCGCGGGGCCCATGACCATCACGATGCGCGGCCCGCGCAGGAACGGATCGTTCTGCACGAGGTCGCGCGTGTAGAAACCCTTCGCCAGGTTTACGAACACCACCTGCGGCCGTTCACGATTCGCCGGTTGCGCAAGCGGCGGAACCTGCCGCAGGAACTGCCCAACGAACCCGTGCACCTGCATCAGCCGCAGTCCGTTGGCGAGCAGCAGCGAAAGGACGGCCAGCCAGGCCGCCATGGCAGCGGCCTGGGGGACGACCGAGGGGAGCCGCACGAGCCCCGCGGAAGCGAGCACCGGGAGAATGAACCAGGCCTGGTAGAGCGTGCGGTCGCCCCAGCCGTGACCCTGGTCGCCGGCGGAGGCGAAATATCCGACGAAGGTGACGACGAGGACGGCCGACAGCACGCGAATCGCCGGGAGCGCCCAGCATCGAACGATGCCGTAGCCCGCCAGGACCAGCGTTCCGGCGGCGCTCCACGTCCAGTCCTTCGTCAGCGTGGCGAAGCGCGCGTCGAGCACCGTGATGCCGGGAAGCCGGAGCGCGTCCAGCGCGCGCAAGACCGGGGATGCCGCGACGGCTGGAGGCGGTGGCGCGAGCGCCGTTGCGGCACTGGTCGTCGGAAGCGCGGCGACGACGCGCGAGGCGTCCGTGATGTGCGCATGCCAGCCGAGTCCGAGCAACAGGCCGAGCGGCGCATACCCGGCCGCCAGCGCGAGGAGATTCTTCGCGCGGCCGGGCTGGAGGAGCACCCAGGCGACGAGCGGCGCGGCGAACAGCACGTGGCGAAGCGGGAAATGCAGCGTCAGCGCGATCGACCCGCAGAGCCCCGCAAGCGCCGCGCGAGCCGGCGTAGGCCGCAGCAGCAGCACGGCGTACCAGAGATTGAACAGCAGGTGCGCAGGCATCGAGTAGAGCGAAATGGACGTCACCACGAAGACGGGCGATGCCGCGGTGAGGAGAAGCGCCCAGCCCCCCGCGTCCCTCGACCCGGTGACTTCGCGGGCGAACGCGTGCACCGCCGGCAAGGTCAGCGCCGCGATGAGCGGATTGGCCATCCATGGCACGCCGAGCCATGAAAACGGCGCGAGCAGCAGCGGGAAGCTCGGCCAGTACATCGAGGAAACCTCGCCGGTCTCGCGCGCGACGCTGAAGAACTGGCCGTGGAAATGGCGCGGGATCAGGCGATCGAGGAGCTCGGGCGGCAGGACGCCGCTCAGCTTGCCGGCGGCGAACACATGCGACTGGAAAAGCGTCGAGTACTCGTCCATCGAGACCGGATGCGCGCGGTACACCTGCAGCGCGCCCACGCAAAGGAGCGGGAAGGCGAGCGCGGCGCAGGCCCACGGACGCTCCGCGGCGATGCGCACGACTTGCAGAGCGTCGGCACGCCCGCGCAGGACGAAGGCTGCGAAGACAATCGCCGCCACCAGCGCGTTGCCGTGCGTGTCGTAGGTCCGCAGGAGGTACCAGAAGATCGGCGAGGTGCCGCCCTTGTCGACGATGTACCAGATGACCGCCTGGGCGATGCAGCATGCGAGCAGGCTCCAGCCGAGCAGTGCGACGGGACGGGGCCCCGCCGGATCCGTTGTCGTCATCCGCTCTCCCCGCCCGCGTCCTCGTGGTAGTCGTCGCCGATGTTCACCGCCCAGATGGGTGACTTGTCCGTGCTCCCGGCGAGGATGGCCTCCACCGCCTTGCGCGCCGAAAGCATCGAATGGTCCTGGTTGTTGTAGCGGTGCATGCCGTTGCGCCCGATCAGAAAGAGGTTCTCCAGCCCGTCCAGGAAGCGGCGCAGCTCGTCGAACCTCGCATAGGCGCCGAAGTAGCCCGGATAGGCCTTGGGCATGCGGATCACGACCGCATCGAGCCGGTCGGGCGGTTCGGCGAGGCGGAGCTTGCGCATCTCGGCGACGCCGAGCTCGATGAGATCGGCGTCCGCCATGCTCCAGAGGCGGTCGCCCTCGCTGCAGAAATACTCCATGCCGACCCACGCGGTGGCCGGGTCGCTGACGAGATAGGGGCTCCAGTTGTTGAAGAACTGCAGCCGCCCCACCTGGACGCCGGGCTCCTGCACGTAGATCCAGTTGTCAGGAACCAGGTTGGCCGGCCCCGCTCCGGAGACGCCTGCGGACAAGCGCCGATAGAGAAGCCCGACGATGAGGAAGTCGCGGTACTGCAGGCCGGCGGCGATTTCATGAGGTACCGGCGGGGCCTGCGGGACCAGCCCGAGGACCAGGTCGCGGATCGGCATGGTCGAAATGAACCGGTCCGCGGCGTAGCGTTCGCCGCCTGCGTGCACCGCCTCGACACGGCTTCCCGAGTGCTCGATGCGCTCGACGCGCGCCCGGCGCACGATGCGAACGCCCATGGACACGGCCCGCTCCGCGGCTGCTTCCCACATGAGGCCCGGGCCCAGCTTCGGGTAGAGGAAGCGCTCGATGAGCGACGTCTGCTCTGCCCGGTCTGCCATACCCGCGAGCCTGCGCAGCGCGTGGCCGAGCGCCTTGCCGATTGACAGGCTCTTCACCCGCTGCGCGCCCCATTCCGCGCTGATGGAAGAACAGGGAGCGCCCCAGACCTTCTCGGTGTACTCCTTGAAGAACTGCAGGTAGAGCCGCCTGCCGAAGCGGTTGATGAAGAAATCCTCGAGGCTGCGCTCCGTCCTCGGAAGCAGGCGCGCGCGAAGGTAGCTCATCCCGAAGGCGGCGCAACGCCACAGGCCGAGCTTCCGCGCGGTCTGCAGGTCCGCCTTCAGCGGGTAATCGAAGAACTTGCCGTCGAAGTAGATGCGCGAAAGTCGGGACCGCAGCAGCATGACGTTGCGCTCGGCTTCGCTCGCGCTCGCACGGGCCCGCAGCTTGCGCCATTGCCCGCGGTAGGCGAGGTCCGCGTCGCCTTCGGGCGCCGCGAGCGGCAGCATGCGCAGCCACCAGTCCATCACCCAATCGGATTTCGAGAAGAAGCGATGCCCGCCGATGTCGATGCGGTTGCCCTTGTATTCGATCGATTGCGACAAGCCCCCGATGGCATCGGTCGCCTCGAGCACCACGACGTCGCGCGTACCGGCGGCAGCGAGCTCGCAAGCCGCAGTGAGCCCCGCGGGACCCGCGCCAATGATGACGACGCGCCCCGGCGCGCGGGCGCTCATCGCAGGTCGAAGCGCGTAAACAGCAGGAGCTTGCGCAGCGTGAAATTGATCGAGAAAACCACCGCCGCCGACAGCAGCTTGGCCAGCTCGTAGGACAGCCGCAGCCTCTCGACGCCAAGGAAGATCACCGCCTCGTTCACAGCCATGCCAACCAGGCCGATGCCGGCAAATACCGCAAACTCGACCCGCGGATCGGCGAGCCGGCGCACCGGGAACACCCATCGCACGCTGATCAAATAGACGCACAGCAGGCCGATCGCGAAGCCGGCCGGAGCCGCCAGCAGGTAGTGGACGCCTGCGACGCGGATGAGCACCACGTATGCGGCGAAATCCAGGGCGAACGCAATGCCGGAAGCGACGAGGTAGCGCGCACCCTCCCCCGCCGCGCGGCGCAAGAAGGAACCGTTCAAGGCGCCGATTCTGCCATCAGACGCACGAGGACGGCGCTCAGGCGACCCTCGGGGCCGTGCCGCGCGTGGACGACCGTTCCGCGACCGCTCATCGCCGCCAGGCCGACACGCCACGCTTCGTCGCGGATGGTGTCGCGCGGATGGTATTCGCTCAGGAAGACGTAGTGTGGCCTGTGTGTCTCGATGCTTTTTAGCAGGGCTTCGGGGCCGTCGCGCCAGTCCGCAGCGGGCACCGCGTGCCGCTGCGCCAGGAGCGCGATGTACGCGGGGGCGACCCACATCACTCGGGCCTCCGGGCCGACCAGGCGGCGTATCGCCTTCATGTCCCCCTCGAGCTCCAGATGAACCTGGGATCGTGCGCGCGCCGAGGCGAGATCGGGAACGCGATACCAATCGACGATGCGCGCCTGCGCCGCTTCGGTCCGTGCGCGCTGGTGGATGAAGGCAAGCCCGGGCGCGGCGAGACTGAGCGTGGCGAGCGCGAGCGCCGCGGGGCCCAGGATCGGCCGGCGAATCAGTCTCTGCACGGCCACGAACGCGTACAGCAGTACGAGCGGAAGGACCGGGAAGAGGAAGCGCGTCATCTGGTCGTAGAAAGGCCAGAGCAGGTAAAGGCCCAGGTACGCGACGAGCATCCATGCGTCCGGCTTGCGGGCCATGAGCCGCATCACCAGTCCGGCGATGCCGAGGGCCGCCACGGCGCCGGCGAGGACCGGGCGTGCCGGCTGCCCCTCGACCCAGAAAAGAAGCAGCGCGCCGGCCCAGGCCTCGCCCATCGCCTGTGCCTGACGCGCGACGCCTGCGAGAACCGCGCGGACGGGCTCCTCCGCCGCCAGGATGGCGCGAAAGCGCTCCGCCGCAAGCTGCGCGTTCATGTCGAGGACTTCGGCCGGGCGCAGAACCACCCAAGCCGCGTAAGCCGCCACGGCGACGAGGCCCGGCAGCACCTTCCCGGCTCGCTGCCGCATCCCGGCTGCCGGTTGGAACGCCGCCCACCCCGCGTAGGCGAGCGCCATGACCACCCCCGCGGTGCGCGTCAATGCGAGCGCCGCGAGCAGGAGCGCCAGGAGCATCCGGTTCGCGCGCGTCCCGGCGTCGCGCTCCATGACAACGAGGCACCCCAGCAGAAGGGCGCAGAAGAGCGGCTCACTCAGGATGCCGCGCGCCTGGATCCACAGCACGGGCAGCGCGGCAACGGACGCCGCGGCCAGCGCGGCGGCCCCTCTGCCGGCCAGCCAGCGCGTGGCGAGGAGGTAGCCAAGCGGAAGGCACGCCGCCATGAGCAGCGCGATGAAGACGTGCGCCCCTGCGATGTCATGCGCGACGTTCGCCAGCGCGAGGACCGCCGGGAACAACGGCGGATGGAACGCCTCGAGGCGGAACGCTTCTGCAACCGGCGGCGACGCTGCGTGCCAGGGAGAGAACACCTGGGCCATGACGAGGTAGCTCACGCTGTCGTCCGCGAAGGTGCCCAGGCCGTCCTGGCGCACGAAGGCGGCGCAGGCGAGCGCGAAAAGGACGGTGAGCAGGCCCACCGATGCATCGGCGATGCGCCGCCCCGTCACGCCGAGCTTCGTTCGCTGCGCAAGCGGGATCGGCACTCTTCGAGCCGCTCGCGCCAGTCCGGCTGCCCTGGGTCCAGCTCCAGGGCAGTCCGCAGGTCCGCCTCCGCTTCGGCGAGGCGGCCTTGCGCGAGCCGCAGCTTGCCCCGGTTGGCCCGCGCGATCGCGAGCCGCGGGTCGCTCGAGACCGCCTGGTCATAGCGCTTTTCCGCATCCTGCGCGTGGCCGGACAGCTGCAGCAACGCGCCGAGGTTGTTGGCCGCCCTGGCGTGACGCGGGTCGAGCTCGAGCGCCCTGCGATAACTCTCCGCCGCTTCCGACCATCGCGTGGCGTCTTCGTAGGCGCATCCGAGCATGTAGCGGCAGGCCGCGGTCTCGCCGCGGCGACCGATGGCGGTTCCGATGCGAACGATCGCAGCGCCCGGATCGCCTTCGTCATGGAAGCGGTTCCAGGCCGCCTCGAGGGCGACATCGTCTTGGTCCGGTTCACGAAGCTTTTCTTCCCAGACGGAGACGTAGGCCTGCTCCAGGTCCCGCACAAACGCGGCTTCATCGCGCAGCGGAGACCCCTGGAGGCGCTCGCGCATCTGCGCACGGATGCTGGCCAGGCGTGACAGGTCGGTCGCAAGGCCCGCCGCGACAGCGACGAACTGGTCTTCCGTCTGGGCGATCAATTCCGGAAGGCCGACGCTTTCGAGAAGGCTCGCGCCGACGCGACTGGCGTGCCGATCTCCCGCGAGCGTGACAACCGGCACGCCCATGGTCAGGGCTTCGCAGGTCGTGGTGGTGCCGTTGTACGGGAAACTGTCGAGCGCAATGTCCATGGCGGAGTACGCGGCGAGGTGGTCCTGCACCTCGGCCTCCCAGTCGTGGAAAGCCAAGCGGGATGGATCGACGCCGGCCGCGACCAACGCCGCGGCCCCGCGCTCGCGCGTCGCAGCGACCGCGCCCTGCTTCACCTTGAGCAGCAAGCGCGAGCGCGGCACCTCGCGCAGCACGCGCGCCGCTGCGCGGAAGAAGCTGTCGGAGAGCTTGAGGGCGTTGTTGAAGCATCCGAACGTGACGCCGGCGCCGTTCGCAGCCGGCGGTGCGCTCACTTCGATGCGGGGACCGGGGCGATAGCAGAGGAACGTCCTCGGCAAGCGCACGAGCCGCTCGGTATGCAGGCGGTCCGCTGCGGGCGGCGGGTCCGCCTTCGCATCGGTGATGCGGAAATCGACGCTGGCCAGGCCAGTCGTGTTCGGGTAGCCGAGATACGTCCCCTGGACCGGGGCGGGACGCAGGGCGAGGACGCCCAAGGCGTTGTCCGCGGTATGGCCGGCGAGGTCGACCAGCACGTCGATGCGATCGCGTCGCACCCAGTCCGCTATTTCCGGGTACTCGAGCGCGGCGCAGTGGCGCCAGTGATCGGAGAGCTCGCGCAGCACGTCCGTGACACTGTCCGACCGGGGATAGAGGTAGTAGCAGAAGATTTGGAACCGATCCCGGTCGTGGCGCTTGAGCACCGGCAGCATGAAGGCCGCGACGACGTGGGAGCGCAGGTCCGGCGAAATGTAGCCGACGCGCAGGCGCCGGGGCCACGCCGGATCGGGCCGCGGAGCCGGGACCGCCTGCGCCTGGAGGGCGCCGAATCGCCGGTGCTCGGCGAACAACGCCTCCCGCCCGTACCGGTCGCTGTAGTTCATCGCATACAGCAGGCCGCTGTGGCTCGCCACGTCCATCGGCACGAGCTCGTGCGCGCGGCGCAGCGCTGCTACGGCTTCTTCGACCCGGGCCTCCTCGAGGCACACGTGAGCGAGGCCGAAGTACGCTTCGGCGTGCGAGGGGGCGACGCGCAGCGCCCGTTCGAGCGATGCGCGCGCGTCCTGCGTCCTCCCCAGACGGATCAGCGCCGCGGCCCGGCCGACCAGCAGGTGGACGGCGTCCGGCTCGATGCCCAAGCCCTGGCGGAACGTCTCTTCCGCTTCCCCGTGTCGGTCCGCATTGCTGAGCGTGACGCCGAGGCAGTGGTACGCGTCCCCGTTGTCGGGTTCCGCGGAAAGCGCGGCGCGAAAACATCCTGCCGCATCCGCATGGCGGCCCTCCCGGTCGTGCAGCTTGCCCAGGCCCACGAGCGCAGCGACGTGACGCGGCTCCCTGTCGAGGATCGCCTGGAAGTTTTCTCGCGCCGCGACGAGGTCGCCCGCCTGCTCGCGCTCCCGCGCCAGGTGCATGAGCTCGTCGAGCGACGGCTCGCCGGCGAACAGGCGCTTCAGCCATGAAGCAGCGGCAGTCATCGGCTATGGAGCATCGGGGACCGGTCGTATTTTGCCATCCTCGCCTGTGCTAGGCTTCGCCGCCGTGATGCTGCGCTGGATCAGGAAACTGCTTCGCTCCGGCGAGCATGCTGCGCTCGACGCGAGACTCCAGGCGGCATACGCGCTCCATCAGGCGGGCGAACTCGAGGCGGCGCGTTCCGCGTATATCGAAATTCTTCGATCCCAGCCGCACCATGCGCCGACCCTGCATCTCCTCGGCGAGGCAAGCTATGCCGTAGGCGACCTGCGGCAGAGCGAGGCCGCTTACCGCACGCTGCTCCTCGTCGATCCGGACAACGTCGAGGCTTTCGTCAACCTCGGCTCCGCGCTCCATGCCCTGGGCGAGCTGGAGGAGGCGACCGCTGCGTGGACGCAGGCGATCGCCCGGGACCCGGGTTGCGCAGCCGCCCTGACCAATCTCGCGGTCGTTTCGCTCGCGTGTGCGCGACTCGACGAGGCCGAGCGCTGGCTTCGCGCCGCCCGCGAAGCCGATCCGGAGCTCGCAGAAGTGCGCATCCGGGAGGGTGAGCTGCTGGTCGAGCGCTGCCGCCCGCTGGAGGCCGCGCAGGCATATCGTGAAGCGGTTCGCCTCGAACCGGGCTCGACCCGCGCGCATATCGGCCTGGGCTGGGCGCTCGAAACGGCCGGGGACGTCGACGCCGCATTGCAATGCTACGAGGCCGCGGTGGCGTTGCAGCCGGAAAGCATCGACGCAAGGGTGAGCCGCGCATCCCTCTGGCTGTCGCGGGAGGATTTCGCGCGCGGCTGGGACGAGTTCGAGTGGCGCAAGCGCGCGCCCGGAAACGCCTCGGTCCACGAGCGATTTTCCGTTCCCGAGTGGGACGGCTCTCCGCTCGCGGGCCGCAGGATCCTCTGCTACGCGGAGCAGGGCTTGGGGGACCAGATCATGTATGCCTCCTGCCTTCCGCAGATTATCGAGGCGGCGGCGCACTGCGTCGTGGATTGCGACCGGCGTCTCGCACCGCTCTTATCGCGCGCCTTTCCCGCAGCGACGATCCACGGCGGAACCCAGTCCGACCCGGGAGACTGGATCCGCGAGCATCAGCTGGACCTCAAGGTTTCGCTCGCGAGCCTGCCGCGCCATCTTCGACGCTCCAGCGCCGCATTTCCGCGGCATGCCGGTTACCTGCCTGCGGATCCTGGCAAGGTGGCTCGCTGGAGGCAGCGGCTCGCCGAGCTCGGCGCCGGCCGGAAAATCGGCTTGTCCTGGCGCGGCGGCGTGCAGCGCACCGGGCGCGCATGGCGCTCGATTCCGCTCGACGAATTGCTTGCCGTCCTCAAGATCGAGGGCGTCGAGTTCGTCAGCCTGCAGTATGGGGACGAGGATGCGGAGATCGCCCGCCTGCAAGAGCAGCACGGGGTCCGCATCCACTGTTTTCGCGAGGCGCTGGAGGACTACGACGAAACGGCGGCGCTCATCTGCGCGCTTGACCTTACGCTCAGCGTCTGCACCGCCGTCATCCACCTCGCCGGTGCACTGGGACGTCCGGTATGGATCATGGCCCCGGTCAAGGCGGACGCGCGCTACGGGCTCTCCGGTGATTCGATGCCCTGGTATCCGAGCGCACGGCTGTTCCGCCAAGCGCATTTTGGCGACTGGCCGGGCGTCGTGGAGCGCGTACGCGACGCTTTGAGGTCGTTCAAGGGCAATGGCGTATAAAAGGGCGGATGTCGCTGAAGTCGCAACTTCAGTCGCACAGGCGATCAAACGCTGGCGTCGATTGGATGGAAAGGCACTACCGTTTAACGGATGCTACCATCGACCGCAATCAAGCCGTGTCGTGCGGATCGTCGATGGACATCATGGAGCAAGCCCGCGCCGCGTACGAAGCG
>DASPMF010000205.1:0-23967 GCA_035627155.1 Burkholderiales bacterium | reverse complement strand
GCCGCGCCAGCAGATGGGCATCCTCGAGGCCCCGGCGCATCGCGACACGCCGCTCATGGCCGGCGCCAAGTGCCCGGAGTGCGGCAACGCGACGCTGATCCGCAAGGACGGCTGCGACTACTGCACCGCATGCGGCCACATCGGGGTTTGCGGCTAGCGGCCCTTGCGGCGCTGCTCGCAGCGGCGGGCGGCGCACGCGCGGAGTGGACCGAGGTCGCCGCGGACAACGGCATCTACGCGGCGTACGCGGACCGCGGGACGATCCGCCGCGACGGGCCCTACGCGACCATGCGCGGCCTGTACGACTTCCCGCGCGGCGACTTCACTCCCGAGGGCATGCGCATGCACTCCACGACCGTCGAGCGGCAGTACGACTGCCGCGAGCCGCGCGTGCGCCTGGTGAGCTACGCCGACCACGCCGAGCGCCTCGGCCGTGGCACCGTGGTCGCCTCGGGCGGCGCGCGCCAGCGCTGGGAGGCCGCCGTGGACGGGAGCCTCGACCTCGCCTACTGGAAGATCGCCTGCGAAGGCGCTTGAGCGCGTGGACGGCGCCGGCGCAGCCTGCGCTGGATGACGCGCCACAGCCGGTCGTGCAGCGGAAGCAGGACGACGTTGCAAACGGGTTCGACGATCGCGGCGACGCCGCCGAAGGCGAGCGAGCCCGTAACGGCGTACATCACCCCGAAGGCGACCGCCATGTGCAGGAGGATCTGGCTGGTTGTCTTCGCGGCGAGGACCATGAGCCCAAGATAGGCCCGGTCGGCGCGCCCGGCAAATGAGATGTGGCTATGGGGGCGATAGCGCCTGGAGCCACAGCAGGGCCGCGACGGTCTTCGAGTCCGTGATGCGGCCCTCGCGCACCATCTGCACCGCCTCGGGAAACGGCACGGTGAAGATCTCCAGGAACTCGCCGACGTCGAGCCTGCGCTCCGACAGGGTGAGCTTGCGGGCGACGAAGAGCTCGATCGCCTCGTCCGTGTAGGCGATCGCGGTGTGGATGACCCCGAGGCGGGTCCATTCCCCGGCGCTGTAGCCGGTCTCCTCGAGGAGCTCGCGCTTCGCGGTCTGCAGATGCGGCTCGCCGGGCTCGAGCTTTCCGGCCGGAACCTCGATGAACTCCCGGCGGTGCGGATAGCGGAACTGGCGCTCGAGCAGCACGCGACCGTCGTCGAAGAGCGGGACCACCGCCACGGCGCCGGGATGGCGGATGTACTCGCGCGTCGATTGGGTGCCGTCCGGCAGCCGCACGTGGTCCCTGTGCACCTTGAGCAGCGCGCCGTCGTACACCTGCTCCCCGGAGAGAAAGTGCTCCGTGAGGTCTTTCAACCGGGGATCTTCAGGGACTGGATGGCGGCGAAGCACAGGGCCATCAGCCCCTGCGGGAGCACGCCGAGGACGAGGAGCGCCATGCCGTTCGCCGAGAGCAGCCACTCCATGCCTTTGCCGTGCCGCGCCGGCTGCGAGGCCCCGGGCGAGTCGCGCATCTCGTCAAAATACATGAGCTTCACGATGCGCAGGTAGTAGAAGGCGCCGACCAGGGAGAGGAGCACCGCCGCGACCGCGAGCCACAGGTAGCCGGCCGCGACCGCGACCTGGAAGACGGCGAGCTTGGCGTAGAAGCCGACCGTCGGCGGGATGCCGGCGAGCGAGAACATCACCACCATCATGACGAAGGCGTACCACGGACTGCGCTTCGACAGGCCGCGCATGTCGTCCAGCGTGTCGGCTTCGAAGCCGGGCCGCGCGAGGAGCAGGATCATGCCGAAGGCCGCCAGCGCCATGACCACGTAGACCACGCCGTAGAAGAGCGCCGCGCTGTAGGCGTCCGGCGCGCTCAGCCGGTTGCCGCCCACCACGCCCGACATCAGGCCGAGCAGCATGAAGCCCATGTGCGCGATGGTCGAGTACGCCAGCATGCGCTTGAGGTTCGTTTGCGCGATCGCCGTGATGTTGCCGATCGCCATGGAGAGCAGCGCCATGAGCCCGAGCATCTGTTGCCAGTCCTGCGCGAGGTCGAGCATCCCGTCCACCAGCAGCCGGATCGCCATCGCGAGCGCCGCGAGCTTCGGGCCCGAGCCGATGATGAGCGTCACCGGCGTGGGCGCGCCATGGTAGACGTCGGGAATCCACATGTGGAACGGCGCTACGCCCACCTTGAACGCGATGCCGGCGACCACGAACACCAGGCCGAACACCAGGAAGGGGCGCATGGGCACGCGGTCCGCCCCGGAGCTGAGCAGGCTCTTCACCTGGCGCGAGACCTCCTGCAGCTCCAGGCTGCCGGTGGCGCCGTAGACCATCGACATGCCGTAGAGCAGCAGGCCCGAGGACAGCGCGCCGAGCACGAAGTATTTCATCGCCGCCTCCGTCGAGGCCGCCGAATCCCGGTTCAGGGCGACGAGCGCATACAGGCAGAGCGACATGAGCTCCAGGCCGAGGTACACGGTGAGGAAGCTGCCCGCGCTCACCAGGATCATCATCCCGAGCAGCGAGAACAGCAGCAGGCTCAGGAACTCTCCGCGCAGCAGGCTGCGGTCAAGGAGATACTGGCGCGAATACACGAGGGCCGCCCAGGTCGCCACGTAGGTCACCAGCTTCAGGAAACCCGACATGACGTCGGAAACGAATAACCCGCCGAACAGGAAGAGCTTCGAGCCGCCCGCCTCGACCTGGACCTTGAGCACCCACAGCGTGCAGAGCGCGCAGGCAAGGAGGACCACCTGCGCAAGCACGAACCCGGCGCTGCGCCGGGCGTCGGCGCTGCGGGCGTCCACGATCATCACCGCGCACGCGCCGACGAGGAGCAGCACCTCGGGCAGCACGGGAATGTGGTTGACGAGGTCGAGGGCGGTCATGTCTTGGGCAGCGCGACGTGGCGCAGGAGCTCGCCCACCGCGCCGTGCATCACTTCAGTGAAGGGCAGCGGATAGACGCCCATGAAAAGGACCACGGCGGCGAGGCTGCCGAGCACGAGCAGCTCGCGCGGGTTCAGGTCCTGCAGCGCGGCGACGTTCTCGTTCGCCACCGCGCCGAAGATGACGCGCTTGTACATCCACAGCGTGTACGCCGCGCCCCAGACGAGCGTGGTGGCGGCGGCGAAGGCGACCCAGAAGTTCGCCTTCATCGCCCCCATGATGACCATGAACTCGCCGACGAAGCCGCTGGTGGCCGGCAGCCCGCAGTTGGCCATGGCGAAGAGCATCATCAGCGCCGCGAACTTCGGCATGGTGTTCACCACGCCGCCGTAGTCCGCGATCATGCGCGTGTGCATGCGGTCGTACATCACGCCGACGCAGAGGAACATCGCCGCCGAGACGAAGCCGTGGGAGATCATCTGCACCAGCGCGCCTTCGACGCCGTAGGCGTTGAAGATGAAGAAGCCGAGCGTGACGAAGCCCATGTGCGAGATCGACGAATAGGCGATGAGGCGCTTCATGTCGGTCTGCACCAGGGCGACCAGGCCGATGTAGACCACGGCGACGAGCGAAAGGGCGATCATCATCGGGGCGAAGTACTTGGAGGCGTCCGGAAGGATCGGCAGCGAGAAGCGCAGCAGGCCGTAGGCGCCGAGCTTGAGGAGGATCGCCGCCAGCACCACCGAGCCGCCGGTCGGCGCCTCCGTATGGGCGTCGGGAAGCCACGTATGCACCGGCCACATCGGCACCTTCACCGCGAAGGCGAGCAGGAAGCCGAAGAACAGCCACTGCTGCGCGCCGAGCGCGAGCGGCAGCTTGTGCCAGTCGAGGATCGCGAAGCTGCCCGACTTGCCGTAGAGGTAGAGCAGCGCGATCAGCATGAGCAGCGAGCCGAACAGCGTGTAGAGGAAGAACTTCACCGCGGCGTACACGCGGTTCGGGCCGCCCCACAGCCCGATGATGATGAACATCGGGATGAGGGTCGCCTCGAAGAAGACGTAGAAGAGCACCGCGTCGAGGGCGGCGAACACGCCGTTCAGCAGCCCCGACAGGATGAGGAACGAGGCGTAGTACTGGCCCACGCGCTGCTCGATCACCGACCAGCCGGCGATGACGACGAGGATGGTGATGAAGCTGTTCAGCAACACGAAGAGGACCGAGATGCCGTCCACGCCGAGGTGGTAGTTGATGCCGAAGCGCTCGATCCACGGCACGTTGAGGACGAACTGCATGCCGGGGTTGCCGAGGTCGAAGCCGGTATAGAGCGGAATGGTTACGAGGAAGCCGAGCACCGCGCCGGCGAGCGCGAGGCTGCGCTGCAACGAAGCCTCGCGGGCCAGCAGCACGAGGATGCCGAAGGCGACCGGCACCCAGATGGCGAGCGAGAGGAGCATCAGGCCGGCGTCCTCAGCACCCAGTACGACATGAGGACGAGCAGCCCGATCAGCATGGAGAACGCGTAGCGGTACACCATGCCGGACTGGATGTGGCGCACCACGCCCGAGAACCAGCCCACGACGCGCGCCGAGCCGTTCACCAGCAGGCCGTCGATCAGCGTCTGGTCGCCGCCCCTCCAGAAGCCCTTGCCGAAGGCCAGCGCCCCACCGGCGAGGAGCCAGCTGTAGAGCTCGTCGAAGCCGTACTTGCGGTCGACCAGGGCATAGAGCGGACCGAAGCGCATGGCGATCTTCTTCGGCAGGTCGGTCCTGAAGAGGTACAGGTACACCGCGGTGGCGATGCCGGCGGCCGCCAGCCAGAACGGCAACGCGGTGAGGCCATGGAGCGTATAGGCCCACACCCCGTGCCATTCCGCGTCCTTCAGCACCAGGCTATCGCGGAAGTAGTCGCCAAACACCACCGGGCCGACCCACCATCCGGCGGCGATGGAGGGTATCGCCAGGAGGACGAGCGGAATCGTGACCACCCTGGGCGACTCGTGCGGCGGATGCGCGGCATCGAAGCGCGGCTCGCCGTGGAAGGCCATGAACACGAGGCGGAACGTGTAGGCGGCGGTCACGAACACGCAGGCCACCACGCAGAAGTAGGCGAAACCCGAACCGAGGGTGGTGGAGGCGTGCACCGCCTCGATGATCGCGTCCTTGGAATAGAACCCGGCGAACGGCGGAATGCCCGCCGACGCGATGGCGCCGATGAGCAGCGTCCAGTAAGTGAGCGGCATGTAGCGCCTAAGGCCGCCCATGCGCCGCATGTCCTGCTCGTGGTGGAGCGCGATGATGACCGAGCCGGCGGCGAGGAAGAGCACCGCCTTGAAGAACGCGTGCGTGACGAGGTGGAACATCGCCGCGGAGTACGCCGAGGCGCCGAGCGCCGCGGTCATGTAGCCGAGCTGCGACAGGGTCGAGTAGGCCACCACGCGCTTGATGTCGTACTGCGTAAGCGCCACGAGGCCCATGAAGAGCGCCGTGACCGCGCCGGTGATGAGGACGAAGGCGCGCGCCGCCTCCGACATCTCGTAGAGCGGCGACATGCGCGCCACCATGAAGATGCCGGCGGTCACCATCGTCGCTGCGTGGATCAGCGCGGAGATCGGCGTCGGGCCCTCCATGGAATCGGGAAGCCAGACGTGCAGCGGGAACTGCGCGCTCTTGCCCATCGCCCCGATGAAGAGCAGGACGCAGACCAGCGTCATCACCGGCGCAAGCTCGGGGGCCTTCGCGAAGACCTGCTGGTAGTCGAGCGTTCCCGTGTAGGCCAGCACGAGCGCGATGCCGAGGATGAAGCCGAAGTCCCCGACCCGGTTGACGAGGAAGGCCTTCAGGTTGGCGTACACCGCGGTCGGTCGCTTGTACCAGAATCCGATCAGCAGGTACGAAACCAGGCCCACGGCTTCCCAGCCGAAGAAGAGCTGCAGGAAATTGTTCGCCATCACCAGCATCAGCATGGAAAAGGTGAAGAGCGAGATGTAGGCGAAGAAGCGCTGGTAGCCCGGGTCCTCGGCCATGTAGCCGATCGTGTAGACGTGCACCATCAGCGACACGAAGGTGACGACGATCATCATGATCGCGGACAGCCGGTCGATCTGGAACCCGATGGCCAGCGCCGTGTCGCCCATCGTGACCCACGTATAGAGGTTGCCGTTGAACGTGTTGCCGTTCAGCACGTCGACGAACACGATCAGCGAGCACAGGAAGGAAACCAGGACGCCGAGGATGGTCGCCCAGTGGGCGCCCGCGCGGCCGATCGCCTTGCCGAAGAACCCGGCCAGGATCGCGCCGAGCAGCGGCGCGAACGGAATGACGAGGTAGATCGGCTTCATCCCTTGAGGCTGTCCAGGTCTTCGACGTCGATGGTGGAGAGGTTCCTGAACAGCACGACGAGGATCGCCAGCCCGATCGCCGACTCGGCGGCCGCCACGGTCAGGATGAAGAACACGAACACCTGCCCGGCAAGGTCGCCGAGGAAGTGCGAGAAAGCGATGAAGTTGAGGTTGACGGCGAGCAGCATCAGCTCGATCGCCATCAGCAGCACGATCAGGTTGCGGCGGTTGAGGAAGATGCCGACCACGCTGATAGCGAAAAGGATCGCGCCCAGGACGAGGTAGTGGGAAAGCGTGAGCGTCATGCCCTACTCCTTCTCGGCAGGCATGGACACCAGGCGCACGCGGTCCTTGGGCCGCGCCTTCACCTGCTCGGAAGGATCCTGGTAGCGGCTGTCCTTGCGCTTCCTCAGCGTGAGGGAGATCGCGGCGACGATCGCCACCAGCAGCACCACCGCGGCGATCTCGAAGGCGTACGCGTACTCGGTGTACAGGACCCGGCCCAGCTCCTTCGTGTTGCTGTAGCCTGCCGGCACGGCCCGCACCGGCTGCACGAGCCCGTAGTAGCGCCCGCCCAGCACGGCGACCATTTCCGCCACCATGATGCCGCCGACCACGACGGCGAGCGGCAGGTTGCGCCAGAAGCCCTCGCGCACGCGCTCGAGGTTGATGTCCAGCATCATCACCACGAAGAGGAACAGCACCATCACCGCGCCGACGTAGACCACGACCAGCGTGATGGCCAGGAACTCCGCCCTCAGCAGCAGCCAGATCGCGGAGGCGGTGAAGAAGGCGAGCACGAGGAACAGCGCCCCGTGCACCGGGTTTCGCGCCGTGATCACGGCCAGCCCGGAGACGATCAGGATCGCCCCGAACACGTAGAAGACTGCGGCTTCGTACATCCTGTTTTCTTGTTGGTCAGCGATACCGGGCGTCTGCGGCCCGGTCCCGCGCGATCTGTTCCTCGTAGCGGTCGCCCACCGCCAGCAGCATGGGCTTCGTGTAGTACAGGTCCCCTCGCTTCTCCCCGTGATACTCCAGCGTGCGGGTCTCGACGATCGCATCCACCGGGCAGGCCTCCTCGCAGAAGCCGCAGAAAATGCATTTCACGAGATCGATGTCGTAGCGGGTGGTGCGGCGCGTGCCGTCGGCGCGCACGTCGGATTCGATGTGGATCGCGAGCGCTGGGCACACCGCCTCGCACAGCTTGCAGGCGATGCAGCGCTCTTCCCCGTTCGGATAGCGGCGCAGCGCGTGCAGCCCGCGGAAGCGGGGGCTCATCGGCGTCTTCTCCTCGGGGAACTGCACCGTGATCTTGCGCGAGAAGAGGTGCCGGCCCGTCAGGGCCATGCCGCGCAGCAGCTCCAGCAGCAGGAAGGACTTCAGGAAATCGATCACGCGCGTCATCGCCGCATTTATCTCCACAGGCTCCACGGCGTCTGCATCCAGACGCCCACGACGACGATCCAGACGATCGTCAGCGGGATGAAGATCTTCCAGCCCAGGCGCATGATCTGGTCGTAGCGATAGCGCGGGAACGTGGCGCGGAACCACAGGAACAGGGTCACCACCACGAACGTCTTGAGCAGGAACCAGAGGAAGGTCGGGATGGCGTTGGTGAGCTCGCTGTCGATCGGCGGCTGCCAGCCGCCGAAGAACATGATCACCGTCAGGGCGCTGATCAGGATCATGTTCATGTACTCCGCGAGGAAGAAGAGCGCGAAGCTCATCCCCGAGTACTCGATCATGTGCCCGGCCACGATCTCAGACTCGCCCTCGACGACGTCGAAGGGCGCGCGGTTGGTTTCCGCCACCCCCGAAACGAAGTACACGACGAGGATCGGCAGGAGCGGCAGCCAGTTCCAGGACAGGAACGTGAGGCCGCGGTCGGCGAACCAGCCCCTGCCCTGCCCGTTCACGATGTCGGAGAGGTTGAGGCTGCCCGACACCATCAGCACGACGACCAGCGCGAAGCCCATGGCGAGCTCGTAGGAGACCATCTGCGCCGCCGAGCGCATCGCGCCGAGGAAGGCGTACTTGGAGTTGGAGGCCCACCCGGCGACGATCACCCCGTACACGCCCATGGACGAGAGCGCCATGATGTAGAGGAGCCCGGCGTTGATGTCGGCCAGCACCACTTCCGGCGCGAACGGCACGACCGCCCAGGCGGCCAGCGCCGGCATGAGCATGGCCACCGGCGCGAGGAGGAACAGCCCCTTGTTCGCGTTGGTCGGGAGGATGATCTCCTTGAAGAGCAGCTTCAGGCCGTCGGCGATCGGCTGCAGCAGCCCGAACGGCCCGACCCGGTTCGGCCCGATGCGGATCTGGATCCAGCCGATGACCTTGCGCTCCCAGAGCGTCATGTAGGCGACGGCGAGGAAAAGCGGCGCGACGATGGCGACGATGAACGCGAGGCTCGTCACCGTCTCGTAGACCGCCGGCCCCCATTGGGCGCCGAACCAGTCCACGTGCCGGTCCTGCAGCCAGGCCATGCGCTCGGTCCAGGCCATCAGGCGACCTTCTCCACCGCCGCCTTCTCGATGGACAGCGTGCCGAACATCGGGCCGAGCGCGGCGGTCGAGGCATGCGCGGCGGCGATGCGCACGCAGTCCTCGGCCACCGTGTCGTCTCGCACGGCCGCGAGGAACGCCTCGCCCGCGGCGGAGCTGACGCGCACCCGGCCGCCTTCGCCGACCCCGAGGCGCTGCAGGGTCTTGCCGCTCATCCGGGCCTGCGGGGGACGCGCGTCGTTCGTGTCCTGGAGCGGTCCGGAACGGCGCACCAGCGCATCGGAGAAGTAGATCGGCACGTCGGCGATGCGCTCAATGCCGCCGCCGGCCTTCTCGATGCTCTTCCTCTCGATCCGGATCTCGTTCGCCAGGAGCGCCGGAACGTCCTTCCCCCCGAGCGCTTCGCCGCGGACCTGCTCCACGGTGTCGTACTCGAACCCCGGCAGGCCGAGCATCGTGCCGAGCACGCGCAGGACCTTCCAGCCTGGGCGCGCCTCGCCCGGCGGCACGACGGTGGCATGGAAGCTCTGCACGCGGCCTTCCATGTTGACGAACGTGCCGGCGGTCTCGCTGAAGGCGCCGATCGGAAGCAGGACGTTCGCGTAGTCCAGGTTCGCCTGCCAGGGACTCAGGGCGACGACGAAATCCGCCTGCCTCAGTCCGGCCGCGGCGGCTTGCGGATCAGCGCAGTCGAGTTCCGTCTCCGCGTTGAGCACCACGATGGCTTTCTTTCCGAGCACGTCGCGAACGTTGCCGTTGACCGGCAATCCGGCGAGGTAGCCGCCCACCGAGTTGGCCGCCTCTGCGAGCAAGCCGACCTTTACGTCGAGCGCCTGCGCGGCGGCATGGATCTGCGCCGCCTGCGGATGGTGCTGGGCGAAGTTGCCGAGCAGTACCGCGGCGTTCTTTCCTTCCCGGATTTCCTTTCCGAAAAACTCCACTGCAGCCGGCAGGTCCGAGGGCGCCACTACCTTTTTCCCGGCGATCGGCATCAGCCAGTCGTCGTCCACGGAATGAACCATGTAGACGCGCGTGCCGCGCTTGGCCGCCTGGCGCAGGCGATGCGCGACGAGGGGATGCTCCTTGCGCAGGAACGACCCGACGACCAGCACGCGGTCGAGGTTCGCGAGCTCCGTGACCGGCATGCCGAGCGACGGGATGCCGGCGCGCTTGCCGTCGGCCGAGAAGTCGGACTGGCGCAGCCGGAAGTCGGCGGCGCCGTTCAGGCCCTTCGCCAGCTTCGCGGCCAGGAAGAGCTCTTCCAAAGTCGAATGCGGGCTGGCGAGGAAGCCGGGCTCCTTGCCCTTCAGGCCCCAGACCGTCTCGTCGACCGCGTCCTGCCAGTCCACCGCTTCCCAGCGGCCGTTGCGCTTCACCATCGGCTGGCGCAGGCGGTCGTCGCTGTTCAGGCCTTCGTACGAGAAGCGGTCGCGGTCCGACAGCCAGCACTCGTTGATCGCCTCGTTCTCCAGCGGCAGCACGCGCATGACCTTCTTCTGCTTCACCTGCACGAGCAGGTTGGAGCCGAGGCCGTCGTGCGGCGACACCGAGCGCCGCCGTGAAAGCTCCCAGGTGCGCGCCTTGTAGCGGAACGGCTCCGAGGTGAGCGCGCCGACCGGGCACAGGTCGATCATGTTCCCGGACAGCTCGGACTCCACCGCCTTGCCGACGAAGGACACGATCTCCGAGTTCTCGCCGCGTCCGGCCAGGCCGAGCTCCATGATGCCGGCGATCTCCTGCCCGAAGCGCACGCAGCGCGTGCACTGGATGCAGCGCGTCATCTCCTCCGCGGCGACGAGCGGCCCCAGCTCCTTCCTGGAGACGACCCTTTTTTCCTCGGTGTAGCGCGAGTTGCTGTGCCCGTACCCCACGGCGAGGTCCTGCAGCTGGCATTCACCGCCCTGGTCGCAGATCGGGCAGTCGAGCGGATGGTTGATGAGCAGGAACTCCATCACCCCGTTCTGCGCCTTCTTGGCCGCCGCGGAATGCGTCCACACCTTCATACCGTCGGTCACCGGCGTGGCGCATGCCGGGAGCGGCTTGGGCGCCTTCTCCACCTCGACCAGGCACATGCGGCAGTTGGCCGCGATCGACAGCTTGCGGTGGTAGCAGAAGTGCGGCACGTACGTGCCCACCTTGTTCGTCGCGTCCATCACGGTCGAGCCGTGCGGCACCTCGACTTCCACGCCGTCGACGAGGACCTTCAGCATCAGGCGGCCGCCTTCATCTCGGAACCGCTCTCGGAGCCCGAGCGGCCCCACTTGGGCTCGGTCATGCCCTGCAGGCAGCGCTTGTGCTCGATGTGATGCACGAACTCGTCGCGGAAATGCTTGAGGAAGCTTTTCACCGGCAGCGCGGCCGCGTCGCCGAGCGCGCAGATGGTGCGCCCCGCGATGTTGTCGGCGACGTTGTCAAGGAGCGCCAGGTCTTCCAGGCGCCCCTCCCCTTCCTCGATGCGGTGCACGACCCGGTAGAGCCAGCCGGTGCCCTCGCGGCAGGGCGTGCACTGGCCGCAGGATTCCTCGTAATAGAAGTACGACAGGCGCTCGAGCGCGCGGACCATGCAGGTCGAGTCGTCCATCACGATGACGGCGCCGGAGCCGAGCATCGAGCCCGCCTTGGCGATCGAGTCGTAGTCCATGTCGGTCTTCATCATGATGTCGGCCGGGAGGACGGGCATCGACGAGCCGCCCGGAATGACCGCCTTCAGCTTCCGCCCCTTCCTGACGCCACCGGCCATCTCGAGGAGAGTGGCGAACGGCGTGCCGAGCTTCACCTCGTAGTTGCCCGGACGGTTCACATGCCCGGTGACGGAGAAGAGCTTGGTGCCCCCGTTGTTCGGCCTGCCCAGGGCGAGGAACGCCTCGCCGCCATTGCGCACGATCCAGGGCACCGCCGCGAACGTTTCGGTGTTGTTGATCGTGGTGGGCTTGCCGTAGAGCCCGAAGCTCGCCGGGAACGGCGGCTTGAAGCGCGGCTGGCCCTTCTTGCCCTCGAGCGACTCGAGTAGCGCCGTCTCCTCGCCGCAGATGTAGGCGCCGTATCCTGGATGCGCGTACATCTCGTACGAGAACCCGGAGCCGAGGATGTCCTTGCCGAGGTAGCCGGCGGCGTACGCCTCGCGCAGCGCTTCCTCGTACTGCTCGTAGACCTCCCAGATCTCGCCGTGGATGTAGTTGTAGCCCGCCGTGGCGGACATCGCGTAGCCGGCGATGATCATGCCCTCGATCACCGAATGGGGGTTATAGCGCAGCAGGTCGCGGTCCTTGCACGTGCCCGGCTCGCCCTCGTCGGAATTGCACACCACGTACTTGGGACCCGGAAACTGGCGCGGCATGAAGGACCACTTGAGGCCGGTCGGGAAGCCCGCCCCGCCCCGCCCGCGCAACGCGCTCTTCTTCAGCTCGTTGATGACGTCTTCCGGCTTGATCTTCTCGTTGAGGATCTTCCTGAGCGCGGCATAGCCGTCGCGCGCCTCGTAGTCCTTGAGGCGCCAGTTCGCGCCGTCGAGGCCCTTCATCAGGATGGCGTCGGGGCCGTAGTCGAGCATCGTCATTTGCGGCTCAGCTCGTCGATGAGGCGGTCGAGCTTCTCGTTCGTCATGTAGTCGTGCATCTTCTTGTTGTTCACGAGCACCACGGGCGCCATGGCGCACGCGCCCATGCACTCGCCTTCCTTCAGCGTGAAATGCCCGTCGGGCGTGGTCTCGTTGAAGCCGATGCCGAGCTTGCCGCGCAGGTGGTCCGCCGCGTCGAGCGCGCCCTGCAGGCCGCACGGCAGGCAGGTGCAGATCGTCAGCTTGTACTTGCCGGTCGGATGCCGGTTGTACATGCTGTAGAACGTGGCGACCTCGTACACCGCGACGGGCGGCATGCCGAGGTACTGCGCGACGAAGTCCATGGTCTCGCTGGAGAGCCAGCCCTTCTCGTCCTGCGCGATGGCGAGCGCGCTCATCACCGCCGATTGCTTGAAATCGGGCGGGTACTTCGCCACCTCCCGGTCGATCTTCCTCAGCGCGTCTTCGCTCAGCATGGGATCACCGGTCCACTTCGCCAAATACGATGTCCTGCGTGCCGATGATCGCGACCGCGTCCGCGATCATGTGGCCGCGCGCCATCTCGTCGAGGGCGGAAAGGTGCGCGAATCCCGGGGCGCGGATCTTGAGCCGGTAGGGCTTGTTCGCGCCGTCGGAGACGAGGTAGATGCCGAACTCGCCCTTCGGATGCTCCACCGCCGCATAGCACTCGCCCTCGGGCACGTGCATGCCCTCGGTGTAGAGCTTGAAGTGGTGGATCAGCTGTTCCATGTTGCCCTTCATCTCCTCGCGGGCCGGCGGCGCGACCTTGTGGTTGTCCACCATCACGGGGCCCGGGTTGGCGCGCAGCCACGCGATGCACTGCTTCACGATCCGGTTGGACTGCCGCATTTCCTCGATGCGCACGAGGTAGCGGTCGTAGCAGTCGCCGTTCTGGCCGACCGGGACGTCGAAGTCCATGCGGTCGTAGACCTCGTAGGGTTGCTTCTTGCGCAGGTCCCACGCGATTCCCGAGCCGCGCAGCATCGGGCCGGTGAAGCCGAGCGCGAGGGCGCGCTCCGGGGACACGACCCCGATACCCACTGTGCGCTGCTTCCAGATGCGGTTCTCGGTGAGCAGCGTCTCGTAGTCGTCGACGTACTTCGGGAAGCGGTCGGTGAAGTCCTCGAGGAAATCGAGCAGCGAGCCCTGCCGGTTTTCGTTCAGCCGGGCGATCTCGGCGGCGTTGCGGACCTGGGAAGCCTGGTATTGCGGCATGCTGTCCGGCAGGTCGCGGTACACCCCGCCCGGCCGGTAATACGCCGCATGCATGCGCGCGCCGGACACGGCCTCGTAGGCGTCCATCAGGTCCTCCCGCTCGCGGAAGCAGTAGAGGAAGACGGTCATGGCGCCGATGTCCAGCCCGTGGGCGCCGAGCCACAGGAGGTGGTTCAGGATCCGCGTCACCTCGTCGAACATGACGCGGATGTACTTGGCGCGCTCCGGAACCTCGATGCCGAGCAGCTTCTCGATCGCCATGACGTAGGCGTGCTCGTTGCACATCATCGAGACGTAGTCGAGCCGGTCCATGTACGGCACGGACTGCAGGAAGGTCTTGTGCTCGGCGAGCTTCTCGGTGGCGCGGTGCAAAAGTCCGATGTGCGGATCGGCGCGCTGGATCACCTCGCCGTCGAGCTCGAGCACCAGGCGCAACACGCCGTGCGCCGCGGGGTGCTGCGGCCCGAAGTTGAGGGTGTAGTTCCGGATCTCGGCCACGCTAGCGCTCCACCGCGTAGTTCTTCTCGCGCACGATGCGCGGCGTGACTTCCCGCGGATCGATCGTGACGGGCTGGTAGATGACGCGCTTCTGCTCGGGGTCGTAGCGCATCTCGACGTGCCCCGAGAGCGGGAAGTCCTTGCGGAACGGATGGCCGACGAAGCCGTAGTCGGTGAGGATGCGGCGCAGGTCCGGATGGCCCTCGAACATGATGCCGAAGAGGTCGAACGCCTCGCGCTCGTACCAGTTCGCCGAGGGCCACACGTCCACGATGGACGGCAGGACCGGAAACTCGTCCTCGGGGCAGAACGCCCGCAGGCGCAGGCGCCAGTTGTGGCGGACGGAGAGCAGGTGCAGCACCGCGGCGAAGCGCGGACCTTCCCTCGGCTCGTCGGCGTAGGCGCCGTAGTCGACGCCGCAGAGATCGAGCATCTGCTCGAAGCCGAAGGGATCCGCCTTCAGCTTCTCGCAGGTCGCCTTGTACTGCGCGGCCGGCACCTCGATGGTCACCTCGTTCAGGCGCTCGCGCGGCTGGAACTCCGACAAGGCGTCGAACAGTTTCTGCAGGCGCGGCGTCATCGGGCGATGGTGTTGGTTCTCTTGATCTTGTTCTGGAGCTGCACGATGCCGTAGAGGAGCGCCTCGGCGGTCGGCGGACAGCCCGGAACGTAGATGTCCACCGGCACGATACGGTCGCAGCCCCGCACCACCGAATACGAATAGTGGTAGTAGCCGCCGCCGTTGGCGCAGGAGCCCATCGAGATCACCCAGCGCGGCTCGGGCATCTGGTCGTACACCTTGCGAAGCGCGGGTGCCATCTTGTTGCACAACGTTCCGGCGACGATCATCACGTCGGACTGGCGCGGGCTGGGACGGAACACGACGCCGAACCGGTCGAGGTCGTAGCGCGCCGCGCCAGCATGCATCATCTCCACCGCGCAGCAGGCGAGGCCGAAGGTCATCGGCCAGAGCGAGCCGGTCCTCGTCCAGTTGATCACCGCGTCGAGCTTCGCCGTCACGAAGCCCTGTTGCAGGACACCCTCTACTCCCACTCCAGCGCGCCTTTCATCCACTCGTAAATGAAGCCCACCACCAGGATGGTGAGGAACAGCATCATCGCCAGGAACCCCGGCATCCCGATGTCGTTAACCACGGTCGCCCAAGGGAAGAGGAAGGCGATCTCCAGATCGAACAGGATGAAGAGGATCGCGACCAGGTAGTAGCGCACGTCGAACTTCATCCGCGCGTCCTCGAAGGCCTCGAAGCCGCACTCGTAGGGCGAGAGCTTCTCCGGGTCCGGGCGGCTCGGACCGAGCAGCTTTCCGAGCGCCATCGGCGCGACGCCGACCGCGAGGCCGACCGCGATGAACAGCAGAATCGGGAAATATTCTGCAAGCATAGATGTGGTGCCCACGAGCAGACTCGAACTGCTACGGCTGTTTAGGCCACTAGCCCCTCAAGCTAGCGTGTCTACCAATTTCACCACGTGGGCAAGGCTTTCATTATCCCCTAAAAATCTATTGCGGAACCTGCCGCGGCGCGGCGGGAGGCTTCTCGGCCGCCTCCGGTTTCTCCTGCTTCGCGTCGGGCGACGGAGCGGCCGGCGCATCCGACTTTTTCTCCGCCGCCTTCGGCCGGACGCGATCGACCACGCTGCCAGAGTCGCGCGGCTGGTTCGTCGCCAGGTACGCGAGGCCGAGGCTCATGAGGAAGAAGATCGTCGCAAGGACGGCGGTCGCGCGCGACAGGAAGTTCGCCGACCCGGTTGCGCCGAACAGGCTCGACGACGCGCCGCCGCCGAAGCCCGAGCCCATGTCCGCGCCCTTGCCGTGCTGGAGCAGCACGAGGCCGATGATGGCCAGCGCCACGAGCACATGGGTAATGATGAGGATGTTGGTCCAGAACGCCATTAAGCAACCCTTTCAGCCGCCTGCCGGGACGCCGCCCCGCAGATCGCAAGAAAATCCTTCGCCACGAGCGAGGCGCCCCCGATCAGCCCGCCATCGACATCCGGCTTGGCGAAGATCGCCGCCGCGTTGTCCGCCTTCACGCTGCCGCCGTACAGGATCGGCGTGCCCTTGAAGATCCTGCGCCGGATGAACGCATGCGCCTCGTGCGCCTGCTCGGGCGTCGCCGTCTTCCCGGTGCCGATCGCCCAGATCGGCTCGTACGCCACCACCGCGCCCGAGAACGCCTCGATGCCGGTGGTCGTCAGCACTTCGTCGAGCTGGCGCGCCAGCACCTTCTCCGTCTGGCCCGCTTCCCGTTCCGCAAGCGTTTCGCCCACGCAGAGGATCGGGGTGATGCGCGCGTCGAGCGCCGCGGCGAACTTGGCCGCGACCTGCTGGTCGGTCTCGCCATACAGCTGCCGACGCTCCGAGTGCCCGACGATCACGTACCGGCAGCCGAACTCGAGCAGCATCGCGGCCGAGACTTCTCCCGTGTAGGCGCCCTTGGCATGCTGGCTCATGTTCTGCGCGCCCCACGCAATCGGGCTGCCCCGCAGCTGCTCGGCCACCTCGCCGAGGTACGGGAACGGCACGCACACCGCGCATTCCATGCCGCCGAGACCGGCCAGGCCCGCGCGGACTTCGTCCAGCAGCGCGCGGTTGGCGGCGCGGCTGCCGTTCATCTTCCAGTTGCCGGCCACGAGCCGCGTCATCCTGCTGTCCGTCATTTCACCCGGTAAAACGTTGAATTTTACCCGCTTTGCCCGGCGGTGAACCCCTGGACGGCCGCCCGGACGGTCATGCCCGGCACGATTCCGACAGCGCGCGCAGTGCGATTCGGGTTTGAAACGATTCCGCTCTCCCAGAGCGAGCGCGCGTTGCCGATGCGAGCGCTCATCGCATCGACCGCCGCCGCCGGAATGCCGCGTGCATCGAGCACCGGCAGGCGCGAGCAATCGCCGCCGCCGTGGTGGAAGAAAACGAGCGCCGCAGCAATCGGCAGGGCGGATTCCTCGCGGCCGCCGTGGAGGGAGGCGTGCGATCCGATGACGAGGATGCGGCCGGCGTCGCCCTCCTGCAGCTGGCCGACGGAGTCGCAGCCCACCACGCTCGGGGCGAGCGCATGTCGTCCTTGCCCTGCAGGCGGCAGGCTCGCTTCAACCCGCGGCGCCGCGAGAAGGCGAACCGCGGCGTCGCTGCAAGCCTGTCCCGGCGCGACGCCGCACGCCGCGGCCTGCGCGTTCGCGCGGCTGATCGTGCCGCGCGCGAGGCAGTCCGCGCCGTCGCCGATGCGGGCGCTCGAATGGCGCACGGCGGCCGCGGCAATGCCCGCCGACTCGAGCAGCGCCAAGCCCGCAACGCCCGAATCATCCTTGGAGAGCCCGGCGTCATGGAAGATGACCGCCCGCACGCGTGCCGCCGCCGCGTAATAGGCGGCGACCGTTCCGCCATGCGACCCGGCGACCAGCACCATTCCCGAAACATCATCCAGCTCGGTGACGCTATCGGCCGTGACGATCATGCGAGTGCCGCGGCACCGTCACAAACGACGCCTATAGTCGATCCGCTGCTGCACCGTGGGCATGTCCGATCGCCGAGCGACGCGCCGATAGCTCGCCGGGACCGGCATTCCCATCGTGCGGCGCCCTCCTTCGCAGCGCGCCGGCCCTAGCGCGCGGCTGCCCTGACCGCGTCGGCGATGCTGCGGGCCGCCGACTCGATCGCATCCTTCGGCTCCCCTTCGACCATCACGCGCAGCACCGGCTCCGTACCCGACGGGCGCAGCAGCACGCGGCCCTTTCCGTTCAGGGAGCGCTCGGCCGCGGCTTGCGCCGTCGAGATGGCGGGATGCGCCTTCCAGTCGAACCCGCGCGGCACTTCGACGTTGAGCAGCACCTGCGGGAACATGACGAGGTCCGCCGTCAGCTCGGCGAGCGTCTTGCCGGATTCGCGCAGCACGTCCAGCACCTGGAGCGCGGACACGATGCCGTCGCCCGTGGTGTGCTTGTCGAGGCAGATGAGGTGGCCCGAATTCTCCCCGCCGAGCGTCCAGCGCTTCTCGCGCAGCAGCTCGAGCACGTAGCGGTCGCCGACCTTGGCGCGGCCGAACGGAATGCCCAGGCGCGCCATGGCCTGCTCGAAGGCGAGGTTGGTCATGAGCGTCCCGGCAACGCCGGCGATCTTTTCCGTGCCCGCGCGATGCCGCACGATGGCGTAGAGAAGCTGGTCGCCGTCATAGACGCGCCCGGCGCCATCCACCATGAGCAGCCGGTCGCCGTCGCCGTCGAGCGCGATGCCCAGGTGCGCCTTGCGCGCGGAGACTTCCCTTTGCAGCGCGGCCGGCGCGGTGGCGCCGAAGCCGTCGTTGATGTTCACGCCGTCGGGCTTCACCCCGATGGCCTCGACGTCCGCGCCGAGCTCGTGAAACACGCTCGGCGCGATCGCATAGGCCGCGCCATGCGCGCAATCCACCACGATCCGCAGTCCCTTGAGGTCGAGCTCGTTCGGGAACGTGGACTTGCAGAATTCGATGTAGCGCGCGCCGGCGTCCTCGCGGCGGCGCACCTTGCCGAGCCGGCTGGCCGGATTGCAGCCCATCGGCCGGTCCATCTCCGCCTCGATCGCCGCCTCGATGGGATCGGGAAGCTTGAACCCGTCGCCGGAGAAGAACTTGATGCCGTTGTCGGGATAGGGATTGTGCGAGGCGCTGATCACCACGCCTGCGGAAAGCCGCAGTGCGCGCGTGAGGTACGCGACGGCCGGCGTCGGGACCGGTCCGGTCATGTGCACGTCCACGCCGGCTGCGGAGAATCCCGCTTCGAGCGCGGACTCGACCATGTACCCGGAAATGCGCGTGTCCTTGCCGATGAGCACGGCCGGATGGGCTTCCTGGCCGGAAAGCACCTTTCCCGCCGCATAGCCCAGCCGCATGACGAAATCGGGCGTCATGGGGCTTTCCCCCACGGTGCCCCGCACGCCGTCGGTCCCGAAGTATTTGCGGCTCATCCTTCCACTTCCTCCCAGATCTTCATCACGTCGCGCGTCTCGCGCACGTCGTGCACCCGCAGTATTCTCGCCCCGCGCTGAACCGCCAGCAAAGCCATGGCGAGGCTTGCCGCCAGGCGTCCGTCCTCCGTGCGCCCGGTCATGCGTCCGAGCGAGGACTTCCGGGACCAGCCGACCAGCACCGCGACGCCGAGCTTCATGAAGGCGCCCAGGTTCCGGGTCAGCTCGAGGTTGTGCGCCAGCGTCTTGCCGAAGCCGAAGCCGGGATCCGCCACGATGCGCGCCCTGGCGATGCCCGCGGCCTCGCATGCCCCGATCCTCTGCTCCAGGAAACCCCGGACCTCGGCGACCACGTCATCGTAGCGGGGATCGCGCTGCATCGTCTGCGGATCGCCCTTCTTGTGCATGAGGCAGACGGCGCAGTCCGATTGCGCGACGGCCTCCAGCGCGCCCGGCGCGCCGAGCGCCTCGATGTCGTTGATCATGCTGGCGCCGGCGCGGAGCGCGGCGCGCATCACCTCCGGCCGCCGCGTGTCCACGGAGATCGGCTTGTCGATGCCCTTCAGCCCTTCCAGGACCGGCACGATCCTTTCGATCTCTTCGGATACCGACACAGGGAGGGCACCGGGCCTGCTCGATTCACCGCCGATGTCGAGGATGTCGGCTCCGTCCTCGACGAGCCTGGCGGCGTGGGCAATGGCTGCCTTCGGGTCGAGATACCGGCCGCCGTCGGAGAAGGAGTCGGGCGTAACGTTCACCACGCCCATCACCACGGGCCTGCGCAGGTCGAAAAAAAATCTCCCGCACCGGAGCGCGGGAGATTTTTCGGTGGAAGGCGGCTCAGGCTGCAGGCGTGGGCGCCGCCTGTCCCTCGGGGCCGCTCGGGGTCGAGGGCTTGGCCGTGGGCTGGGAGCCGGTAGGCTTCGGCGGGCGCGGCGGCTTGCCCGCCATGATGTCGCCGATCTGGTCGGCGTCGACCGTTTCCCACTCGAGGAGCGCCTTGGCCATCGCCTCCACCTTGTCGCGGTTGTCCTCCAGCAGCTTGCGCGCGAGGCGGTACTGCTGGTCGATGATGCGCCGGATCTCGGCGTCCACCTTCTGCATCGTCGCCTCGGACACGTTCTTGTGGGTCTGGATCGAGCGCCCGAGGAAGATCTCGCCCTCGTTCTCTCCGTACACCATCGTGCCCAGCTCGTCGGACATGCCCCATTGCGTGACCATGCGGCGGGCGATCTCGGTCGCGCGCTCGAAGTCGTTGGAGGCGCCGGTGGTCATCTGGTGCATGAAGACCTCCTCGGCGATGCGACCGCCGAAGAGCACCGCGATCATGTTCAGCAGCCGCTCGCGGTCCTGGCTGTAGCGGTCCTCCGTCGGCAGCTGCATCGTCACGCCGAGGGCGCGCCCGCGCGGGATGATCGTCACCTTGTGCACCGGGTCGGTCTTCGGGAGCAGGCGCGCCACGACGGCGTGGCCGGACTCGTGGTACGCGGTGTTCCTGCGCTCCTCCTCGGGCATGACCATCGAGCGGCGCTCCGCGCCCATGATGATCTTGTCCTTGGCGCGCTCGAAGTCATCCATGTCCACCAGGCGCTTGCTCTGGCGCGCGGCGAAGAGCGCCGCCTCGTTCACCAGGTTGGCGAGGTCGGCCCCGGAAAAGCCCGGGGTGCCGCGCGCGATGATGTCCGGCTTCACGTCCGGCGCGAGCGGAACCTTCCGCATGTGCACCTTGAGGATCTCCTCCCGGCCGCGGATGTCCGGGAGCGGTACGACCACCTGGCGGTCGAAGCGGCCCGGGCGCAGCAGCGCCGGGTCGAGCACGTCCGGACGGTTCGTCGCGGCGATCACGATGACGCCCATCGTCGCCTCGAAGCCGTCCATCTCCACGAGCAGCTGGTTCAGCGTCTGCTCGCGCTCGTCGTTGCCGCCGCCCAGGCCCGCACCGCGCTGGCGGCCGACCGCGTCGATTTCATCGATGAACACGATGCAGGGCGCGTGCTTCTTCGCCTGCTCGAACATGTCGCGAACCCGCGCCGCGCCCACGCCGACGAACATCTCGACGAAGTCGGAGCCCGAGATCGAGAAGAACGGGACCTTGGCTTCGCCGGCGATGGCGCGCGCGAGCAGCGTCTTGCCGGTGCCGGGCGAGCCGACCATCAGCACGCCGCGCGGGATGCGGCCGCCGAGCTTCTGGAACTTGGTGGGGTCGCGCAGGAAATCGACGAGCTCCGAGACTTCCTCCTTCGCTTCCTCGCATCCCGCGACGTCGGCGAAAGTCACCGTGTTGGTGGATTCGTCCAGCATCCGTGCGCGCGACTTGCCGAACGAGAAGGCGCCGCCGCGCCCGCCGCCCTGCATCTGGCGCATGAAGAAGATCCATACGCCGATGAGGAGCAGCATCGGGAACCAGGAGACGAAGATGTTCATGAGAAGCGAGGGCTCCTCCTCGGGCTTCGCCTCCACCTTCACGCCGTACTTCAGCAGGTCCGAGACGAGCCAGATGTCGCCGGGCGAGTAGCTGGTGACGCGCTTGCCTTCGACGGTCTGCGCCTTGAGCTGGCGGCCCTCGATGGTCACCTTGGCGATGCGCCCCGACTTCACTTCCTCCAGGAACTGGGAGTACTCCATGGGCGCCTGGGCCTGCTGGCGGGTGTTGAACTGGTTGAACACGGTCATGAGGACCAGCCCGATGACGAGCCAGATGACCAGGTTCTTGAGCATGTTGTTCAAGTATCGACTCCTAGGGGACGCGAACGGTACGGGCGCCAATGCAGCGCAAAAAACAAAGGCAAGAGACTGATCTTACGCGGATTTGGCAGAGCACAACAGACTCCTGGCCACGACATAAGTTTCCGCGGATTCCCCCCGGGAAGCTGCGGGTTTTACCACCTTCACTTTGGAGAACGTCGCTTTCATCCGCTGCATCAGGTCCTGGAACGCCTCGCCCTGGAAAGCCTTGACCACGAAAACGCCTTCGGGCTTCAAGGCCTTAAGGCAAAAAACGAGCGCGGCGCCGGCAAGCTCGAGCAGGCGCGCCTGGTCGACGAGCGGAATTCCCGAAAGGTTTGGAGCGACGTCGCAGAGCACTACATCGGCCTGCGCGCCTTGGAGCGCTTCGATGAGGACGTTATCCCGGAAATCGGCCCGGAGGACCGTTACTCCGGAGATGGGGACGACGGGCAGCAAATCAACCGCCAGCACGCGGCCGCGCGTGCCGACCTTCTGCGCCGCGACCTGCGACCAGCCGCCGGGGGCGGCGCCGAGGTCCACGACCACGCTGCCCGGCTTGAGGAAGGCTTCTTTCTCATTCAATTCAAGCAGCTTGAACGCCGCGCGCGAGCGATACCCCTGCTCCTTCGCCTTGCGAACGTACGGGTCCGTGACGTGGCGACGAAGCCATTGCTTGCTCGACTTGGTCATCGGGCAATGATAATCGGCGCTCCGTGGCCGCCCTTCCCGTCCTTCCGGTGCTCGTCGCGACGACCGCGACCCAGTCGCTCACCACCCTGGGCGCGCTCGCGCTCGCCGCGGTTGCACCGCGGGCGGCGAACGACCTCGGGGTGAGCGCGGCGCTCATCGGCTACCAGGTCGGCGCCGTCTATCTCGGCGCGATGATCTCGGCGCTCTTCGGGGGCGGGCTCGTGCGCAGGCTGGGACCTACGCGCACCAGCCAGCTCGCGCTGTGGCTGGTCGCCGGCGGATGCGTGCTGTCGGCCTCCGGAACGGTCGGCACCCTTGCCGCCGGAGCGATCGTGATGGGCTGGGGCTACGGAATCACCAACCCGGCCGCCTCGCACCTCCTGGCGCGGCTCCCGACCGCCGGCAGCATGAATCTCATCTTTTCCATCAAGCAATGCGGCGTGCCGATCGGCGCCGTCATCGCCGGGCTCGTGATGCCGCCGCTCACCGTCGCTTCGGGGTGGCGCAGCGCCCTGCTCGCCTGCGCGGTGGCGATCGCGGCATTCAGCGTCTACCTGCAGCGCCATCGCCGATCCTGGGACGAGGACCGGGATGCGAGCACGCCGCTGCTGGCGAATCCGCTCGGCAGCCTTGCCCTCATGTGGAACAACCGGGTCCTTCGCTGGCTCGCCCTGTCTTCCTTCCTGTATTCCGCCGTGCAGCTTTCCCTCTCGGGCTTCTTGGTGACGTTCCTGGTTGCCGACATCGGCGTGGACCTCGTCCATGCCGGCACGGTCCTCGCCGCAGCTCACACCGCCGGGGCCGCCGGACGCCTCGCATGGGGCTGGCTCGCCGACAGGCTGCGTTCCGGGACAATCACGCTGATCGCGAACGGGTGCCTGGGCATAGTCGGCGCCCTGGCGACCGCCGCCATCGCGCCGGACTGGCCGATCGCCGGGATCGTCGCCGTGGCGGCGATCTTCGGCTTCAGCGCCATCGGCTGGAACGGCGTGTTCATGGCGGTGATCGCGCGCCAGGCGCCGCGCGACATCGGCGCGGCGACCGGCGCCAGCCTCTTCATCACCTATGCCGGCATCGTGGTCGGCCCCGCGGCCTTCGGCGAGCTTCACGACCGCGGCGGCCTTTCGTACGCGGCCTGCTTCGCCCTGCTGGCGATCCTCACCGCGATCGGGGTGGCCTGCCTCGCGCTTGCACGGCGCGCCGTCACTAGAATGTAGCGATGCTCACGTCCACGCAACGCAAGGCCCTCAAGGCAAAGGCGCACAACCTCGAGCCGGTGGTGCTGATCGGCAACAAGGGCCTGACCGACGCGGTGCTCGCCGAAGTCGACCTGGCGCTGAAATCGCACGAGCTCATCAAGGTGCGCGCGCCGGGGCTGGAGCGCGACGACCGGGAGCGTGCGTTCAACGAGGCCTGCGAACGCATCGGCGCGGATCTCGTCCAGGTCGTCGGCAAGGTGGCGGTGCTGTACCGCAAGAAACCCGAACCGTCCTGACGTCACATCCGCTTCACATTCCCCGGCCTAAGCTGGGGCGGTGAGCGATCCGAAGGCAGCCCCGCCCGGCCTCCTCGCCGTCGAGGAATTGCGCGGGCTCGTCTCGC
>DASPMF010000204.1:0-4619 GCA_035627155.1 Burkholderiales bacterium | reverse complement strand
TGCGCCACCTCGCGGACAAGCTGCCCGTCTCCCGCTGGCAGCGCGACCTCTCCGATTCCACCGCACTGCGCAACCTCGGGCCGGCGCTCGGCCATACGCTGCTCGCGTACGCGTCCTGCCTGCGCGGACTAAGCAAGCTGGAAGCCGACAAGGCGCGCCTGGAAGCGGATCTCGACGCGAACTGGGAGGTCCTGGGGGAGGCCGTCCAGCAGGTCATGCGCCGCCACGGCGTCCCGGACGCCTACGAGAAGCTCAAGGACCTTACGCGCGGCAAGCGGCTCGAGCGCGCCCAGCTCGCAGCCTTCATCCGTTCCCTGCCGCTGCCGGTGGAGGCGCGCAAGCGCCTGCTTGCGCTCACGCCCGGCACGTACACCGGACTGGCCGCCAAGCTCGCGAAGGAAGCATGAGGATCGCGGCGGGCGCCGCGCTGCTCGCCGCTGCGCTCGGCGCCTCGGCGCAGGAGCTCGTCACCATCCCGACCCGGCCGGGTGTCACGCAGTCGTTCTTCATCGCCGGCATGGGCGGGCGCGAGGCCGACGCGATTGCGCTCCTCTACATCGGCGGCTACGGCAACATCGACCTGCGCAGCGAGAACGGCCAGGTCAGGTTCGCCCAGGGGAACTTCCTGCCGCGCGCCCGGCGCGAATTCATCCGCAACGGCGTGCTGCCGGTCATCATGGACACCCCGTCCGATGCCCGCGACGGCGTGGGCGACGAGTACCGCACCGGGAAGGCGCAATCGGTGGACGCGCGGGCAGTGCTTGCAGAGCTGCGGAAGCGCTTTCCCGGCATCCCGGTCTTCATCGCCACCACGAGCCGCAGCACGATCAGCGGCGCGCAACTCGGCCTAGAGCTCGGCGACGAGATCGCCGGCGTAGTGCTTTCCTCTTCGATGTTCGCCTCGCCCCGGGGCCGCTGGCCGGTCATCACCGGCGTGGATTTCGGCGCCATCAAGTCGCGCATCCTTTTCGTGCACCATCGCGGCGATACCTGCCAGGCGACGCCCTACAGCGTCGCTGCGCAGCTCGGCCAGCGCTTCCCGCTGGTCACGGTCGAGGGCGGCAAGCCCGCCGAGTCGGGCCCGTGCGATCCGCTTTCTCCCCACGGGTTCTACGGCAGGGAAGCGCCGACGGTGGACGCGATCAGCGCCTGGATGCTCGGGAAACCCTTCGCGCGCAACATCGAGTAACCGCGAATGCGCTACGCCGCGACGATCTTCCTGTCGTCGTTCCTCCTGTTCGTCGTGCAGCCGCTCATCGCGCGGCTCATCCTGCCTTGGTTCGGCGGAAGCGCCGCGGTGTGGACGACGTGCATGCTGTTCTTCCAGGCGCTGCTGCTCGCCGGCTACGCCTACGCCCATTTCCTCGTCGGCAAGGTCGCGCGACGCAATGCGCATGCGCTCGTGCATACGCTGCTCCTCGCCGCCGCCGCGCTGAGCCTGCCGATCGCGCCCGCCGAAGCGTGGAAGCCTTCCGGCTCCGAAGAGCCGATCAGCTACATCCTGCTGCTGCTCCTCGTCGCGGTCGGCCTGCCGTACTTTCTGCTCGCCTCGACCAGTCCGCTCATCCAGGCCTGGTATGCACGCGCCTATCCGCAGCGCAATCCGTACCGGCTGTTCGCCCTTTCCAACCTAGCGTCACTCATCGCGCTCGTCGGCTATCCGCTCGCCATCGAGCCTTTCCTCGCCGCGGGCGAGCAGGTGCGCATCTGGTCCTGGGTCTTCGGCGCCTTTGCCGTCCTGTGCGCGGCATCGGCCTGGCTGACGCCGGCGCCAAGCGCGGCGCCGGCCCGCACCGCAGCCGCGGCGGCCGGCCAGCGGCCGCACCTTCTCTGGCTCGCGCTCTCCGCCGCCGGTTCGGTGCTCCTGCTCGCCGTGACGAACCATCTGACCCAGAACGTGGCGGCCGGCCCGCTGCTCTGGCTGGCGCCGCTCACGTTGTACCTGCTGACCTTCATCCTCGCCTTCGAGGGCCGCGGGGCGTACCGGCCGGGGTGGATGTGGAGCTTCGTATTGGTCGCGCTCGGGGCGATGGCGTGGCTCGTGGTCGACGAGCGTTTTCATTTCGACCTGCCCGTGCAGCTCGGCGTATTCCTGTTCGGTCTCTTTGCGGGATGCCTCTTCTGCCACGGCGAGCTCTATCGGACGCGTCCGGCGCCGCAGCACTTGACCGGCTTCTATCTGACGATCTCCGCGGGGGGCGCACTGGGGGGCGTTCTGGTGGCGGTCGTCGCGCCGGTGGTCTTCGACGCGTACTACGAGCTCGGCATCAGCCTCGTGCTGCTCGGCGTGCTGGCCGCCCTGCGGATGCGCGAGCTCGGCGCGGTGCCGCAGTACGCAAGCCTCGCCGTGCTGCTTGGGGTGGCGGGATGTGCCGCCTACGATGGCTTGAACTACCACAAGGACGTGAAAGTTTCCGCGCGCAGCTTTTACGGCGTGCTGCGGGTGAAGGAGTACGGCGAGCCGGGCGAGGAGGGCCACCTCAAGCGCCTCGTGCACGGCGCGATCATGCACGGCGAGCAGTACATGACCGGCTCCTGGCGCTCGTTCATCACCACCTACTACCAGGAACCGTCGGGAATCGGCGTTGCCATCCGGGCGAAGCAGGCGGGATCCCCGGCGGTGCGCGTCGGGGTGATCGGCCTGGGCACCGGTACGCTCGCCGCCTATGGCCGGGAGGGCGACACGTTCCGCTTCTACGACATCGACCCGCACGTCGTCGAGGTCGCCCGGTCGGAGTTCACGTTCCTGGCGGACAGCCCGGCGAAGATCGAGGTCGCGCTCGGCGACGCGCGGTTGACGCTCGAGCGCGAATCGCCGCAGGGGTTCGACGTGCTGGCGGTCGACGCGTTCTCCGGCGACGCCATTCCCGTGCACCTCATCACGCGCGAGGCGCTTGCGGTGTACCTGCGGCACGTCAAGCCGGATGGCATCGTGGCCTTCCACGTGTCGAACCGGTTCCTGCATCTCGTGCCGGTGGTTGCAAGGCTGGCGAAGGAAGAGGGGGCGCACGCCGTCCTCGTGAACGACGACCCGGAAGACGACGATCCGAGCCGCCGGGCCCGCAGCGACTGGGTGCTCGTGTCGAAGTCCGCCGCCACGCTGCAGGCGCCGCGGTTTGCCGAGGCCGGCGCGGTGCCCGCGGAGGACCGGCCGCACTGGCGCACCTGGACCGACGACTACTCCAACCTGGTGCAGATCCTGAAGTAGCTAGCGCCAGCTAGACGACGGCGCCTTCGTGCTCGTCCCGGCGCTTCGCCGGCTTGATGAAGTGTGCGCGGTCGACGCGCAGCCACATGAGAATGGGCGCGGCCACGAGCACCGAGGAGTAGATGCCGAAGCAGATGCCGATGGTGAGCGCGAGCGCGAAGTAGTGCAGCGCCGGTCCGCCGAAGACCAGCATGGTCGTGGCCATGATCTGCGTGCTGCCGTGGGTGATGATCGTGCGCGAAATGGTTCCGGTGATGGCGGCGTCGATTACCTCCGGCGTCGTCGCCTTGCGCATCTTGCGGAAGTTCTCCCGCACCCGGTCGAACACCACCACGGATTCGTTCACCGAGTAGCCGAGGATGGCGAGCACCGCCGCCAGGACGGGCAGCGAGAACTCCCACTGGAAGAACGCGAAGAAGCCCAGGATGATGATCACGTCATGCAGGTTGGCGATGATCGCCGCCAGCCCGAACTTCCATTCGAAGCGCAGCGCTAGGTAGGCGACGATGCCGAGCGCCGTGACGAGCAGGGCAAGCGCTCCGTACTCCGCGAGCTCGCGTCCCACCTGGGGTCCCACGAACTCGACGCGCCTTAGCTGCGCCCCCGCGTCCCCCTTCTTCAGCACGTCGAGGACCTTCTGCGAGACGTCGGCGGTGGATTGGTTCTTCTCCACGTGCATGCGGATCAGCACGTCCCGCGAGGAGCCGAAGTTCTGCACCTCCGCCTTGTACCCGGCCTCGTCGAGCGTGCGGCGGATGGAGTCGACGTTGGCGGATTGCTCGTAGCCGACCTCGATCAGCGTGCCGCCGGTGAACTCGATCGAAAAATTGAGGCCCTTGGTGGCGAGGAAGAACACTGCGGCGAGGAACGTGAGGAGCGAGATCACGTTGAACACCAGCGCGTGCCGCATGAAGGGGATCGTGCGGCGGATCTTGAAGAATTCCATGTCAGTCCCGGTCCGGGGTTATTTCCACGCGGTGTTGCCGATGGAGAGCTTTTGCACCCGCTTGCGATGTCCGTATACGCCGTTCACGATCGCGCGGGAAACCGTGACGGCGGAGAACATGGAAGTCATGATGCCGAGGCAGTGGACCACCGCGAATCCGCGCACCGGACCCTGGCCGAAGATGAGCAGCGCGAGGCCGGCGATCAGCGTCGTGATGTTGGAGTCGAAAATCGTTCCCCAGGCACGCTCGTAGCCGGCTGAAATCGCAGCCTGCGGCGTGGCGCCGCCGCGCAGTTCCTCGCGGATGCGCTCGTTGATGAGCACGTTGGCGTCGATCGCCATGCCAAGCGTGAGCGCGATGGCCGCGATGCCGGGCAGCGTAAGGGTCGCCTGCAGGAGTGAAAGGAGGGCGACGAGGAGGAGAACGTTGACGCCGAGCGCGACGGAGGAGATGACGCCGAAGAG
>DASPMF010000203.1:0-14156 GCA_035627155.1 Burkholderiales bacterium | reverse complement strand
GCGCGCGACGTCGTCCGCGCTGTCGAGGTGCAGCACGCCGCGCGGGGCGATGAACAGGATGTTGGCGGCGAGGTAGCCCGCCACCGTAGCCACGATCCCGGAGCGGTAGCCGCCGTGCCACACCGCTACGACGATCGCGCCGTACAGCGTCACGGTGGTCGCCGCGCCGGCGAGCCACGGTTCGAGCGCCCAGCGCAGCGCGAGGGCGACCGCGGCGGCGGCGAGCGCCACTGCATACCGGCTCAACGCGGAATCGCTGCTCGCCATTTCCCCCTCGGAAAGCCGGGATGTTACGGAAGCGGCGGGCTCAGCGGGCGGCGCTTGTAGCTGTTTCCACTACATCCTTGCGAAGACTTGCGCCCTGGCGCAGCAGCTCGAGCTGCACCTCGTGCACCGGCACGTCGCGCGGCGGCTTGCCGGCGCGCGCTGCGAGCGCGGCGCAGACGCCCGCGGCTTGGCCGGTCGCCATGACGATCGGCATCACGCGGTACGACGAGTGCGCCTCGTGCGTGCCCGAGATGCAGCGTCCCGCGACGACCAGGTTCTCGGTGGACTGCGGGAGGAGGCAGCGCAGCGGAATGTCATAGGCCTCGCCCGGCGGCAGGCGCTTCAGCACGGTGCCGCTGCCGGCGGGATTGTGGATGTCCACCGGATAGGCGCCGCGCGCGATGGCGTCCTCAAACCGGCGCGCCGAGAGGACGTCGTTCGCGTCGAGCTGGTATTCGCCGATGATGCGGCGGGTCTCGCGCACGCCGATGTTGATGCCGCTCTGCACCGCGTAGGCCTTCTCGAAGCCCGGCACGTAGCGGCGCAGGAACTCGGCGATCTGGCGCATCTGGCGCCGGCTCATGCACTCGGCGTACGTGAGGTCCCACACGTCGGTGCCGAGCACCCGCGTGACGCGCGTGCTGTTCACGCTCACTTCGTGCTCGTGCGGCGTGGCGAAGAAGAGGACGTCCTCGCGCGGCAGCTTCAGGTCGCCCGCGCGCGTCGCCTGGCCCACCAGGTCCCACAGGCCGTGCACGCCGCGCCACTGCTGCGGGTTCTCCTTCACGTAGGCGTCGAAGGCGGCCTTCTGGAAGTCCGCCATCCGGAACATGAGCGTCATCGGCTGCGCGAGGCCGTCGGAGCGGCCGACCTCGAAAGGCGCGCCGGCCTGCACCGCGAGGTCCGCGTCGCCGGTGCAGTCGATCACGACCTTCGCGCGCACCGCCAGCGGGCCGGATTTCGTCTCGAACACGGCGCCCTTCACCGCTTTCTCCCCCAGCACGCCGCTCGCGAAGGAATGCAGCAGGAACTGCACGCCCGCCTCGTCGAGCATGTCGAGCGCCACGAGCTTGAACCACTCCGGGTCGAAGGGCACGACGTAGCCCGTGTCGAGGGACGGCGGGATCGCACCGCCGACGCTCACCAGGCGCTCGAGCAGGCGGCGCAGCACGCCGGCGATGATCGGATCGCCCGGACCGTGGTCGGTGGGAAGGAGCGGCGCGCCCTGCCGCGGCTCCGCCCTGCGGTCGCCCTTGTTGGTGTGGAAGGACATGAGCGGCATGACGAGCGCCGCGGTGGCGTTGCCGCCGAGGAAGCCGTAGCGCTCGGCGAGCACCACGCGCGCGCCCGCGTCGGCCGCGCCGATCGCCGCGCCGATGCCCGCGGGGCCGCCACCGACCACCAGCACGTCGGTTTCCGCCGCCAGCGTGGCATGGCGCGCCGGAAGCTCGACGCGCTGGAGCGGGTCAGGCCGCTTTAGCGAGGGCACCGCGTCCGCGAACCAGCTCGAGCAGCAGCTTGTGGGTCTCCTGCGCGCGCGCCTGCAGCGCGGGCACCGTCTTGGCGAGCTGCGCCTTCATCGCCCGCCGCTCGTCCCAGGACTTGTCGAGGTGGGCGATGAGCCGCCCCGCGCTCACGAGCTGCATCGGCGGGGTCGGCACCTTGAGGTCCTCCAGGAACCCCGAAACCTTGCCCGCATAGGGCAGCGCGACGAACGGAACCTTCTGCAGTGCGGCGAAGACGAGGAAGTGCAGGCGCATGCCGAGCACGAAGTCGAAGTGCCCGATGAGCTCGAGAATCTGCCCGGAGGTGTACTCGCCCCGCAGCACGGTGGCGCGCTGAGGGCGCAGCATGTTGGCGATGACGCCGTGGCTGTGCTGGACGTCGAGCACCGAGCGCTCCATCGGCACGAGCACCACGTCCGCGTCGAAGCGATCGACCATGTAGTCGGCCGCGTTGGCGAGCAGCGCATGGTAGAACTTCGGATCGAGGTCCGGCGCGGCGACGCCGGGCTCGCGCACCGACATGCCGACGATGTTGCGCCGCCCCTCCAGCCCTTCGTGCTTGAGCATGCCGCGCGGCAGCGGCTCGGGCTTGAGGAGAAGCGCCGGATCCGCGGTCACCACCACCTGGTGGTGCACGCCCGCCGACTCGAGCACCGCCTGCGCCGATCGCTCGCGCACCGTGATCACGTCGGCGTGCTCGAGGCACTCGCGCACCGCCTCCTGGACGGTCGGCTCCTTCAGCGGGCCGGCGCCGATCGCGTAGACGAACACCGGCACGCCCTTCTCCCGCGCGATCTGCACCTCGCGCAGGTAGATCCGCGCCTCGGCGTCGTAGAGGATGCCGCCGCCGCCGAGGATCAGCACGTCCAGGCGCTCGATCTCCGGCACCACTTCGGCGCGCGAGAGCCGGCGCACCGGCACCACGCGCTCCACCGGGTGGCGCGCCTTCGTGTCCTCGGCGTCGCGCGAGAAGACCGTGATCTCGACCTCCAGGTCCTTGCGCAGCTGCGTGATGATGGACTGCAGGATCGCCTCGTCGCCGAGGTTCATGCCCCCGTAGGAGCCGGAGATCCCGATCCGCACCATCTGCTTCGCGGGTGTCGTCATGACCGGCGTGACCTGCAAGAAATGCTCCGTAGTCCGTCGGAGGGACGTATCGGCCGCTCGACCCGGAGCAGCAGCAGCGGCTTCAGGAATGCCGGGAGAAAGCCCCTGGCCCCTTTTCGAGGGACGCGAGCAGTGCTTCGAGCGTGGTGATCTCGGCCGGCTTCACGAGGTGGTGGTCGAAGCCGGCGTCGCGGGCGCGACGGCGGTCCTCCTCCTGGCCCCAGCCGGTCAGCGCCACGAGGGCGGCGCGCCGCTGCGGATCGAGCGTGCGCAGGATGCGCGCGACTTCGTAACCGTCCATGCCCGGCATGCCGATGTCGAGCAGCACGACGGAGGGCTTGTGCGCCTCGAAGGCAGCCAGAGCCGCTGCGCCATCGTGCACGACCCGCACTTCCGCGCCCATCAGCTTGAGGACCATGCCGAGGCTTTCGGCGGCGTCATTGTTGTCGTCCACCACCAGAACGCGCTTGCCGCTCCCTGGCGCCGGCGCGCGCGGCACCGGCAGCAAGGGCGCCACGTCGGCCACGATCGGCAACCGCACCGTGAACTCGGCCCCGCGCCCGGGTCCCTCGCTCGCCGCCGCGATGGTGCCGCCGTGCATCTCGACCAGCCGGCGGGCGAGCGCGAGCCCGACGCCGAAGCCGCCGGGATGGTCGTGCCGGCTGTCGCCGCGGCTGAAGAGCTCGAACAGCCCCTGGAGCGCCTCCGGCGCGATGCCCGAGCCGTTGTCGCGCACGCGGATCACCGCCTGCCCGGCCTCGGCGCGCGCCGACACGTCGATCCGCCCGCCTTCCGGCGTGTAGACGGCGGCGTTGTTGACGAGGTTCGAGACCACCTGCGCGAGCCGCACCGGATCGCCCATCACGGCGACCGGTGCCTGCGTCACGTGCACGTCCGCCTGGTGGCGGCGCGCCTCGAGGAGCGGGCGGCTCGTCTCCATGGCGCTCGACACGATTTCCTCGAGCCGCACGGCGCGCTTCTGCAGCGTGATGTCGCCGCGGTTGATGCGCGAGACGTCGAGGAGATCGTCCACCAGGCGGATGAGGTGCGCGACCTGGCGCTCCAGCATCGGCAGCACGCCGCGGCGCACCTCGGCGTGCACCTCGGGATTCGCGCCCGAGTCCCGCAGCAGCGCCACGGCATTGCGGATCGGCGCAAGCGGGTTGCGCAGCTCGTGCGAGAGGATGGCGAGGAACTCGTCCTTTTTCCGGTCCGCCTCGCGCAACGCCTCCTCCGCGCGCTTCCTCTCGGTGATGTCGATGCCGGTGGACTGCGCCTCGGCCACGCCGCCCTGCACGTCGAACGCGAGCGCGCGGTTGATCCACAGCGTCCAGCGCTCGCCCTTGGCGGTCATGAAGCGGTTCTCGATCCGCACCTCCGGTGCATCCGGCGTCATGCGCGCCAGCATGCTCCGCACGTGCTCGCGGTCCGGCGCCGGGACGTGGTCCCAGAAGCTCGCGCCCTGCAGCGACTCCGGGGTGGTACCCATCGACCGCGCATAGGCGTTGTTCACGAATACCAGCGTGCCGTCCGGGCGGAAGCGGCACACCATCTCGCTCTGGCTCTCCACTACCGCGCGATAGCGCTCCTCGCTCTCCAGCAGCAGCGCTTCCATGCGCCGGCGGGCCGTAATGTCCACCAGCGTGACCAGGACCCGCTCGAAGCCTCCTTCTGGCGGCGGGAAGACCGCGTTGAAGAGCACCTCGATGGTCTCGCCCTTGAGCGTGCGGCATACCGTATCGCAACCGAACTCCGTGCGCCCCTCGCCGATTGCGACCATCTCCTCGAGAAACACCGCCTCCGTCTCCGGCGTGAAGATGCGGTCGAGCGACTGAAGCAGCTCCTCGCGGCTCTGCGCCCCGAATACGCGCAGCGCCGCCTCGTTGACGTCCACGATCTTCACCAGCGAGATGGCGCGGCGCACGATGTCCGGATGCGCGCCGAGGTAGGCGCGCAGGTCGCCGCCGGCAGCGCGCTTCGCCTCATCGACCACGGGCAGCACGGCGGTGAAATCCTCCTCCCAGATGGACACCGGCGCGCCGTGGAAGATGGCGCGCAAGCGCGCCTCGCTCTCGAACAGCGCCTCCTCGAACCGCTTGCGCTCGGTGATGTCGCGCGTAAAACAGCGCGTGTGAACGAACCGGCCGTCCTGGCGGTGCACGCTCGAGCTCACCAGGGCGTGCCGGATGCCGCCGTCCTTGCAGCGCAGGCGCACCTCGCGGTTCAGGATCTTCTCGTCGCAGTGCAGCCTTTGCAGGATGTCCTCGATCACCGGCCGGTCGGCGTGGAACTCGGTGATGTTGCGGCCGACGTACTCCTCGCGTTCATACCCGAGCAGCTCGAGCTCGGCGCGGTTCGCCCACAGGATCGTCCCGTCGGGCCCGACCCAGTGCATGGCCACGGTAGCGTTCTCGATGAAGTCCTCCAGCTCGCTCGCAGCCTTCTGGGCCTCCGCGGCGAGCGCCTCGATCTTCTTTCGCGCCAGCACCTGCTCGGTCACTTCGTTGACGATGGCGATCACGCGATCCACGCGGCCCTGCTCGGCGCGAAGGGGGGCATAGATATAGGTGAAGTAGCTGTCCTCCAGCCGGCCGTTGCGTTCTACGCGCACCAGCCTTTCGCGGCCGACGTGCGCCTGGCCGGTGCGCATCACCTCCCGCAGCTGCCCATCCAGGCCCTGGCCGCGCAGCTCGGGCAGCGCCTCCAGCAGCGGCCTGCCGGCGACGTCGCGTCCGCCAACCGCCTCCACGTATGCCGGGTTGGCCAGCTCGAAGACGAGATCCGGGCCCTGCAGGACGGCGGTCGGGACCGGCGTCTGCGCGAAGAGATCGGCGAGCTCGGCGCGCTCCCGGCGCAGCCGGTCGCGCATCGCGTTCAGCTCCAGGCGTGCGGAGATGCGGGAAAGGAGCTCGCGCGCGGTGAAAGGTTTGACAATGTAGTCGTCGGCGCCCGCCTTCAGGCCTTCGAGGCGCGCTTCCTCGCCGGCGCGCGCCGAGAGGAGGATCACAGGCAGGCTGCGCGTGCGCTCGTCCGCGCGCAGCGCGGCAAGGACGCCGAAGCCGTCCAGCCGCGGCATCATGACGTCGATCAGCACGAGGTCCGGCCGGCGCCTCCGGACGGCCGCCAGCGCCGCCTCGCCGTCGGGCGCGACCTCGACGTCGTAATGCGGCGAAAGGAGCCTGCGGACGTAGTCGCGCATGTCGGCGTTGTCGTCCGCCCACACGATGCGGGCGCCGGCGCGCGCCGGAACCTCCTCCACCGGCTCCGGCAGCCAGCGCTCGGCCTCCTCCAGGAAGGGCGCAGCGCCGAGCGACGTGGACGCAAGCGCGCGCGGCGCACCGATGCGCTCGGGGGGAAGGTGCGCGCTTCCGGCCGGAATGGAGACGGTGAACGTACTGCCCTGGCCCTCCGCGCTTGCCACCTCGATTGCGCCGCCGTGCAGGCGCGCGAGCTCCTGCACCAGCGCGAGCCCGATGCCCGTGCCCTCGTGCGTGCGACTCTTCGCTCCCTCGACGCGGCGAAAGCGCTCGAAGAGGCGCGGCAGCTCTGCGGGCGGGATGCCGGTGCCGGAGTCCTGCACGGCGAGCCGGATGACGCCGCCTTCTTCCCGCAGCGACACGGCGACGCCGCCATCGAAGGTGAACTTGAATGCGTTCGAGAGAAGGTTGAGGACGATCTTCTCCCACATGTCGCGGTCCACGTAGGCCGGCGCCGCGAGCGGCGGACAATCCACGCTGAGCGTGAGGCCGGCCTTCTCCAGGGCCGAGCGGAAGGTACTCGCGAGCTCGGCGGTGAACGCGCCGAGCTCGACGGGCTCATAGCTCGCCTCTGCGCGCCCGGCCTCGATGCGCGCGAAGTCCAGCAGCGAGTTGACCAGCTTCTGCAGCCGCAGCCCGCTGCGGCGCACGAGCCGCAGGCGCTCGCGCTGCGGCGCCGGTAGCGACGCGTCGGCAAGCGCGTCCTCCACCGGCCCGAGCATCAGCGTGAGCGGCGTGCGGAACTCGTGGCTCACGTTGGAGAAGAACGCGGTCTTGGCGCGATCGATCTCGGCCAGCGCCTCGGCTCGCCTGCGCTCCGCCTCCACCGCCCGCGCGCTCGCCACGGACGAGGCCACCTGGCCGGCGACCAGCTCGAAGAAGCCGTGGTACTCCTCGTCGAAGAGCAGATTGGGACTGATCCCGAGGCGGATCCGGCCCTCTCCGCTCGCGAGGACGGCCAGGCGCCCTTCGACGCCGGGCTTCCACCGGTTGCGGTCGTCCAGGTCGAGCTCGGCGGAAGGAATGTCGCCGGGGCAGGACCGGAGCACCTCGAGCGTGCGGGCGCACACCTCGTCGACGCTGGGCGCGTTCATGGTCTGCGTCGCGAGCTCGCGCAGCAGCTTGAGGCGCCGCTCGCCGAGCACGCGGCCCGTCGTCTCGCTCACGATGCAGAAGATGCCCGCCACGCGGCCGGACTCGTCGCGGACCGGGTCGTAGGAGACGTCGAAGAAGGTCTCCTCCAGGAAGCCGCGCCGCTCCATGTAGAAGGGCCGGTCGCGGGCCCAGAACGCCTCGCCCGTGGCCAGCACGTTCTCGAAGATCTCCTTGAGCCCGGCGCGCCAGAGCTCGCTCCAGGATTCGCGGATCGGCTTGCCGAGGGCGTCCGGATGCTTGGCGCCGAACACCGGCCGGTAGGCGTCGTTGTAGAGCGTGACGAGCTCCGGCCCCCAGAAGAGCGCGATCTGCGCCTTGCTCGGCAGGAGGATGCTGACGGCGCTGCGCAGGCTTTGCGGCCACCGTTCTGCCGGGCCGAGCGAGGTGCGCGACCAGTCGCGCCCGCGGATCAGCGCGCCCATTTCGCCGCCGCCGGCGAGAAAATCGAGCCGGGCCTCGCGCATGCTAGGAGCCGAGGCCGATCCTGGAGACTCCGGCATCGCCGCCCTGCTGGGTGATCACCGCGTGCACGGCGCGCGGATCGGCCGGCTTGATGAAGTGGTGGTGGAACCCGGCCGCCTCCGCGGCGGCGCGGTCGTCTTTCTGCCCGTATCCGGTGAGGGCGATGTAAAGCGCGTCGCGCGCCGCGGGGATGGCGCGCAGCGCCTTGGCGAGCGCGTACCCGTCCATGCCGGGCAGGCCGATGTCCAGCACGATGGCGCCGGGAGCGAACACCTCGCAGCACTCGAGCGCCTGGCGCGCGTCGCCGACCGTCTTCACCTCGTGTCCTTCCATGCGCAGGAGCACCGCGATGCTCTCAGCCGCGTCGACGTTGTCGTCGACGACGAGCACGCGCTGGCAGCCGACAGGCCGTTCCTTGCGCGGCGCCGCCTCCCGTTCGGCCCGCGTCGCTCCGCCCGCCTCGCTGAGGCACGGCAGCACCAGCTTGAACTCGGCGCCCCGGCCGGCGCCTTCGCTGGAGACTTCGACGCGCCCCTGGTGGAGCTCCACCAGGCGCTGCACGACGGTGAGGCCCACGCCGAGGCCGCCCAGGCTGCGGTCGAGCGTGCGCTCGCCCTGCGAGAAGAGCTCGAAGACGCGCGGCAGCAGGTCCCGGTCGATGCCGATGCCGTTGTCGCGCACGATCAATGTCGCCTCGCCGTTCAGCGCGCTCGCGGCGAGCTCGATGCGGCCGCCTTCCTGCGTGTACTTCGCCGCGTTGTTGAGCAGGTTCGCGATCACCTGGCCGAGCCGCGCGAAATCCGCCTGCAGCCACACCGGCGAGTCGGGAAGCCGGACCTCGAGCGAGTGGCCGCGCGCGTCGATGAGCGGCCGCGCCGTCTCCACCGCGTGCGCGATCACCTTGTCGAGCTCGACCGGCTCGCGCTTGAGCTTGATCTTGCCTTGGGTGATCCGCGAGACGTCGAGCAGCTCGTCCACGAGCTGCGCCATGTGCGTCACCTGGCGGTCCACCACGTCGCGCGCCCACACGAGGCGCGGCTCCGAAGGCGCGATCCGGCGCAGGAGCTCCACCGCGTTGCGGATCGGCGCGAGGGGGTTGCGCAGCTCGTGCGAGAGCATGGCGAGGAACTCGTCCTTGCGCCGGCTCTGCTCGAGCAGCTTTTCCTCCGCCTCGCGGGTCTTCGCCATCTCGCGCTTCAGGCTCCAGTAGAGCCGCGCGTTCTCGAGCGCGATGCCGGCTCGGCCGACGAGCTCGGCGATCATCGCCTGGTCGGGCAGCGCCCATGCCGGCACCGGCCGCGTCGAGGCGAGCACCAGCACGCCGAACACGCGCTCGCCGGCGCGGATCGGCAGCACGCGCGCCGAGCGCAGGCCCGCCGGCCACTCGGCGAAGGGCTCGGCGTCCGGCCAGATCGGCAGGTCGAGCTCGCGGCCCTCGGAAGCGACCAGCTCCACGGCGTCGCGCAACGGGCGCGGCAGCGCGTGCAGGGACGACACGTCGCGGGTGGCGGGCTCGCCGCCTTCCACGCTGCGCGTGAAGAGCAGTTCGTCGCCCTCGAGCATGAGGCAGAGGAACGCCGCGTCGGCGAGGCCGGGCACCGCGATGTCCATCAGGCGCTGCGCGCCTTCCGCCGGGTCGAGCGTCGCTCCGAGCTCGCGGCTCGCGTAGGCGAGGAAGTTGGAGCGGCGCGTCACCTCCTCCGCCGCGGCGCGCTCGGCCTCCGCGCGCGCCAGCGTCTGCGCGCGCTTCTGCGCCCGGTAGAGCTCGACGAAGACGCGCACCTTGCTGCGCAGGATCTCCGGCACGATCGGCGAGAGGATGTAGTCCACCGCGCCGAGCTGGTAGCCGCGCGCGGTCTGCATCTCGTCCGCGTACGCCGTGACGAAGATGATCGGCGTGTGCTTGGTCTTGTTGTGCTGCCGGATGAGCTCCGCCGTCTCGATGCCGTCGATGTCCGGCATGTTGACGTCGAGCAGCACCACCGCGAACTCCATCTCGAGCAGCTGCTTCAGCGCTTCGGCGCCCGAGTTCACCATCACCAGGTTCTGTCCGAGCTCCTCCAGCACGACCTGGAACGCCAGCAGCTTGTCCGGCAGGTCGTCGACGACCAGGATGTTGACCTTCTCGTCCATGATCAGGAATCGGGGTCAGAGCCCGATTTCCGATTCTCCGGTTGTCAGCTTGATTGCCATGAAATCGGGCTCTGACCCCGATTTCACCGGTGCAGCCAGCCGCGCAGGACCGCCATCAGGTGCACCGTGTCGACCGGCTTGGAGAGGTAGTCCCAGGCGCCGGCCTGGATGCACTTCTCGCGGTCGCCCTTCATGGCCTTCGCGGTGACGGCGATGATCGGCAGGTCCTTCTTCTCCGGCAGCTTGCGGATCTCCTGCATCGTCTGGATGCCGTCCATCTCCGGCATCATGATGTCCATCAGCACGATGTCGATGGTCGGGTCCGCCTTCACCAGCCGGATCGCCTCGCGGCCGTTGTTGGCCGAGATCATCTTCATGCCCTGGTCGTGCAGCACGGTGGACAGGGCGAAGATGTTCCGCATGTCGTCGTCGACGATGAGCACCTTGCGGCCCTCGAGGACGCGGCTCGAGTTATGCAGCGCCTCGACCTTGTTCCGCTCCTCGACCGAAAGCCCGGCCACATTGCGGTGCAGGAAGAAGTAGATGGTGTCGAGCAGCCGCTCCGCCGAGCGCGCCTCGCGCAGCGCGAAGACCCCGTCGCCGCGCTTCCAGCGCGACAGCGTGCCGGTGCCTTCGGCGCCGTAGAGGATCACCGGCAGCTGCCGGGTCACCGCCTGCTGCTCGAGGATCTCCACGAGGTCGGCCGGCTGCAGGTCGCCGGAGCCGTTCCGCACCACCAGGCAGTCGACCTGCTCTTCGCGCAACGCCTTGCAGATCGCGGCGCTGTCGCCCGAGGCGACGACGTCCACCTCTTCGGGCTCCAGCCGCTCCAGGATCTGCGTCCGTTCTGCGCCTTCCGGCATGAGCAGCGCAAGCTTGCGCCGCGGCCGGGAGATGTAGGTCTTCAGCTGACGCATCGCCTCGTCGATCACCTGCCCGGACTGCACCGGCTTGGCGATGAAGCCGATCGCGCCGGAATTGAGCGCCCGGTCGCGCGAGTCGTCGGTCGACACCACGCACACCGGGATGTGCCGCGTCGAAAGGTCGGCCTTGAGGCGATCCAGGATCCGCCAGCCCTGCATGTCAGGCAGGTGGATGTCGAGCGTCAGCACCGAGGGCTGGTACTCCTTGATCATCGACAGCGCGCCGGCGGCGCTCGCGGCGACCAGGCCTTTCAGGCCTTCCTTGCGCGCCGAGTCGAGCAGCAGCTTCGCGAAGGCGAGGTCGTTCTCGACGATGAGCACCGCCTGGTCGCCGGGCAGCACGCTCGCCCGGTCGTCGCCGGCCTCGTTCGGCTCGGGGGCCGCTTCCGCCTCCTCGTAGATCGGGCTCTGCTCGGGCGCGGAAGCTTTGCGGATGACGTCCGCCGCCTGCTCGACGGCTTGGCGCGCCTGCTCGAGCGTCGGGCGCAGGAGCTGCGGGTTGCGCGGGTTGCGCTGCACGTAGGAGACCGGCAGGTAGAGCGTGAACGTGCTGCCCACGCCGGGTGCGCTGACGAGCCGGATCTCGCCGCCGAGGAGCTTCGAGAGCTCGCGCGAGATCGCGAGGCCCAGGCCCGTGCCGCCGTACTTGCGCGACGTGGAGCCGTCGGCCTGCTGGAACGCCTCGAAGATGAGCTGCTGCTTCTCCGGCGCGATGCCGATGCCCGTGTCGGACACCGAGAAGGCAACCACCGGCCCCGCGCCGTTCAGCTCCTCGTTGTCCGAGGACCAGCCGGTGTTCACCGGCTTGACGGTGAGCGACACGCTGCCCTGGTGGGTGAACTTGAACGCGTTCGACAGCAGGTTCTTGATGATCTGCTGCATGCGCTTGATGTCGGTGAACATCGAGCGCGGCAGCGCCGGGTCGAGGTCGATGTGGAAGTCCACCTTGCTGGACTCCGCAACGTGGCGGAAGGTGCGCTCGACGTAGCGCTGCAGGTCGAGCAGGCGCAGCTCCGAGAGGTCGACCTGCACCGTGCCGGACTCGATCTTCGAGAGGTCGAGGATGTCGTTGATGAGCGCGAGCAGGTCGTTGCCGGAGGCGTGGATGGTGCGCGCCGACTCGACCTGCTTCTCGCTCAGGTTGCCTTCCGCGTTCTTCGACAGCTGGTCTGAGAGCAGCAGCAGCGAGTTGAGCGGCGTGCGCAGCTCGTGCGACATGTTGGCCAGGAACTCCGACTTGTACTTGGAGGTGAGGGCGAGCTGCTTGGCCTTCTCCTCCAGCGCCTGGCGGGCCTGCTCCACCTCCTGGTTCTTGCGCTCGACTTCCTGGTTCTGGTGGGCGAGCTGCTTGGCTTTCTCCTCCAGCTCCTGGTTGGTCTGCTGCAGCTCCTCGGCGAGGGACTGCGACTGCTTGAGCAGGTCTTCCGTGCGGGTGTTGGCCTCGATCGTGTTGATCACGATGCCGATCGACTCCGTCAGCTGGTCGAGGAAGGCCTGGTGCGCCGGGTTGAAGCGGTCGAGCGACGCGAGCTCGAGCACGCCGCGCACTTCGCCCTCGAACACGATCGGCAGCACGAGCACGTCGAGCGCCGCGGTCTCGGCGAGGCCGGTGGCGATGCGGAAGGCCTTCGGCGGCACGTTGTTGAGGAGGAGCTTGCGCTTCTCGATCGCGCACTGGCCGACCAGGCCTTCGCCAAGGTCGATCTCCTTGCCGTGCGAGCGCTGGCCGCGCGAGGCGTAGCTCGCGAGCAGCTTCAGGCGGTGCTTCGCGTCCTCGGACGTGACGACATAGAACTCCGCCTGGTGCGCCCCGACCACGGGCGCGAGCTCGGACAGGATCATCTGGCCGACCGTCACGAGGTCGCGCTGGCCCTGCAGCATCCGGGAGAACTTGGCGAGGTTGGTCTTCAGCCAGTCCTGCTCGGTGTTCTTGTGCGTGGTGTCGCGCAGGTTGCGGATCATCTCGTTGATCGTGTCCTTGAGCGCCGCCACCTCGCCCTGCGTCTCCACCGTGATCGAGCGCGTCAGGTCGCCCTGCGTCACGGCGGTCGCGACCTCGGCGATCGCGCGCACCTGCGTGGTGAGGTTCGCCGCGAGCTCGTTCACGTTCTCCGTGAGGCCCTTCCAGATGCCCGCCGCGCCCGGCACCTTCGCCTGGCCGCCGAGCTTTCCTTCGACGCCCACCTCGCGCGCCACCGTGGTCACCTGGTCGGCGAAGGTGGCGAGCGTATCGGTCATGCTGTTGATGGTCTCGGCCAGGGCCGCGATCTCGCCCTTGGCCTCCACCGTGAGCTTCTGCTTGAGGTCGCCGTTGGCCACCGCCGTCACCACCTTGGCGATGCCTCGCACCTGCGACGTGAGGTTGCCGGCCATGAAGTTCACGTTGTCGGTGAGGTCCTTCCAAACGCCGGACACGCCCTTCACGTCGGCCTGTCCGCCGAGGCGCCCTTCGGTGCCGACCTCGCGCGCGACGCGCGTCACTTCGGCGGCGAAGGAGGAGAGCTGGTCGACCATCGTGTTGATGGTGTTCTTGAGCTCGAGGATCTCGCCCTTCACGTCCACCGTGATCTTGCGCGAGAGGTCGCCCGCCTGCACGGCCTTCGTCACATCTGCAATGTTCCTTACCTGCGACGTGAGGTTGCCGGCCATCGAATTCACCGAGTCGGTCAGGTCCTTCCAGGTACCGGACACGCCCTCGACTCGGGCCTGGCCGCCGAGAATGCCCTCCGTCCCGACCTCGCGCGCCACCCGCGTCACCTCGGAGGCGAAGGACCGCAGCTGGTCCACCATCGTGTTGATGGTGTTCTTGAGCTCGAGGATCTCGCCCTTCACGTCCACCGTGATCTTCTTGGACAGGTCGCCGGCCGCCACCGCCGTGGTCACTTCCGCGATGTTGCGCACCTGCGAGGTGAGGTTGCCGGCCATGAAGTTCACCGACTCGGTCAGGTCCTTCCAGGTGCCGGCAACGCCCTGCACGTCCGCCTGGCCGCCGAGCTTGCCCTCGGTGCCCACTTCTCGCGCGACACGCGTGACTTCCGACGCAAACGAGCGGAGCTGGTCCACCATCGTGTTGATGGTGGCCTTGAGGTCGAGGATCTCGCCCTTCACGTCCACCGTGATCTTCTTGGACAGGTCGCCCGCCGCCACCGCCTTGGTCACGTCGGCGATGTTGCGCACCTGCGAGGTGAGGTTGCCGGCCATGAAGTTCACCGACTCGGTCAGGTCCTTCCAGGTGCCGGAGACGCCTTCCACCCGCGCCTGGCCACCGAGGATGCCCTCGGTGCCGACCTCGCGCGCCACCCGCGTCACCTCGGCGGCGAAGGAGCGCAGCTGGTCCACCATGGTGT
>DASPMF010000202.1:0-2949 GCA_035627155.1 Burkholderiales bacterium | reverse complement strand
TGTGGCCTGCTTCGAAGAAGGACCGCGCGTAGGCTTGCGTGACAAGCTCCGCGCAGGCCTTGCTCGCCGAGTAGGGATCGTGCCCGCCCAGCGGATCTTCCTCGCGGAACGCGCGAATCGCGCCGCGCTGGTCGTAGCACTTGTCCGATGTGACGACGACCATGGCGCGCACGCTTGGGCACCGGCGCGCCGCTTCCAAGCACTGGGCGGTGCCGATGACGTTCGCTTCAAAAGTATCCAGCGGCGCGCGGTAGCCTTCTCGCACCAGCGACTGCGCGGCGAGGTGGAAAACCACTTCAGGCTTGTGCTCGCGGAACGCCGCATGGACGGCTGCGCCGTCGCGAATGTCGCCGATGGTCGAAGTGATCTCGCCGGCGAGCCCGCTCGACTCGAACAGGCTCGGCCGCGTCGCCGGCGCGAGCGCGAGCCCGGCGACACGGGCGCCTAGCTGCGTGAGCCACCAGCACAGCCAGCTTCCCTTGAAGCCCGTGTGCCCCGTTACGAGAACCGGCCTGCCGGCCCAGTCGCGCGCATTCATTCCCACTTCTTCCACGGGGCGCGCCCCGAGGACCAGAGCCCTTCGAGCAGGGTCTTGTCGCGCAGCGTGTCGAGCGGCTGCCAGAACCCGGCATGCCGGAACGCGCAGAGCTTTCCTTCGCGCGCGAGTCCCTCCAGTGGCTCGCGCTCCCACACCGTGTCGTCCCCGCGGATGAAGTCGAAGACGCCGGGCTCGAGGACGAAGAAGCCGCCGCTGACCCATCCGCCTTCCCCCTGCGGCTTTTCCCGGAAGCCGGTAATGACGTCGCGTTCCACTTCGATCGCGCCGAAGCGCGCCGGCGGCTGCACGGCGGTCACGGTGGCGAGCTTCCCGGAACGGCGGTGGAAGGCGACGAGCGCGCCGATGTCGACGTCGCTCAGCCCGTCTCCGTAGGTGAAGCAGAACGTTCCGTCGCCGAGGTACTTGCGCACGCGTTTCAGGCGCCCGCCCGTCATGGTGTCCTCGCCCGTGTCGATCACCGTCACGCGCCAGGGCTCCGCGTTGCGCTGATGCACCTCCATGGCGTTGTTCTTCACGTCGAAGGTCACGTCCGACATGTGGAGGAAGTAGTTCGCGAAGTACTCCTTCAGCATGTACCCCTTGTAGCCGACGCAGATCACGAAGTCGTGGATCCCGTGGGCCGAGTAGATCTTCATGATGTGCCACAGCACCGGGCGGCCGCCGATCTCCACCATGGGCTTCGGGCGCAGCTGCGTTTCTTCGCTGATGCGGGTGCCCAGTCCGCCGGCGAGGATCACGGCTTTCATGCGGCTAGGTTACTGGAACTCTCAACCCGCGCGCGGGCGCTTGTACGCGCCCGACTTGCCGCCGCGCTTCTCTTCCAGCCGGATGTCCTGCAGCGTCATGGCGCGGTCGACCGCCTTCACCATGTCGTAGACGGTAAGCAGGCCGACCGACGCGGCGGTCAGCGCCTCCATCTCCACGCCGGTCTGCCCGAGGCATTCCACCGTCGCTTCGATGCGCACGGCGCAGGAGCGCGGCTCGAGGCGGAATTCGACGCCGACGCGCGTGATGGCGATCGGGTGCGCGAGCGGGATCAGGTCGGGCGCGCGCTTCGCTGCCTGGATCGCCGCGATGCGCGCCACGCCGAGCACGTCGCCCTTCTTCGCCTTGCCGGAAGCGACCAGGCGGAAGGTCTGGCGCTGCATGACGATCCGCCCCGACGCCACCGCAACGCGGTGCGTGGCGTCCTTGCCGCCCACGTCCACCATGCGCGCGGAACCCTTCTCGTCGAAGTGCGTCAAACCCGTGCCCCGTTTCATCGGCGCTATCATAAACGCGAACCCGCATGCGCCTTTCCCGACTCTCTTCGTTCCTCTTCGCCCTGGCCGTCTCGCTGGCTCCGAGCGCCTGGTCCCAGGCGCTGCCGGACCTGGGCGGCGCGGGCGACGCCGCGCTCTCGCCGCAGACGGAGCGGCGCCTCGGCGAGAACATCGTGCGGGAAATCCGCTTCCGCGATCCGAGCTACGTGGACGATCCGGAGGTCACCGAGTACCTCGCGGCGCTGGGGGCGCGCCTCGCGCAGTCGATGTCCGGCGCGCGGCAGGACTTCGATTTCTTCGTGGTGCGCGACGCGTCCATCAACGCGTTCGCCCTTCCGGGCGGATTCGTCGGCGTGCACACCGGGCTGATCAACGCGGCGGATACGGAATCGGAGCTCGCTTCGGTGATCTCGCATGAGATCGCCCACGTCACCCAGCGGCACATCGCACGCATGTTCGGCCAGCAGCAGCAGATGAAGATGCCGATGATGGTGGCGCTCGCGGCGGCAATCCTGCTGGGCAGCGCGCGGTCGGACCTCGCGAGCGGGGCCGCGGCCGCCATCCAGGCCGGCGCCGCGCAGGCGCAGCTCAGCTACTCGCGCGATTTCGAACGCGAAGCCGATCGCGTCGGCCTGCAGGCGCTTGCCGGTGCCGGCTTCGACGCGCGGGCCATGGCGGCGTTCTTCGAGAAGCTGCAGCGCCATACGCGCGTAGCGGACGACGGCACCGTCCCGGGCTACCTGCGAAGCCACCCGGTGACGACCGAGCGGATCGCCGACGCCCAGAACAAATCGTCGGGCCTGCCTTACAAGCAGCATCTCGACAGCGAGGAATTCCACTTCGTGCGGGCCAAGCTGCGCGCCGACTGGGGCCATCCGGCGGACGCGGTGCGCCACTTCCAGAGCTCGCTGCGGGAAGGCCGCTTTGCGCGCGAGTCGGCTGCGCGGTACGGCCTGGTCAACGCGCTCGTCCGTGCGCGCCAGGGCATGCAGGCGCAAGCCGAGCTGGGGCGCCTGCGCGCGAGCGGAAGCGCCGGGCCGATGATCGAGACGCTGGCCGCGCGGGTGCGCCGCGCGCAGGGCGACGTGGCTGGCGCGGCCTCGCTGCTGCGCGAGGCGCGGGGAAAGT
>DASPMF010000201.1:0-2759 GCA_035627155.1 Burkholderiales bacterium | reverse complement strand
CAGCCGCTGGTTGATGACTTCCGGCCCGAGGTGGTCGAGCTTGAGGAGCACGTAGTCGCCGTGCTCCCCGCAACCGCGGCCTTCCTTGATCTCGGTCGTCATCGCGCGCGAGACCACGTCGCGGCTCGCGAGGTCCTTGGCGTTGGGCGCGTAGCGCTCCATGAACCGCTCGCCGTCCTTGTTGAGGAGGTAGCCCCCCTCCCCGCGCACGCCCTCGGTGATCAGCACGCCCGCGCCCGCCACGCCGGTCGGGTGGAACTGCCAGAACTCCATGTCCTCGAGCGGGATGCCGCCGCGCGCGGCCATGCCGATGCCGTCGCCGGTGTTGATGAACGCGTTGGTGGTCGCCCAGTAGATGCGCCCCGCCCCGCCGGTCGCGAGCAGGGTCGCCTTCGCCTGGAAGATGCACACCTCGCCGGTTTCCATCTCCAGCGCGGTGACGCCGACCACGGCGCCGTCCTGCGGGTCGCGGATGAGGTCGAGCGCCATCCATTCGACGAAGAACTGGGTGTTGGACCGGACGTTCTGCTGATAGAGCGTGTGCAGCATGGCGTGGCCGGTGCGGTCCGCCGCCGCGCAGGAGCGCATCGCCATCTTGGCGCTGCCGTAGTTCTGGGTGTGCCCGCCGAAGGGGCGCTGGTAGATGCGCCCGTTTTCGAGCCGGTCGAACGGCATGCCCATGTGCTCGAGCTCCACCACCACCTCGATCGCCCGGCGGCACATGTACTCGATGGCGTCCTGGTCGCCCAGGTAGTCCGACCCTTTCACGGTGTCGTACATGTGCCAGTGCCAGTTGTCCTCGGTGGAATTCGCGAGCGGCGCGGCGATCCCGCCTTGCGCAGCCACCGTATGCGAGCGGGTCGGGAACACCTTGGAGAGCACCGCGACCTTGAGGTTGGCGCGCGCGAGCTCGAGCGCGGCGCGCATGCCCGAGCCGCCGGCTCCCACGACGAGCGCATCGAACCGCCGGACGGTCAGGCTCATTTCATCTCCAGAGGACCTGGACGGCCCAACCCAGGTAGGCGGCCAGCAGGAGGAGCGTCCCCGCTTCGAGCGTCAGGCGCAGGCCGGTCGGCTTGACGTAGTCCATCAGGACATCGCGCATTCCCACCCACGCGTGCCAGGCGAGGCTGACGGCGAACAGCAGCGTCGCGACGCGCATCCAGCCGTGCGCGAAGAGATCGCGCCACACCCCGTAGGAGATCGGCTGCCCCGAGAGCAGCACGATCGCGACGATCAGCGAGTACACCGCCATGATCGCGGCGGTGATGCGCTGCGCGAGCCAGTCGCGCAGGCCGTAGTGCGCCCCGGTAATGACGCGGTTCACCATATCTTCACCGCGAACACCGCCGTGAGCAGCAGGCTCACGACCAGCACGATGGCGCTTGTGATGCGCGCGGCGCGCAGGTGGATGCCCTTGTCGATGTCCAGGAAGAGGAACCGGATGCCGGCGCACAGGTGGTGCAGGAAGGCCCACGCGAACAGGATCATCCCGGCCTTCACGAGCGGCACCTGCAGGTAGTGTGACCGGATGCGCTCGAATCCGGCCTCGGATGCAAGGCTCGCGTCGAGCAGGTAGAGGAGCCACGCCGCGAGCGGGAAGACGAGCAGCACGCCCGATACGCGGTGGAGGATCGAAACCAGCGCCGGAAGCGGCAGGCGGATTTCGAACAGGATTGCGGGAAGGCTGAGGTACTTCGGTCGAGCTTTTTTTGCGGCCGCGCTTGGCATTTGGGTGAGCGCCTGGCCCTTCCTCCAGGCTGCCCGCATTATAGACGCCGCTGCGCTGCGGTAAAATCTTTGGCACCCTCTTCCTGCGAATCGACCATGCCAAACGCTCCCGTTCGCGTCGCCATCACCGGCGCCGCCGGCCAGATCGGCTACAGCCTCCTCTTCCGTATCGCCAGCGGCGAAATGCTCGGCAAGGACCAGCCGGTGATCCTGCAGCTGCTCGAGATTCCCGACGAGAAGGCGCAAAAGGCGCTGAAGGGCGTGATGATGGAGCTGGACGACTGCGCCTTCCCGCTCCTGCACGGCATGGTCGCGGCCTCGGACCCCATGGTCGCCTTCAAGGATGCGGAGATCGCGCTGCTCGTCGGCGCGCGGCCGCGCGGGCCGGGCATGGAGCGCAAGGACCTGCTGGAGGCGAACGGCAAGATCTTCGCGCCGCAGGGGCAGGCTCTCGACCGGGTGGCGAACCGCAACGTCAAGGTGCTCGTGGTGGGCAATCCGGCGAACACCAATTGCCTCATCGCCATGAAGAACGCGAAGAGCCTCAAGCCGACGCAGTTCACTGCAATGATGCGCCTCGACCACAACCGGGCCACGAGCCAGATCGCCCAGAAAATCGCCAAGCCGATTTCCTCCGTGAAGAAGGTCGTCGTCTGGGGCAACCATTCCGCCACGCAGTACCCGGACGTCTTCCACGCCGAAGCGGACGGCAAGAAGGTGTGGCCGATGATCAACGATCAGGCCTGGCTCGAGCAGGCCTTCATTCCCACGGTGCAGAAGCGCGGCGCGGCCATCATCGACGCGCGCGGGCTCTCCTCCGCCGCAAGCGCGGCGAACGCTGCGATCGACCACATGCGCGACTGGGTCAAGGGCACGCAGGACTGGGTGTCGATGGGCATCCCGTCCGACGGCAGCTACGGCATCCCGGAAGGCGTGATCTACGGCTTCCCGGTCACCTGCAAGGGCGGCCAGTACCAGACCGTGAAGGGGCTCGACATCTCCGAGTTCGCGCGCAAGCGGATGGATGC
>DASPMF010000200.1:0-8834 GCA_035627155.1 Burkholderiales bacterium | reverse complement strand
GCGCGATCGGCGAGCAGCTCGAGCCCATGCGGCACGGGCTTTCGGAGCGGGGGATCGAGCCGGGGAGCGCGCTCGCGCTGCGGCTGTTTTCATGAGCCCGGAGGAGGCGGCCGCCGGGCGGGCGGACGAGCTGCGCCGCCTGATCGAGCATCACAACAGGCTGTACTACGTCGAGGACGCCCCGCAGATCAGCGACGCGGAATACGACGCGCTGTTCCAGGAGCTGCAGCGCCTCGAGGAGAGCCATCCCGAGCTGCGCCGGCCCGACTCTCCGACGCAGCGGGTCGGCGGCTCGCCGCTCGAATCGCTCCAACCGGTGCGGCATGCGATCCCGATGCGCTCCATCCGGACCGAAACCGACACCGGTGCGAGCGGCGCCGAAGCCTTCGACGCACGGGTGAGGCGGGAACTGGGAGTGGACGAGGCCGTCGAGTACGCCGCCGAGCTCAAGTTCGACGGTATCGCCATCAGCCTGGTGTACGAGGACGGCGCCCTTGCGCTGGCGGCGACACGCGGCGACGGGGAAATCGGCGAGAACGTGACGCAGAACGTACGCACCATCCGCGGCATCCCCTTGCGCCTCGCCGCGGCGGCGCCGCGGCGCCTCGAGGTGCGTGGCGAGATCTACATGCGCCGCAAGGATTTCGACGCGCTCAATGAGCGGCAGCGCGCCGCCGGCGGGAAAGTATTCGTCAATCCGCGCAACGCCGCCGCGGGCGCCGTCCGGCAGCTCGACCCGCGGATCACGGCGCAGCGCCCGCTTTCCTTCTTCGCCTACGGGATCGGCCAGGTCGAGGGCTGGGACGCTCCATCGACGCACAGTGCCGTGCTGGACGCGCTGGAAAGGCAAGGGCTGCCGGTAGATGGCCACAGGGAAGTGGTGCGCGGCGCCGAGGGCCTGGCGGGGTATCACCGGCGGATCGGCGAGCTCCGGAGCAGCCTGCCGTTCGATATCGACGGCGTCGTGTACAAGGTGAACAGCCTGGAGCTCCAGCGCCGCCTCGGGTTCGTCGCCCGGGAGCCGCGCTGGGCGGTGGCGCACAAGTATCCCGCCGAGGAGATGACCACGGAAGTGCTCGGCATCAACGTCCAGGTCGGCCGCACGGGCGCGCTTACGCCCGTGGCGCGGCTGAAGGAGGTCTTCGTGGGCGGTGTGACGGTCAGCAACGCCACGCTGCACAACGAGGACGACCTGCGCCGCAAGGACGTCTGGGTCGGCGACACCGTGATCGTCCGGCGCGCCGGCGACGTCATCCCGGAAGTCGTCGGCGTGGCCCGCCAGGGTCCGCGCCGGCCGGAAGATCGTTTCCACATGCCGCGCGCGTGCCCGGTGTGCGGCTCGCCCGTGGCGCGTGTCGACGGCGAGGCGGCCACTCGGTGCACCGGCGGCCTGTATTGCAAGGCGCAGCGCAAGCAGACGCTCCTGCATTTCGCCGGCCGCCGGGCCATGGACATCGAGGGCCTCGGGGAAAAGATCGTCGATCAACTGGTGGAGCGGGAGCTGGTCCGGGATCCGGCCGACCTGTACGCACTGGACGCGCCGACCCTGCAGGGCCTGGAGCGCATGGGCGCGAAGTCGGCGCAGAACCTCCTCGGCAGCATCCAGCGCTCGCGCGACATTGCCCTCGGCCGCTTCGTCTTCGCCCTCGGCATTCCGGGCGTAGGGGAGGAGGTGGCGAAGATCCTTGCCCGTCACTTTCGAACCCTCGATGCCTTCATGAATGCCGATTGGCTCAAGGCCGCGGCAGACAAGGAGGCCATCCGCAAAGAGAATGCCCAGCTCAGGAAGCGCGGCGAGCCCACGCTCGACGTGCCGCTGGAAGGAATCGGCCCGGAGCTCATGGAAAGCCTGGAAAAGTTCCTGCATGAGCCGCACAACCGCGCGGTGATCGTGCGCCTAACGGATGCTGCGCGGGGCGTCCGCGTGGGCGAAGAGCAGCCGGCGCTCTCCGCTTCTGCCGCGGCGCTGACCTTCGTCCTGACCGGCACGCTGGCCGGGATGTCGCGCGATGAAGCGAAGTCGGCCATCGAGGCCCGCGGGCATAGGGTCAGCGGAGCCGTGTCGAAGAAAACCGACTACGTCGTCGCCGGAGAAGACGCCGGCAGCAAGCTGGACAAAGCGCGCGAGCTCGGCGTGCCCGTGCTGGACGAGCGACAATTCAAGGATCTCCTCGGGAGCCTCTGACCCAATGCCAAAGTTGCGCAAGGCCGTTTTCCCGGTCGCCGGATTCGGCAGCCGGTTCCTGCCCGTCACGAAGGCGAGCCCGAAGGAAATGCTGCCCGTGGTGGACAAGCCGCTCATCCAGTACGCCGTCGAGGAGGCCGCCGCCGCCGGCATCACGGACATGGTCTTCGTAACCGGCCGCAACAAGCGGGCGATCGAGGACCATTTCGACAAGGCCTACGAGCTGGAGACGGAGCTCGAGCGCAAGGGAAAGGACTTCCTGCTGGAGCAGGTGCGCTCCGTGCTCCCTGAAGGCGTGCGGTGCATCTACATCCGCCAAGCCGAGCCGCTCGGCCTCGGGCACGCGGTGCTGTGCGCGCAGCCGATCGTGGGCTACGAGCCCTTCGCGGTCGTGCTCGCCGACGACCTGATGGATTCGGAGCCCCCGGCGCTCTCCCGCATGGCGCAGGCTTTCGAGCGCGAAGGCGCCTCGCTGCTGGGCGTCGAGGAAGTGCCGCGCGACCAGACGCAGAGCTATGGCATCGTCACGATCGACAGGATGCAGAACGACCTGGCGCGGGTGCACAGCATCGTCGAGAAGCCGCGCCCCGCGGACGCGCCTTCCAACCTGGGCGTGATCGGACGCTACGTCCTCACGCCGCGCATCTTCGACATGCTTTCCGAAGTGCGCCCGGGCGCAGGGGGTGAGATCCAGCTCACCGACGCGATCGCAGCCCTGCTCGGGCACGAGCGCGTCCTGGCGCTGCGGCTGCCGGGCAAGCGATACGACTGCGGCTCGAAGCTGGGATACCTGCAGGCGAGCGTCGAATTCGGTTTGCGCCATCCCGAGACCGGGAAGGATTTCGAGCGCTACCTGGCCGCCCGTCAGGCAAAGCCGCGCTAGGCGCACCGCTGTAAACTCCGGGCCCATGCCCGACGTAAAGACCGCGTGGGAGTTCCTGCGCGACTCGGATGAAATCGCCAGCGCCGCCGAGGTGCAGTCTGCCATCGACCGCGTCGCCGCCGAGATCCAGGACCGGCTTGCCGAGACGTATCCGCTCGTGCTCGCCGTGATGGGCGGTGCCGTCGTATTCGCCGGGCAGATCCTGCCCAAGCTGCGCTTTCCGCTGGACTTCGATTACATCCACGCCACGCGCTACGGCGCCGCGACGCGTGGCGCGGACATCCAGTGGCGCGTGATGCCGCCGCCGGCCGTCGACGGGCGCACCGTCCTCGTCCTGGACGACATCCTCGATGGCGGCGATACCATGGCCGCCATCCGGGACCGGCTCCTCGCCGGCGGAGCGCGCGCGTTCCACTGTGCCGTGCTGGTCGAGAAGGTGCTCGAGCGCAAGAAGCCGATCGCCCCGGACTTCGTCGGCCTGCGCGTCGAGGACCGCTTCGTGTTCGGTTGCGGGATGGACGCCAAGGGGTACTGGCGCAACCTCCCGGAAATCCGGGCAATGAAGGGTGGATAGGGTGCTCGCGATCATCGGCGGCAGCGGGCTTTCGAAGCTCGGCAACATGGAGGTCACCCAGCGCAAGGTCGTGCGTACGCCTTATGGCGAGCCCTCCGGCGCCCTGACTCTGGGCCGCATCGCCAAATGCGACGTCGTATTCATGGCGCGCCACGGCTACGGCCATACGATCCCGCCTCACCAGGTGAACTATCGGGCGAACCTCTGGGCCCTCAAGGAGGCTGGCGCAGCCGAGGTGGTCTCGGTCGCGTCCGTAGGCGGCATCCGGAAAGACCTCGGCCCCGGGGTGCTGGTCCTGCCGCACCAGATCATCGACTACACCTGGGGCCGGCCCTCGACCTTCTTCGAAGGCGCGGCTACGCCGGTGAACCATATCGACTTCACCGAGCCGTATTCGCCGGCGCTGCGGGCGCGCCTGCTGAAGGCCGCGGTGGACGCCGGCGAGGCGATCGTGGACGGCGGCGTCTACGCCGCGACACAAGGGCCGCGGCTGGAAACCGCGGCCGAGATCACGCGCCTCGAGCGCGACGGCGCGGACGTGGTGGGCATGACGGGCATGCCGGAGGCGGCCCTCGCGCGCGAGATCGGGCTCGAGTACGCCGCCATCAACCTCGTCGCCAACTTCGCCGCCGGACGCGGCGAAAGCGCGCACGCCATCCCGCTCGATCGCATCGAGGCGGTTCTGGCCGAATCCATGGGACGGGTGCGCCGCGTGATCGAGAAGCTCTGCGAGCAATGATCCGCCCCGTCCTGCGAATGGGCGACCCGCGCCTGCTGGAGGTTTCCGCGCCGGTGACCCGGTTCGGCACCCCCGAGCTGAAGGACCTGCTGCAGGACATGCGGGAGACCATGGCGCACCTGAACGGCGCCGGACTGGCCGCGCCGCAGATCGGCGTGCTCCAGCGCGTCGTGATCTTCGGCGTTGCCTCCAATCCTCGCTATCCGGACATGGAGCCGGTCCCGGACACCGTGTTGATCAACCCGGTTCTCACGCCGCTATCCGACGAGGAAGAATCGGGCTGGGAGGGCTGCCTTTCCGTGCCCGGGATGCGAGGGTGGGTGCCGCGCTGGAAGCGCCTGCGCTATAGCGGGTTCGACGAGAATGGCAGGCCGTTCACCCGCGAGGCGGCAGACTTCCACGCGCGCGTGGTACAGCACGAAGTGGACCACCTCGATGGCATCCTGTACCCGCGCCGCATCCGGGACCTCACCAAGTTCGGCTTCAACGACGCGCTGTTCCCGGACCAGGACCTGCCGGCCGAAGACTAGATCTGGAGCGTCCTCAGGAGCGCCTGCTCCAGCTGCAGCACGGTCTTGGAGTTCGCGAGTGCTTCGCCGGACACCAGGAAGACGTCCTCGGCGCGATCGCCCAGCGTGTTGATGCGCGCGGTGTGCAGGCTGACGCTGTAGCCGGCCAGCATGCGGGCAACGCCGTAAAGCAGCCCGGGACGGTCGCTCGCGACGATGGTGAGGACCTGGTAGGTACCGCGCTCGTCGGGACGGATGTCCACCACGGGGGAGATCGGGAAGTGGCGTACCCGCCGGGACAGCCGGCCGGTTCGCGGCGCCGGCAGCTCGCCGGCGGCGGCGACTTCCTCCGCAAGGTCGTGCTCGATCGCGGCGATCATGTCGCGGTAGTGCGGCTCGCGGCCCTGGCCCATGACCACGAACGTATCCAGCGCGTAACCGTGGCGCGTCGTGTGCACGCGCGCTTCGGCGATGTTGAAGCCCGCGCGGTCGAAGTAGCCGCAGATCCGCGCGAAGAGGCCTTGCCGGTCGCGCGTGTAGATCATGACCTGCAGGCCTTCGCCGAAAGGCGCGAGGCGCGCCTTGACCACCGGCTTGTCCGTATCGATGCGGTAGTGCAGGTTGCGCGTCTGCCAGGCGATGTCCTGGGCATCGTGGCGCAGGAAGTAGGTGATGTCGAGCTGCGCCCAGAGCTTGTCCTTGACGGAATCCGAAAGGGCGTACAGGCGGAGCAGCCGCGCCGCCTCCTCGCGCTTCTCGGAGAGCGCGGCGTCCCGGGCGAGCGGCTCGCCGGTGAGGACGCGGCGCGTCGCCCGGTAAAGATCCTCGAGCAGCTTGCCTTTCCAGGCGTTCCAGACCTTGGGGCTCGTGCCGCGCACATCGGCCACGGTGAGGAGGTAGAGCGCGACCAGGCGGCGCTCGGTCTTCACCTTTTCGGCAAAGGCCTGCACGACCTCCGGGTCGTGCACGTCCTGCTTCTGCGCGACGGCCGACATCGCGAGGTGGTTCTCGACCAGGAACTCGACGAGCTCGCGGTCCTCCCGCGCGAGGCCATGCCGCTGTGCGAACCGGCGCACGTCGCCGGACCCCAGTTCCGAGTGGTCGCCGCCGCGCCCCTTGGCGATGTCGTGGTACAGGGCGGCGACATACAGCAGCCAGCGGCGCTCGAATCCGTTCATGAGCTCGGTGCAGAGGGGGAACTCGTGCGCCAGCTCGGGCATCGTGAAGCGGCGCAGGTTGCGCACGACCATCAGGATGTGCTGGTCCACGGTGTAGACGTGGAAAAGATCGTGCTGCATCTGGCCGACGATGCGCCCGAACTCAGGCAGGTAGCGACCCAGGATTCCGTACTGGTTCATGCGCCGGAACTCGTGCACGATGCCGCGCGGCTGCTGCAGGATCTGCAGGAAAAGCAGCTTGGCGACCGGATCGCGGCGGAAGGCCGGGTTGATGAAGAACCTTGCGCGCCACAACGCGCGGAGCGTGGGGGCCGTCATGCCGCGCAGTTCCTGGTGCTGCATGAGAAGCAGGAAGGATTCGAGGATGGCCGTCGGCTGTTCGCGGAAGACCGATTCGTCCACCACGTCCAGAAGCTCGCCCTTCACGCGGAAGCGCTCGTTGAGCGGCCGCGGGGCGTACTCCTCGGAAGGCACGATGCGCGCCTCGAGGTTCTGCAGGAGGATCGCATTGAGCTGCGTCACGGTTTTTGCCGCGCGGTAATAGCGCTGCATCATCGCTTCGCTGGCGCGCCGCTCCGCGGTGTCCACGTCGCCGTATTGCGCGGCGAGCGCCCCCTGGAAGTCGAAGACGATGCGGTCCTCGCGGCGCCCCGCCAGGTAGTGCAGGCGGATGCGCAGGTCCTGGAAGGCGGCCTCGTGGCGCGCGAGCCGCTTCGCCTCGTCGGGCTCGACCAGGCCGTGGCCCACGAGGTCATGCCATCGCGGCACGGGTCCCGAAGCCATGCCGGCGGCGCGGGCGATCCATTGGATGACCTGCATGTCGCGCAGCCCGCCGGGCGCCTCCTTGAGGTTCGGCTCGAGCGCGTACGGCGAGTCCTGGTGCTTTGCGTGGCGCTGTTCCTGCTCGAGCTTCTTCGCCTTCAGGAACGCCGCCGGGTCCTGCGCGCGCCCGAAGCGGGACTCGAGCGAACGGAAAAGCGTCCGGCTCCCGGCGAGATAGCGCGACTCGAGCAACGTGGTCTCGATTGTGATGTCCGCGGCCGCTGCTTCCGCACACCCCTGCAGCGTGCGCACGCTGTGCCCGATTTCCAGGCCGATGTCCCACAACAGGCCGATCAAGCCCTCCACCGCGTTGCGCAACCGCTCGTCCGGCTCCCTGCCCAGCAGGACCAGGATGTCCACGTCGGAATGCGGAAAGAGCTCCCCGCGCCCATATCCGCCCGTCGCGACCAGGGCGCCTTCGGACCTCAGCCCGGACGCGTTCCACGCCCTTTTGACGATGCGGTCGATCAACCGCGCGTGATCGCGGAGCAGCGTGCGGGGGCCGGGCCTGCGGAAGTACGCTTCGCGCAACGCCGCACGGCCCGCGACGAGCTCCTGTCGCCAGCTCGCTGCGGGGGTCTCTGCCTGCTTGAGGACCGCCGTCATGGACGGCTAGGGCGGGGGCGGCGTGCCGGCGGAGCGCGTCAGGACTTCGAATCCCGCCTCGGTCACGAGCACCGTGTGCTCCCACTGGGCCGACAGGCTGTGGTCCTTCGTCACGATGGTCCAGCCGTCGGCGAGCTCGCGGATGCCGGGCTTGCCCGCGTTGATCATCGGCTCGATGGTGAACGTCATGCCGGCTTCGAGCGGCATGCCGGTGCCCGCCTTGCCGTAGTGCAGGACTTGCGGCTCCTCGTGGAACTTCCGGCCGATCCCGTGGCCGCAGAACTCGCGCACCACGGAAAACCCGTTCTGCTCGGCATGGCTCTGGATGGCGGCGCCGATGTCGCCGAGCCGCGCACCCGGCCGGACCTGCGAGATGCCGCGCCACATGCATTCGTACGTCACGTCGACGAGGCGCTTGGCCTGGATGCTCGGCTCGCCGATGTAGTACATGCGGCTGCTGTCGCCATGGAATCCGTCCTTGATGACGGTGACGTCGATGTTGACGACGTCGCCGCCCTTGAGCACTCGGTCCCCCGGAATGCCATGACAGACCTGGTGGTTGACGGACGTGCAGATGGACTTGGGGAACGGCCGGTAGCCGGGCGGCGCATAGCTAAGCGGCGCCGGAATCGCCTTCTGCACGTTGACGATGTAGTCGTGGCACAGGTCGTTCAGCTTCCCCGTCGTGACGCCCGCCTTGACGTGCGGAGCGATGAAGTCGAGCACCTCGGAGGCCAGCTTGCCGGCGACCCGCATGCGCTCGATCTCTTCGGGAGTCTTCAGGACCACGGCCATTGATGCCTGATTATGCTAGAATTTCCGGCTGACTTTGCATTCCGCACGGTCAAATTTTCCCGCCCGATTCATTAGGGTGCCCCGGCAGCACGCCGGGGTTCCGAACCGGGCGGCAGACTAACCCTAAGGAGCGATTAGTGTCGGTCACGATGCGTCAGATGCTGGAGGCGGGCGTCCATTTCGGACACCAGACCCGCTACTGGAACCCGAAAATGGCCCCCTTCATTTTCGGTCATCGCAACAAGATCCACATCATCAACCTCGAAAAGACTTTGGTGATGTACAACGACGCAGTGAAGTACGTGCGTCAACTCGCGTCCAATAAAGGCAGCATTCTGTTCGTGGGCACCAAGCGTCAAGCCCGCGAAATCGTGCGCGAAGAAGCCGAACGCGCCGGCATGCCTTATGTCGATTACCGCTGGTTGGGCGGCATGCTGACCAACTTCAAGACGGTCAAGCAGTCGATCAAGCGCCTCAAGGACATGGAACAGACCATTGCCGACGGCAGCATCGAGCGCCTCTCCAAAAAAGAAGCGCTGACCT
>DASPMF010000199.1:0-2589 GCA_035627155.1 Burkholderiales bacterium | reverse complement strand
CAGCGCGTCGGCCAGCGAGCCCGGCACGCTCGGCACGTCGTGCAGCTCGGCCTTGGACAGCGAGTAGATGTCCTTGTCGAGCGCCTGACCCGGATCCAGCTTGCGCTCGATGCCGTCCAGACCCGCCATCATCATCGCGGTGAACGCGAGGTAGCCGTTGGTGCTCGGGTCGGGGAAGCGGACCTCGATGCGCTTGGCCTTCGGGGAAGGCGAGTACATCGGGATGCGCACCGCGGCCGAGCGGTTACGGCTCGAGTAGGCCAGGTTTACCGGCGCCTCGAAGCCCGGCACCAGGCGGTGGTAGCTGTTCATCGTCGGGTTGGTCAGCGCGCAGATCGCGGGCGCGTGCTGCAGGATGCCGGCGATGTAGTGCAGCGCCATCTGCGACATGCCGCCGTACTTGTCACCGGCGAACAGCGGCTTGCCGTCCTTCCACAGCGACTGGTGCACGTGCATGCCCGATCCGTTGTCGCCGAACAGGGGCTTCGGCATGAACGTGGCGGTGCGGCCGTGGCGGCGCGCGACGTTCTTGACGATGTACTTGTACCACATCAGCCAGTCGCCCATCTCGACGAGCGGCTGGAAGCGCATGTCGATCTCGGCCTGGCCGGCGGTGGCCACTTCGTGGTGCTGGCGCTCGACGCGAATGCCGACCTGCTCCATCACCTGGCACATCTCGGTACGGATGTCCTGGAAGTGGTCGGTCGGCGCGACGGGGAAGTAGCCTTCCTTGTAGCGGATCTTGTAGCCGAGGTTCTGGCCGCCGTCGTCGGCGCTGTTCCACGCGCCTTCGATCGAATCGAGCTCGTAGTAGCCCATGTTCTGACGCGTCTCGAAACGCGCCGAATCGAAGATGAAGAACTCGGGCTCCGGTCCGAAGTAGGCAACGTCGGCAAGGCCGGTAGAGCGCAGGAACTCGACGCCCTTGCGCGCGATGTTGCGCGGGTCGCGATCATAGCGCTCGCGCGTGATCGGATCCTCGATGTCGCAGATCAGCGACAGCGTGGGCCTCTCCATGAACGGGTCCATCACGGCCGAAGCCGAGTCGGGGACGACGAGCATGTCGGAGGCGTTGATCGCCTTCCATCCGCGGATCGAGCTGCCGTCAAAGCCGAGGCCCTCTTCGAAAATCGCTTCCTCGAGCTCACTGACCGGCGTGCTGAAGTGCTGCCAGGTTCCGAGCAGATCACAAAACTTGAAGTCCACCACCTCGGTGTTGTTTTCCTTGGCGAACTTCATCGCTTCCTTAGCGTTCATGGACAAGGTCCCTCCTCCTGCGAGTACGGTTCGATGACGAGATACGTTGAAACGAAGGAGCGCCTCTCGATCAGAGCGCTGCCTCGCCGGTCTCACCGGTACGGATGCGGACCACTTCGTCTACCGTGGTAACGAAGATTTTTCCGTCTCCAATCCGGCCTGTGCGGGCCGCCGTCGTGATCGCCTCGACCACCTGGTCCACCTGGTCGTCCTTGACGATGACCTCGAGCTTCACCTTGGGCAGGAAATCGACGACGTACTCGGCGCCCCTATAAAGCTCGGTATGACCGCGCTGGCGACCAAAACCCTTCACCTCGCTGACGGTGATGCCCTGGACCCCGACGCCTCCGAGCGCCTCCTTCACCTCGTCGAGCTTGAAGGGCTTGATGACTGCTTCAACCTTTTTCATGCACTACTCCTTGCCGGCTGTGGCACTGCTCGAGATGCGCGTCCGGACCGGTCTCTGTCCGGTTCCCGCACAGGCAATAAGCCTCGCTTATGACGGTGCCCGTTGCCGCTTTTGCAATTGCAGTGCCACCTGCGCCGACGAAAAACCGCAGACTTTGCAGCGTTCGCGCGCGCTCCTTCTGCCCGTAATCGAGGCAGTGCACGCATCGTAAGCAGGCTCGGCAGGTGCCGCGCGACAAACGCGCGGCAGAAAACCGTGCGCGATCGCGTTTCCCTCCGTCGGCCCCCGCCCAACCTCGCACGCGAACGGCACCTCGGCGAAAACGGTGCCTGACCCCGTTTTCTCAATTGACCAGGCCGGCGTTCTTCAGGGTGTCGTAGGCGGCGTTGATGCTTCGCATGCGGGCTTCGGCCACGCGGCGGAACTCCTCGCCGAGGTGCGTGACGCGGTCCGGGTGATTCTCCTTGGAGAGGCGCCGCCAGGTCTGCTTGATGTCGTCGGCCGAGGCGCCGCGGTCCAGGCCGAGAGTGGCCAGCGCCTGGCTGATGGAGACCGAGGCGGCCGGACGCGGCCCGCGAGTATGCTGCTGTTGCTGCTGCTCGGCGCCGGCGCGCGCCCAGCCGAAGCTGGCCACGAACGGGCCCAGGCCGAGGCGGTTGGCCACCTCGTCCAGAAAGCGCGTCTCGGCCGGGCCCATCTTGCCGTCGGCGACCGCCACGCGGGTCAGCACGTCCAGCACGATCATGCGGGCCTGCAGGTCGTAGTTGGTCAGCAGGCGCTCGCACAGCTCGGCCACGGACAGCGTCGACTTGCGCGCTTCCTTGACCAGGTCACGCACCCACAGCAGGCGCTCGGCGCGGTAACCGAGATCGTTCTGGAAGAACTGGCGAATGGCGGTGACTTCGCGCCGGTCCAGCGGCCCG
>DASPMF010000198.1:0-15822 GCA_035627155.1 Burkholderiales bacterium | reverse complement strand
CGTCACCAGTGATTCCGGCGCCGTGTTCTCGCGCTGCCGCCGCTGGCGCTACCTGCTGTGGCGCCGCTGGGACCCTGCGCTGCCGGTCGCGAACTTCCTCATGCTGAACCCGAGCACCGCCGACGAAGTGAAGCTCGACCCGTCCTGCACGCGGGCGCGCAACTACGCGGCGCGCTGGGGCTTCGGCGCACTCATCGTGACCAACATTTTCGGCTGGCGCGCCACCGACCCGGACGAGATGAAGGCGGCGCGCGACCCGGTCGGGCGGGGCAACGACGCCGCAATCCTGGGCGCGGCGCGCGAGGCTTCGTTGGTGGTCTGCGCGTGGGGCAACCATGGCGACCACCTCGAGCGCGCGATGCGCATCCGGAAGCTTCTCGCCCGCAGCGGTGTCGTGCTGCACGCCTTGCGCGTCAATGGCGCGGGACACCCTGCCCACCCGCTCTACCTTCCGGGCGCGCTCGAACCAATCCGCTGGGGCTAGCGATCCTCGCGGAAGCGAGGCTCGCCGATGATCAGCGTGTCGTGCGCGAGGTACTTGGTGCGGTAGGTCTCGAAGTCGAGCTTGTCGGTCGCCTCGATCTTGCGTTGCGCCTCGATCGAGCGCCGCGCCAGCGCCTCGAATCGTCCCTGCACGTCGGGTTCCAGCCGCATGCCGCGCACCTGGCCGGCGTGGAGCAGCGATTGCACGAGCCCGAAGCGAAGGAATGCGTTGTCGTGGTTGCGCGCCATGGCGTGCAGCACGCGCGCCGAGGGCGAAAGGTCCGGGTCCTTGAGCACCGCCTGCGCCTGGGCCACTGCATCGCGATACGCGGCGCCGCCGTGCGCGGCGTCGAGCGCTGCGGCCACGGGGTCGCAGGCTGCCAGGATCTCGTCCGCCCATTGGACGAGGGGGACCTGCGCCGCGCCGCGGTCGAGGAGCAGTCCCGGCTCGCGTCCGCGCGCGGCGACCTTGTGCTGGTTTCGCCCGATGGCGCGGATCTCCGCGGCGTCGTCCGGCGGGCTGTCCGCCAGCAGGCAATGCAGCAGGAACACGTCGAGAAAGCGCATCGTCGGCGCCGCGATGCCCAGCGCGTCGAACGGGTCGAGGTCCATGAGCCGCACCTCGACGTATTCGACGCCGCGCTCGCGCAGCGCATGCAGCGGCCGCTCCCCCGGGCGGATCGGCCGCTTCGGGCGGATGGTGCCGTAGAACTCGTTCTCGATCTGCAGGAGCGTGGTGCTCAACTGGCGATACTCGCCGTCCGGGCCCTGGACGCCGATGCGCTCGTACTGGGCGTAAGGCTTGGTCAGCGCGTGGTCCAGCGAGGCGGCGTAGCTGTCGAGGTTGTTGTAGCTCACGCAGAGCTCGGCCTGCGCGTCGCTCTGGTAGCCGAGCCGCCCCATGCGCAAGGAGGTGGCATGCGGAAGGTAATGGGTGCCGGCTCGCAGCTGCTGCAGCTCGTGCTGGCGCCCCTCCACGAAGCTCGAACAGACCGCGGGCGATGCGCCGAACAGGTACAGGGGCAGCCAGCAGTGGCGGCGGAAGTTGCGGATGAGGGCGAAGTACTCGGCGGTGCTGACGCCGGGGAGCGAGAAGTTGTAGTGGATGCCTGAGATGGTCTGCATGCGCCGGCCGTAGCGGTACGAAAGGCCGTTGCGGTAGATCGTCTTCATGCGCCCGACGTTGGACGTGCCGTAGCGGCCGAGCGGGATCTCGGCGTCCGCGGGCAGGTTGCACGGCATGCTGCAGGCCCAGAGGACCTCCTCGTCGCCGAGGGCCCGGTACACCACCTGGTGGATCTCGCCGAGCTCCTCCAGGCACGCGTCGATCCCGGCGTGCACGCCGGTGATCAGCTCGAGCTGGCTCTCGCTGAAGTCGGTGGTGATGTGCGCGTGCGTAAGCGCCGAGCCGAGCTCTGCGGGGTGAGGCGTGAGCGCGAGCGTACCGTCGGAGCGCACGCGCAGGCTCTCCTTCTCGATTCCGCGTCGCACGCTTCTCAGCCGCTCGGCGGAAACATCCGCGAGTCGCTGCAGGAACGGGTTCATCCGTACAAAGGTACCAGAGGGCGCTGTCGCGACTGGGCGACAACTACACGCCGCCGCAATTTCCGCTACAAACCTCTCCGGTTTCCCTTTACACTCGCGTCGTAGGTTGAACGACGAGGGGTAGGGGAAAGTCTTGAAGCGCCACCTGAAAAATTTCACCGTAGCCACTGCCGCCGCCGCGAAGACGCTGGCCCGCGGGACCTTCACGCTTGGCATCTATTTCGGCGTCGTCTCCACGTGCGTCCTGCTTGCGGGCAAGGCGATCGCGGACCCGTTCGTCGCGCCGCCGCATGTCGGCCCGCGCCTTATCCAGGAAGACGTCCGCATCCCGGCGCCGGGCGGCGGCTACGAGATCGCAGCCACGATCCTGCGCCCGGACGGCGTCGGTCCGTTCGGCGCCGTGGTCCTCAACCACGGCGTGCCGGGTTCCGAGCGCGAGCGGCTTCGCGAGTCCGCTGCGGCCGACTTCAACGCCGCGGCGCCGGTCTTTGCGCGGCGCGGCTACGTCGTCGTGATGCCGATGCGCCGCGGCTTCGGCGCCACGGGCGGCGCTTTCGCAGAAGACGCCGGACCCTGCCGCAATCCGAACTACATGCGCGCCGAGACCGAGGCGTCCCGCGACGTGATGGCCGCCTACGAGTACGCGCGCAACCTGCCGTACGTCGACGGCAACCGGATGATCCTCGCCGGGCAATCGGCCGGCGGCATCGTCTCGATGTTCGCCGCGGCCACTCACGAGCCGAAGGGCCTGGTGGCCGTGCTCGCCTTCGCAGCCGGCCGCGGCGGCAATCCGGACCTGCGGCCCGGCACCCCTTGCGCGGTCGAGCCGGTGGCCCGCGTCTTCGACGCCATGGGCTCGAAGATCAAGGTGCCGGTGCTCATGCACTACGCGGAGAACGACAAGTACTTCGGCCCGGCCACCACCAAGCTCTGGCACGAGCGCTTCGTTGCCGCAGGGGCGCGCGCCGAATTCGTGATGCAGCCGGCATTCGGCAAGGACGGCCACTACCTCTTCGGCGACATCGTCGGCGTGCGCTGGTGGCTCCCGGCCGTGGAGCGTTTCCTTGCGCGCAACAACGTCGCCTTCGACCGGCTCGACTCGCCGGCGCAGCCGCTCTTCGCGAAGCTGCCGCTCGAGCAGACGGACTCCTGCAGGGCGCTCTACCGCGCCTTCCTGGAAGCACCGGCGCCGCGCGCGTATGCGGTGAGCCTGGACGGTCGCTGCGGATTCGCGGGCGCGATGCAGGACGCCACCAACGTGGCGCTGAAGGAATGCCGCAGCGTCTCCGGCGGCAGCTGTGCGCTGTATGCCGTCGACTCCGAGGTGGTCTGGAAGTCCGACGAGCAGCCCACGAAGGTGGCGGCGCAGCCGAAGGTCAATTCGTCGGCGGGTTCGCGCTAAGCCAGCCGCTGGCGACCGCAGGACAAAAAAAACGGCACCCGCGGGTGCCGTTTCTTTTTCACTGAAGGGTGCTCGCCGCCCGTGCTTCCTGGAAGGAGGAGGAGGAGACCAGGAAACCCGGACGGCGGAGCAAAGACGTTATGCGGGATGCGTCTCCAGCGTGCGCGCGACGCGCTGCTTGATCCGCCCGGCCAGTTCGACGGCATTGTCCCAGGCAAGTTCCCACCGTTCCGCAGCTTCGAAATACGCGCGGTAGCGCGCCTGCACCTGCGTCGGCAGCGAGCGCGAGGCTTCGCGCCAGAAGTCGGCCCGGACGTTACGCATGCCGCACCACCTTGCCGCGCGCGGCGGAGGGCTTCGTGAAGACGGCTGCGATTGCGTCGCCCACCCAGCGTGCCGCGCTGGCGAACAGGGCGGCCTGCGCGCGCGAGCGCTCGGTGCGGGCGATCTGCTCCAGCGCGTACAATTCGGCGGCGGAGGGGACCTCTAACTTCGTCATGCTTCTTCCTTTCGGTAGCCTTTTGGTCACCCGTCGAAGGTAAGGGCTTGGCAGGCAAGGGACAAACGACGTTTTTTCACTTCTTGCATTACCTCCTCTCAACCATCGCGTGATCTACCGCCTGCCGCCGCTGAATGCGCTGCGCGTCTTCGAGGCCGCAGCGCGCCACCTGTCCTTCAAGGAAGCGGCCAACGAGCTGTCCATTACGCAGGCGGCCGTCAGCCACCAGGTGAAAGGGCTGGAAGAGTTCCTGGGCGTGGAGCTCTTTCGACGCGCCGGCCGCGGCGTCCAGCTCACCGAGGCGGCGCGCGCGTGCCTGCCGAAGCTGCGCGAAGGCTTCGATGCGCTCGCCGCCGCCGTCGAGACGATTCGCGAGCGCGGACAGGAGACCGAGCTCGTCATCACCGCGCCGCCGGTCTTCACCGCGCGCTGGCTGATGCCGCGGCTCGCGGGCTTCTCGCGCCGCGAGCCGAAGGTGGAGGTGCGCGTCGTCGCTTCCAGCAAGATGGTCGACGCAGGGGCGCTGGACTCGGCGCAGCTCATGAGCGGCATCGACTTGCGCAGCGAAGCCTCGGGCGTCGAGATCCACCTCGGCGCGGGAGACTATCCCGGATTCCGCGCCGACAAGCTGTTCGAGGTGGCGATGACCGTGGTGGCCAATCCGGAGCTGGTGCGCGGCGAACCGCCGCTGCAGGGGCCCGCGGACCTTGCGCGCCATACGCTCCTGCATGACGACGCGATGGATACCGTCGCCGCGGGAAACGCGTGGCGCAAATGGCTGCAGGCGGCCGGGGTGGAAGACGTCGTGGATGGCACGCACGGGCCGCAGTTCTCCTCGAACATCCTTTCCCTGGAGGCCGCCTCGCAGAAGCTCGGCGTGGCGCTCGCGCTGCGTCCGCTGGTCGACGCCGACATCAAGTCCGGGCGCCTGTGCGCGCCGTTTCGCATCGAGGTGAGGCCGCGCACGGCGTATTTCCTCGTCTGCCCGGAAGTCATCGCCGACCGGCCTGCGGTCGCGGCGTTCCGGAATTGGCTCCTCGAGCAGGTATAATCGCGGTCTCAGCGCTTCAGCAGCCCCGCACCACCGTACTCCCGCAGTTGTCCGCCAGCGCCGCGCAGGCGCGGAAAGGCTTGCTTTTGAAAGAAGAGATGATCCAGATGGAAGGCACCGTCGCCGAGGTGCTTCCGAACACGCAATTTCGCGTCGAGCTCACCAACGGCGTGTCGGTGCTCGCCTACGCCGGCGGCAAGATGCGCCAGCGGCGCATCCGCATCCTCGCCGGCGACCGTGTCAGCCTCGAGATGTCCCCTTACGATGTCACGCGCGGACGCATCAGCTTCCGCCACCTCGACCGGCCCGCCGCGCCGGTGAACCGCCAGAAAAAGGCGCCCTACCGCAAGCGGTAGCGCCTTCCCGCCCCGGTTTCAGTCGTAACGGACGAGCCGGGTGCAAATCTTGCACCGGACTTGATTCGCGGCCGGCCGCCGCCATCTGTCCCCCGTGAGATCGCGAGAAATTTCGACCTGGATGTGGAGCGAGGCGCTCGCCGTGCTGGAGCGCGCCGATCGCCTGCATCGCCAGTTCTTCGCGCCCCCGCACCGCGGCCCGCACTGGGAGCCGCCGGTCGACGTGATCGAGACCGAAGACGCGCTGCTCGTCCAGGTCGCGCTTCCGGGCGTCGCGCCCGATTCGATCACCCTCGCGGGCGACGCCGGCGGCATCACCGTGTCGGCGCTGCGCGCCTTTCCGTGCCGCGAGCACGGCGCGCATATCCACCGGGTCGAGATTCCCCATGGGCGCTTCGAGCGCCGCATCGAGCTTCCGCTCGCCGATCCATACGCCCCGCTCGAGCTGGCAGGCAAAGCGCTCGAGGACGGTGTCCTGACGCTGGTTTTTCGCAGGAAGGAAGGCGCATGACGAAGCCCGAAGAATCGAAGACGCTCGCGGAGCAGCAGCCCGGCGGTCCGGCCGGCGCCCAGGCGGGCCGCGGGAGCGCGCTGCGCAAGCCGTTGCCCGAGGACGCGCTCATCCTCATCCCGATGCGCAACACCGTCCTCTTCCCCGGCGTGATCTCGCCCGTGACGGTGGGGCGCGCCGGCTCGGTCGCCGCTGCGCAGGAGGCCGTGCGCAGCGAGCGCAGGATCGGCTTTCTCCTGCAGCGCGACCCAGGGAAGGACGACGTCAAGCCGGAAGACCTGTATTGGGTCGGCACCAGCGGCCAGGTCGTTCGTTACATCACCGGTGCCGAAGGCACGCATCACCTGGTGGTGCAGGGCCAGGCGCGCGTGCGCGTGCTCGAGTTCCTCGAGGGCTGGCCCTTCCTCGTCGCGCGGGTCGAGAACGTGCAGGTCGCGGAAGACCTGACGCCGGAGATCGAGGCGCGCTTCCTGCAGCTCAAGGAGCAGGCGACCGAGGCGCTCGCCCTGCTGCCCAACGCCCCGGACGAGCTCGGGCTCGTGCTGCAGGGGATGACCAGCCCGGCGCTGCTCGCCGACATGGTCGCGAACCTGCTCGACATCAGGAACGAGGAGAAGCAGGACCTCCTCGAGACGTTCGACCTGAAGCGCCGGCTCGACAAGGTCCTCGAGCTCCTCTCCGCGCGCGTCGGCGTGCTGCGCATCTCGAAGGAGATCGGCGAGAAGACGAAGAAGCAGTTCGACGAGCGCCAGCGCGAGCACGTGCTGCGCGAGCAGATGCGCACGATCCAGAAGGAGCTCGGCGAGGGAGACGACGGCAACGCGGAAATGGCGGAGCTGCGCAAGTCCATCGAGCAGGCCGGCATGCCCGAAGAGGTGCTCAAGCACGCGGCGAAGGAGCTCAAGCGCCTCGAGCGCATGGGCGAGGGCAGCGCGGAGGGGTCGATGCTGCGCACCTACCTCGAGTGGCTGGCGGAGCTTCCATGGCGGGACGAGCCCGAGAAGGAGATCGACATCGCGGAGGCGCGGCGCATCCTCGACGAGGACCACTACGGCCTCGAGAAGATCAAGCGCCGCATCCTCGAGCACCTCGCCGTGCGCAAGCTGAACCCGAAGGGCAAGGCGCCGATCCTGTGCTTCGTCGGCCCGCCCGGGGTGGGCAAGACCTCGCTCGGCCAGTCGATCGCGCGGGCGACGGGGCGCAAGTTCCAGCGCATCGCGCTCGGCGGCGTGCACGACGAGGCGGAAATCCGCGGCCACCGGCGCACCTACATCGGCGCTCTGCCCGGCAACGTGATCCAGGCGATCCGCCGCGCCGAGTCGCGCAACCCGGTGCTGATGTTCGACGAGATCGACAAGCTCGGCCAGGGCGGCTTCCACGGGGACCCGTCGAGCGCCCTGCTCGAAGTGCTCGATCCGGAGCAGAACGCGCGCTTCCGCGACAACTACCTCGCGGTGGACTACGACCTGTCGAAGGTGATGTTCATCACGACCGCGAACATGCTCGACACGATCCCGGGCCCGCTGCGCGACCGCATGGAGATCATCCAGCTTCCCGGCTATACCGAGGAGGAGAAGCTCGAGATCGCGAAGCGCTACCTCGTGCCGCGGCAGCTGGAAGCGAACGGCTTGAAGAGCGCGGACCCGAAGATCGAGAACGTGGCGATCTCCGACGAGGCGGTGCGCACCATCATCCGCGACTACACCCGCGAAGCGGGCGTGCGCAACCTCGAGCGCGAGGTCGGCTCGGTGCTGCGCAATGTCGCGATGCGCATCGCCGAGGGCGCGTCGGGGAAGATCCTGGTGGAGCCGGCCGACCTGCACGGCATCCTGGGGGCGCGGCGGTTCGAGAACGAGGTGGCGCAGCGCACCGCGGTGCCGGGCGTCGCCACCGGACTCGCCTGGACGTCCGTCGGCGGCGACATCCTTTTCATCGAGGCTTCGAAGGTGCCCGGCACCGGCAAGCTGATCCTGACCGGCCAGCTCGGCGACGTGATGAAGGAATCCGCGCAGGCCGCGCTCACGCTGGCCAAGGGATACCTCGACGGAGTGCTGGACAAGCACGACATCCACATCCACGTCCCCGCCGGCGCCACGCCGAAGGACGGCCCGAGCGCCGGCGTCGCGATGTTCCTTGCCTTGGTCTCGCTGCTGTCCGGCAAGCCGGTGCGCTCCGACATCGCCATGACCGGCGAGATCTCGCTGCGCGGGCTCGTGCTGCCGATCGGCGGCGTGAAGGAAAAGACGCTCGCCGCCCTGCGCGCCGGCATCACGACCGTGATGCTGCCGCGGCGCAACGAGAAGGACCTGGAGGACGTGCCGAAGGAGGCGCGTGACCGGCTGCAGTTCGTCCTGCTGGAGCGGGTCGAGGACGCGCTGAAGGCCGCGCTCGGCGTGGAGCCGGCGGAGCTGCGCAAGGCCGCGTAGTAACAGTCCGTTACATCTGCGGGGGCTCGGCTGGGCGGTACGCGCCTTAAAATGCGCGCCATGAGAAAGACCTTCGGCGCCCTGGCGGTTTCGCTGCTGGTTTCCGCGTGCGCGACGAACACGATCACCGGCCGCAACCAGCTGATGCTGGTGTCGGAGAACGCCGCCATCTCGAGCTCCTACACCGCCTACGCGCAGATGATGGGCGGCCTGGGCAAGAAGAAGCAGATCGAGGCGGACTCCGATCGCGTGAAGCGCGTGCGCGAGATCACCGATCGCCTCATCGCCCAGGCCGTGCGCTTCCGCCCCGACTCGGCAAGCTGGAAATGGGAGGTGCAGGTCATCAACGATCCTAAGACGGTGAACGCCTTCTGCATGGCCGGCGGCAAGATGGCCATCTATTCCGGCATGTGGGAGAAGCTGAAGGCGACGGACGACGAAATCGCGGCGGTGATGGGGCACGAGATCGGCCATGCCCTGGCCAGCCATACGCGCGAGCGGATGTCGGTCGCCTACAGCACGAGCATCGGCACGACCATCGCGGCCATCGCCCTGGGTGCGCGGCAGGACACCGCCGCGCTGATGGAAACGGCGGCGGCGGTGGCGATCCAGCTGCCGAACAGCCGCGAAAGCGAACTCGAGGCGGACCAGATCGGGATCGAGCTCGCCGCGCGCGCCGGCTACGACCCGAAGGCGGCGGTCACCCTTTGGGAGAAGATGGGCAAGATCGGCGGCGGCAACCCTCCGGAGTTCCTCTCCACCCATCCGTCGCCCGAGAACCGGGCCGCGCGGCTGAAGGACCTTGCCGTGAAGGTCGAGCCGCTCTACGCCGCGGCCAAGGCCGGCAAGGCCGACGCGGCGCCGTCCTTCCTGTCGGCGAAGGAGGGCCTGAACGAGCGCACGGTGAGCAAACCCGGCGAAATGACGCGCGAGGCGTACGCCGCGAAGGTGGCGAGCGAAGCCGAGACGATGACGTTCCTCGCCGAACCGTTCGATCGCTTCAAGTCCGGCAAGGCGGTGTTCGACTGCCGCGTGCAGTGCGCTTTTTCGTACGGCAACCGGAAGGCCGACTGGAAGAAGCTGCATGCGCAGAAGCGCTGGCGCGACCTCGCCGTCTCTGTCATGCAGGTCGGCTACCTCTCGGATCTCTCCTATTTCATGCTGGGCGAGTCGGCGAAGGGCCTCGGCCTGACCGAGGCCTCCGCGACGTACTACAAGCGCGCGCTCGAAGCCGGGCGGCAGTACGGCTGCGGCGACAACTGCGAAGGCTTCGCAGTGCAGAAGCTCGCGGCCGCCGCCCTCAAGTAGCGCCTACTTTTCCGGCACTTCCTTCAGGTTTTCCAGCCACGCGTCGGCCCGCGCGTCGGAGGGCGCCCGCCAGTCGCCGCGCGGCGAAAGCGAGCCGCCGCTCCCCACCTTCGGCGCGTTGGGCACCGCGCTGCGCTTGTACTGGTTCTGGAAGAAGCGCCGGAGGAACACGCCGAGCCACTTCTTGATCTCGCGCAGCCGGTATTTCGCGCCCCAGGCGTTGAGCGCGAGGAAGGCCACCTTCGTCGGCGCGTAGCCGAAGCGCAGCACGTAGTAAAGGTTGAAGTCCTGCAGCTCGTACGGGCCCACGGCGGCTTCCGTGCTCTGCTTCCCGGGCACGAGCTCCGGGCTGATCTCGGTGTCGAGCACGCGCTGCAGCGCCCGCTTCACGTCGTCGCCGAACTCCTCGGACTCGGCGACCCACGCGATCAGGTACCGGATCAGGGTCTTGGGAACGCTGGCGTTCACGTTGTAGTGCGACATGTGGTCGCCCACCCCGTACGTCGCCCAGCCGAGCGCGAGCTCCGACAAGTCGCCGGTTCCGACCACGAAGCCGCCGTTCATGTTGGCGAGCCGGAAGAGGTGGCTCGTGCGCTCTCCCGCCTGCACGTTCTCGAACGTCACGTCGTACACCTTCTTGCCCCGGGCGTACGGATGGCCGAGGTCGCGCAGCATCTGCATGCACGACGGGCGGATGTCGATCTCCTCGGCGCTCGCCCCGATGGCGCGCATGAGCTGCCAAGCCTGGTTCTTCGTGCGCGTCGAGGTGGCGAAGCCCGGCATGGTGTAGGCGAGGATGTTGGCGCGCGGCAGCTTGAGCTCGTCCATCGCCTTGGCGCAGACGATGAGCGCCTGGGTCGAATCGAGGCCGCCTGACACGCCGATCACTAGCTTCTTCGTCCCGGTGTAGCGCATGCGGGTGACCAGGCCCTGCACCTGGATCCGGTAGACCTCCTCGCAGCGGGCGCCCCGCGTCGCCGGATCGTCCGGCGCGTACGGAAAGCGTTCGATCTTCCGCTCCAGCAGGATCCGGCCGCGCGGCGCCTCGAGGTCGAACTGGACGACGCGGAACCTGCGCGCTTCCTCGCGGTGGCGGCGCGCCGCATCCGCGAACGTGTTCTGCCGCATCCGGTCGGCGAGCAGGCGGTCCAGGTCGATGTCCGCGGTGACGAGCTGCGGCGCGTCGGCGAAGCGCCCGGATTCGGCCGCGATGTTGCCGTTCTCGGCGATGAGCGCGTGCCCGTCCCAGGCGAGATCGGTGGTCGATTCGCCTTGGCCGGAGGCGCTGTAGAGATAGGCCGCCATGCAGCGCGCCGACTGGTTGGCGACCAGCTGCCGGCGATACCCGGCCTTGCCGATCACCACGTTGGAGGCGGAGAGGTTGCCGACGACCGTGGCGCCCGCGAGGCATGCGAAGGAGGAAGGCGGCACCGGAACCCACAGATCCTCGCAGATCTCCACGTGCAGCGCGAGTCCTGGCAGACCGCGCGGCTGGAAGATCTGCGCCGCGCCGAAGGGCGCGCGCTGCCCGGCCAGGACGACCTCGGTCGCTGCCGCCGTATCGCCGGGCGTGAACTGCCGACCCTCGTAGAACTCGCGGTAGTTCGGCAGGTAGGTCTTGGGCACGACCCCCACCAGCCTGCCGCGGCAGCAAAGGGCGGCGCAGTTGTAAAGGAGGCCGTCCACGGCGACGGGCAACCCGACGAGGAGCGCGACCGGCAGGTTACGCGTGCGCGCGAGCAGCGCCCGCAGCGCCTCCGCGCAAGCGTCGATGAGCGCCTGCTGGTGGAAAAGGTCTTCGCAGCTGTAGGCCGAGAGGCCCAGCTCGGGAAACACGGCGAGCACGGCCTTGCGCCGGGCCGCCGCCTGGGCGAGCTCCAGCGTCGACTCCACGTTGAAGCGAGGATCACCGACTCGCACGGCCGGCGTCGCGACCGCCACGCGGGCGAAGCCGTGCGAGTAGAGGCTGAAGAAATCCTGCATCCGGGCAATTTTACAGGTTCGGTATATGGTGATATAAGCCATATATGCTGGTCTTCTCGGAGCGCTGCCTGTTCGGCGGCATGCGGCTCGACGTCGAAGTGCACGAGGACCTGCGCTACCGCCTCGCGTGGGGCGATGCGGTGCTGTACGAGAACGACCTGCGCACCGTTCGCGGCCGTCGCCAGCCGTATCGCTTCCGCTCGGTGGAACAGCTGCGCTACGACTTCGAGCAGGACGTCCGCGCGCTCGGCGGCCAGCTTGCCTAAGGTGCTCGAAATCCGCGTGGCGCCGCCCGCCGACGCGCTCGACCGCTTCGAGGCCGCGTGGAACCGCGTCGCGGCGAAGGAGCCGGTGAAGCCGTGGCGCGTCCTATCGCTGGAAGACCTGCCGGCGCTGACGCGCGCGCTCTCGCCGGCGCGCTGGGATCTCCTGAAGGCCCTGCGCCAGGGCGGCGCCTGCTCGGTGTACGAGCTCGCGCGCCGGCTCGGCCGCGACTACAAGAACGTGCACACCGACGTGGCGGCGCTCCTGAATGCGGGTCTCCTTGAGCGCGCCGAAGGCAAGATCGCCGTGCCCTGGGACGCGGTCCGGGCGGAGCTGCGGTTCTAGAGCCAGCCGGCCTTGCGGAAGCGGATGAAGAGCACCGTGTCGATCGCGGCCATGACGCCGATCGCAAGCGGATAGCCGAAGCGCCATTGCAGCTCCGGCATGTGCTCGAAGTTCATGCCGTAGACCCCGGCGATCATCGTCGGTACCGCGACCAGCGCGGCGTACGCCGCAAGGCGCTTCGTCACCTGGTTGTCGTCGAGCGAGATCATCGCCAGCGCGACCTGGATCGCCGTGTTCACGGTGTCGCGCAGCGTGTCGATCTGCTGGTTGAGGCGCAGCAGGTGGTCGTATACGTCGCGGAAGTAGTCTCCCAACCCCGCGCACGGTTGCGGCACGCGCCCGCCAAAGAGCTTGTTGCTCGTCTCGAGCGCCGGCCCTGCGATGTGCTTGAGCTGCATCAGCTCGCGCTTGACGTAGTAGAGCTGCTCGATGTTGGCGCGCGGCGAGCCGGCGGAAAAGAGCTGGTCCTCCGCGTGCTCGAGGTCGGTCTCGATGGCGTCGAGCACGGGGAAATAGCGGTCGACGATCGTGTCCATCAGCGCGTAGAGGACGAAGCCGGATCCATGGCGCAGCAGCTCCGGCTCCCGCTCGGCGCGGGAGCGCACGTCCTGGAAGCCGCGGTCGCTCCGGTGGCGGATGGACAGGATGTAGTTCGGACCGACGAAGATGTCGACTTCGCCGACCTTCAGCTCGTCCGTCGGCGCGAGCTCGATGGTGTTCAGCACGACGAACAGGCCGTTGCCGTATTCCTCGATCTTCGGCCGCTGGTGCCCGTGCCGCGCGTCCTCGGCGGCGAGCTCGTGCAGGTCGAACTCCTCCTGCATCTCCAGCACTTCCTCGTCGCTGGGGTCCTTCAGGCCGACCCAGATGAAGACGCCGGGCTGCTGGAGGTACTCGCTGATCTGGTGCTTCTCGATGTCGGCGAGCCGGCGGCCTTCCTTGTAGACGACGCAGTTGACGAGCATGCGGGGCGAGATGTTACCCCGGATAAAATAGGCGCCCTTTGCAATCCAGACCGCCGATCCGGAACGCCATGACACAGCTCAGCCGCCGCTCCGCAGCCCTCGGGACCGAAAACGCGTTCGTCGTGCTTGCCGAAGTCAACGCGCTCCAGCGCCAGGGCAAGGACGTCATCAGCTTCTGTATCGGCCAGCCGGACTTCCCCGCGCCGGAGCACGTGCAGGAAGCCGCGATCCGCGCCATCCGCGGCGGCAAGCACGGCTACACGCCTTCGGCGGGCATCGATGAGCTGCGCGAGGCGGCGGCCCGCTACCTGGGCGGCATGCGCGGCGGCCTGCCGATCCGCGCCGAGGACGTGGTGGTCGGGGCCGGCGCAAAGCCCTTCATCGCCTACGCGATCCTTTCGACCACCGACCACGGCGCCGGGGACGAGGTGATCTACCCGAATCCGGGGTTTCCGATCTACGAGTCGCAGATCCTCGCGCACGGCGCGCGGCCGGTGCCAATCCACCTGCACGAATCCCGGGACTTCGCTTTCGACCTTGCCGACCTGGAAAGGGCGCTCAACCCGAGAACGAAGCTGCTGATCCTCAACTATCCCCACAACCCGACGGGCGGTTCGCTTTCGCGCGAAGAGCTGGTCGAAATCGGCCGGATCCTGCAAAAGCACCCGCAGGTCTGGGTGTACGCAGACGAGATCTATTCGCGCCTGGCTTACGCCGGCGAGTTCTTCTCGATCGCCCAAGTGCCGGGCATGTACGAGCGCACGATCATTTCGGACGGGGCGTCCAAGACCTGGGCCATGACGGGCTGGCGGATCGGCTTCACCGCGAATCCGGTCCTGGCGCCGGTCTTCACGCGCTGGATCACCAACACGGACTCGTGTGCGTCGCAGATCAGCCAGTGGGCCGCGGTCGAGGCCATCAACGGTCCGCAGGATGCCGCCGAAGCGATGAAGAAAAGCTTCCTCGAGCGGCGCGACCTGATCGTGCGGCTGCTGAACGACGTGCCCGGCGTGAAGTGCCGGGTGCCCGGCGGCGCGTTCTACGCGTGGCCCAACGTGACCGAAGCGTGCCGCATGATCGGCGCGCAGGACTCCGAGGAATTCCGCAAGCGCCTGCTCAACGAGGCCGGCGTGGCCGTGCTCGCCGACATCCATTTCGGCGCACGGGTACCGGGCGAGGGGCAGCACGTGCGCTTCTCCTACGCTGCATCGAAGCAGGCGATCGAGGCGGGCGTGGCGCGCATGGCGGACTTCATCCGGAAGAACACGCGCAGGGCGGCGTAGCGGCGATGGCTGTGTGGAGACCGTCGGTGACCGTGGCGGCGGTCATCGAGCGCGACGGCAGGTTCCTGTTCGTGGAGGAAATCTCCGAGGGCCGCCGCGTGCTCAATCAACCCGCGGGCCATCTCGATCCCGGCGAGTCGCTGGTCGCCGCCTGTGCGCGGGAGGTGCTCGAGGAAACGGCGCACCGCTTCACGCCGGCCGCGCTGGTCGGCTTGTACCGATGGCACTACGCGGCAAAGGACGTCACCTTCCTGCGATTCTGCTTTTCCGGCCGGCTCGACGGCCTCGAGGACCGCAAGCTCGACAAGGAGATCGTCGCCACGCACTGGCTGTCGCTCGAGGAGCTGAAGGGGCGCGCCGCACTGCACCGCTCGCCCCTCGTCCAGGCCTGTGTCGAGGACTACGTCGCCGGAAAGGCGTACCCGCTGGATCTTTTCTCCGCGGCGTTCCCATGAAGGTCGTCGTAGGCATGTCGGGCGGCGTGGATTCCTCGGTCGCCGCGCTTCTCCTCAAGCGGGCCGGCCACGAGGTCACGGGCCTCTTCATGAAGAACTGGGAGGACGATGACGACGACGAGTACTGCTCGACGCGCCAGGACCTCATCGACGCGGCGGCCGCGGCGGACGTCATCGGCATCGACCTGGAGGCGGTGAATTTCGCCGCCGAGTACAAGGACCGCGTCTTCGCGGACTTCCTGCGCGAGTACTCGGCCGGGCGCACCCCCAATCCCGACGTGCTGTGCAACGCCGAGATCAAGTTCAAGGCGTTCCTCGACCACGCGATGCGGCTCGGCGCGGAAAAGATCGCCACCGGGCATTACGCGCGCGTGGATCGGCGAGGCCGCTACCGGCTGCTGAAGGGGGTGGATGCCGGCAAGGACCAGAGCTATTTCCTGCACCGGCTCACGCAGGCGCAGCTTTCGCGGGTGCTCTTTCCGGTCGGCGAGCTGAAGAAGTCGGAAGTGCGGCGCATCGCCCGGGAAGCCGGCCTTCCGAACCACGGTAAGAAGGACTCGACCGGAATCTGCTTCATCGGCGAGCGGCCTTTCCGCGAGTTCCTGAACCGCTACCTGCCGAAGGCCCCGGGACCGATCGTCGATGAGGCCGGGCGCCGGCTCGGCGAGCACTTGGGCCTCGCCTTCTACACCATCGGCCAGCGCAAGGGCATCGGCATTGGCGGCAGGGCCGGCGCGAAAGGCGATGCGTGGTACGTCGCCGAGAAGCGCCTCGCCAGCAACGAGCTCATGGTGGTGCAGGGGCATGATCATCCGCTGCTCCGCAGGAGCTCGCTCCATGCCGCGGATGCCAGCTGGGTCGCCGGCACGGCCCCGGCCGTTCCGTCCCTGCATACGGCGAAAACACGCTACCGGCAGGCGGATGCGGACTGCGTGCTGCGGGAGAG
>DASPMF010000197.1:0-24392 GCA_035627155.1 Burkholderiales bacterium | reverse complement strand
GCAACAAGGGAGCCGCAATGAAAAAACTACACGTCGTCGTCGCCGCGGCCGCGGCCTTCAGCATCCTTCCGTTACCGTCGCCTGCGGAGCCGCCGGCGCACGCCAAGGCGCACGGCTGGCGAAAGAAGAACGACCCCAACTACGTGGGCTATACCGGCAAGAAGTGGGAGAAGGACTACGGCGTGCTAGAGGGCAAGTGCAACACCGCGGCGGTCGGCGCGGTGCTTGGCGGCGCGGTCGGCGGCGTCATCGGGTCGCAGGTCGGAAAGGACGAGAACCGGCCGGTCGCCATCGTCGTCGGCACGGTCCTCGGCGCGGTCATCGGCTCCAAGATCGGCGCGGAGATCGACGCCGGCGACCGCGGCTGCATGGGCCACGCTCTCGAGCTCGCGGCAGAACGCAAGGCGGTGACCTGGACCAACGCGCAGACCGGCGTGCGCTATACCCTCACGCCCACGCGCAACTTCAAGGACGGCTCGCTCGCGTGCCGGGAGTTCACCACCGTCGCGGCGAAGAGCGGCGCCCGTGGCCGCTCCGAGCCCGTCAAACGCGTGGCCTGCCGCAAGGGCAACGGCGAGTGGGAGGTGAAAACCTAGCGGACGGGCAGCACTTCGCCCGCGTCCTCGTCCTCGATGAGCGAGGGCTCGGGCTCGCGGGCGAGGAGTCGTTCGAGGCGCTCGACATGGCGGCTCTCGTCGGCGGCCATCTCGGCCGCGAACGCGCTCACGGCGTCGTCCTCGACGTTCTCCGCCACGTCGGCGTAGAAGTTCTGCGTGCGCCGCTCCGCCGAGATGGCGAGCTTCAGCACGTCGCGCGTGCTGGTGGGCGCGTCCACGACGTCGCCGGCGGGACCCATGTAGTGCCAGGCGTACTCCCACGGAGTGACCTGCGGGAGGTTGGCGTTCTTCGTGCCTTCGGCGAGGAGCTCGTACTGCTCGCGCTCCTCCTTGCCGATGGCATCGAACTCCTCCGCAAGGTGCTCGAACCCCGCCTCCCGCATGCAGTGGGCGAAGACCTGGAAGCGCTTCGTCGCGTCGCGCTCGAGGACGATCGCGTGCGCGTAGAGCTCGGGAAGGGTTCGGGGCAGGAGTCGGACGGCCATGGGTCGTAACGTATGCGCTGCGCGTTACGTGCAATAAGAGTGCCGCTCGCGTCGCGATGCACCGATGCGACTGTCGGGAAGAATGTTGCAGGCCCTCGCAGGGGGGCTGCGCCGCGGCGACTATCCGCCCGCCTGTAAAATGCGGCGGTGAACAAGCCCGGGTTCCCCTCCGCAAGCAACTTCGTCCGCCAGATCGTCGAGGCGGACCTCGCCGCGGGCAAGTACCCGGGGATCCGCACCCGCTTCCCGCCCGAGCCCAACGGCTACCTGCACTTCGGGCACGCCAAGTCCATTTGCCTGAACTTCGGCATCGCGCAGCAGTACGGCGGCGCCTGCCACCTCCGTTTCGACGACACCAACCCGACGAAGGAAGAGCAGGAGTACGTCGACTCCATCAAGGAGATGGTGAGGTGGCTCGGCTTCGACTGGAAGCAGCACGAGTACTTCGCCTCGGACTACTTCGGCAAGCTGTACGAGTTCGCCGAGGACCTCGTCCGGCGCGGCCACGCGTACGTCGACTCGCAGAGCGCGGACGAGATGCGGCAGAACCGCGGCACGCTCACCGAGCCGGGCAGGGATTCGCCCTTCCGCACGCGCGGCGTGGAGGAGAACCTCGACCTCCTGCGCGCGATGAAGGGCGGATCGCTGCCCGACGGCGCCGCGGTGCTGCGCGCGAAGATCGACATGGCCTCGCCCAACATCAACCTGCGCGACCCGGTGATGTACCGGATCCGCCACGCCCGCCACCACCGCACCGGCAACGCCTGGTGCATCTATCCCACGTACGACTGGGCACACGGCGTGTCGGACGCGATCGAGCGCATCTCGCACTCGCTGTGCACGCTCGAGTTCGAGGACCATCGCCCGCTCTACGAATGGTTCAACGACCGGCTGGCCGAGGCGGGCTTCTTCGAGAAGCGCTTCCTGCCGAAGCAGATCGAGTTCGCGCGCATGAACCTCACCTACGTGCAGCTTTCGAAGAGGAAGCTCATCCAGCTCGTGGAGGAGAAGCACGTCGACGGCTGGGACGACCCGCGCATGCCGACCCTCGCGGGCGCGCGCCGGCGCGGCTACACCCCGGAGGGCTTCCGGCTCTTCGCCGAGCGCATCGGCGTCTCGAAGGCGAACCAGATGATCGAGTTCGCGATCCTCGAGGACTGCATGCGCGAGACGCTGAACGAATCCGCGCCGCGCCGCATGGCCGTGCTCGATCCGCTGAAGCTCGTGGTCGAGAACTATCCCGAGGGCAAGGAAGAGCTGTGCGAGGTGCCGAACCATCCGCAGAAGCCCGAATGGGGCAAGCGCCAGGTGCCCTTCTCGCGCGAGCTGTGGATCGAGCGCGACGACTACCAGGAAGCTCCGCCCAAAGGCTACTTCAGGCTCTCGCCCGGGAGCCAGGTCCGCCTGCGCTACGGCTTCGTCGTGCGCTGCATCGGCATGAAGGACGGCGCCGTGCATTGCACCGTGCACGAGGATTCCAAGTCCGGCACGCCGGGCGCCGACCAGTACAAGGTGAAGGGAAACATCCACTGGGTGAGCGCGCGGCACGCGCACGCCGCCGAAGTGCGCCTCTACGACCGCCTGTACTCGACGCCGCACCCGGAAGGCATCGAGCACCTCAACCCCGGCTCCAAGGTCACGATCCGCGCCAGCCTCGAGCCCGCTCTGGCGAACGCGAAGGACGGGGAATCCTTCCAGTTCGAGCGCCACGGCTACTTCGTCGCCGACGGCGGCGGCTTCAACCGGACCGTGACGCTGCGGGACTCCTGGGCGAAGAAGTGATCAGTCGAGGGTAAAGCCGACCTTCATCGTCACCTGCCAGTGGGCCACCTTGCCGCCGTCGATCTCGCCGCGCGTCTCGGTGACCTGGAACCAGCGCAGGTTGTGCAGCGAGGATGCCGCCTTCGCCAGGGCGTTGCGGATCGCCGCCTCGACGCCGTCGGGCGATGACCCGGTGAGTTCGATGGTCTTGTACACGTGATTGGCCATGGGGGCCTCCTTTTCCGCAGTTTCACCGCGCCGGTCGCGCCCTTCTATCGCGCCCGGCAGCCGGAAGCTGTAGTCGAATGGGTGAAACACCGCCTCGAAAGGCAAAAAAGGCCGTTCGGGCAGAGACTTGGAGCCCGCTTCGTGAGATAATCGCGGGCGTTCATCCCACTCAGGCCAGCCCCGCGAAAGTACCCGCGCGGACCCTGTTTCCCCTTCACCAGACCCGGGACAACTTAGTGAATCCGAGACTCGAGACCAAGCGCTTCAATATCGGCAAGTACCTTGTCGTCGCCCAGCCGATCCCGCACTCCGCCCACATGCTTCGCTACACCGTGTTCCTCGGCAAGCAGCGCCTCGGCGCGCTCGCCAGCATGCCGAGCGAGGCCGACTGCCGCTATCTCGAGAAGCCGCCCGTGGTCCCGCCGCTCAAGATCTTCTACGTCACCAGCCGTCCCGGCCGCCCGAAGAAGGGCAGCAAGCCGGCGACGCCGGTGGACAAGGGGTTCTCCGCCCCGAACGCCGGCGTGTCGCACCACGACCTGCCGGACATCCACATCCCGCGCAGCGGGGACGACCGCTAGCGCAGCACGCCGGCCGGCGCAGTTCTCCCGCGCGGTCAACCCATGTGCGGACGCTACGTCGCGCCCGACACGGCCGCCATCGAGCGCCAATGGAAGCTCGCCCCGACCGGGGCGGGCTTCGAGCGCCGCTTCAACGTCGCGCCCGCCGCCGACGTTCCCATCCTGAGGAAGGACAAGGCCGGCCATCTCGTCCTCGCCTCCGCGCGCTGGGGCCTCGTGCCGCACTGGTGGAGCCAGCCCCGGCCGCCGCGCTTCAACCACAACGCCCGTATCGAGGAAGCCGCGGCAAAGCCGATGTGGCGCGACGCGCTGCAGCGCTGGCGCTGCCTCATGCCCGCGCTCGGCTGGTACGAGTGGCGCGAGTCCGACAAGCAGCCCTACTACTTCAGCCGGGCCGACGGCCGCATCGCCGCGCTGGCGGGCCTCCTTTCGTTCCGCGACGGCCAGCTCACCTGCGCGGTGCTCAGCACCGAGGCCTGCGGACCGCTCGCCGACGTGCACCATCGCATGCCGGTCGCCCTTCCTTTCGAATCGGAGAATGACTGGCTGGAATCCGGAAAGGCACAATGCGACTGGAACGCCCTGGCGTTCCATCCGGTCCGCCGGCTGGTGAACAGCTCCAAGGCAGAAGGTCCCGGACTCCTCGAACCCGCCTAGAAAAGGAAGAAAAGATGATCGAGCTCTACGCCGCCGGCACCTCCAACGGGATGCGCGCGCGCATCGCGCTGGAGGAATGCGGGCTGCCCTACAAGCTGAACTTCGTCGACCTCGCCAAGGGCGAGAACAAGACCCCGCAGTTCCTCGCGCTGAACCCGAACGGCCAGATCCCGGTCATCGTGGACGGCGGCATCACGCTCTCCCAGTCCACCGCGATCCTCGTCTACGCCGGGGAAAAGTCGGGCAAGTTCATGCCGAAGGATGGCGCGAAGCGCGCCGCGTTCTGGCAGGCGCTGATGAGCGCCTCGACCGACATCACGCCGACGCTCGGCACGGTGTTCGGCATCGTGCGCTCGAAGGAGCCGCACATGCCGACCGCCGACATGTTCACGGGGCGCTTCAAGAGCTACCTGAAGGTCTGGGACGAGCGGCTCGCCGGGCAGAAATACGCCGCCGGCGACGAAGTCACCCTCGCCGACTTCTCCCTCTTCGCCGGCTACTGGCGCGCCAAGGGTACGCTGGCCGAGGCCTGCAAGGGCTTCGACCATCTCGAGCGCTGGTCTGCCGAAATCGCCGCGCGCCCCGCGGTGCAGCGCGCAATCAAGTTCTAGCGGCGTACCTCGGGGCGCGGCTCCCGCGGGCTCTGCTCTCCAGGCGAAGGTTGGGTCTGGATCGCCGGCGGCGCGGACGCGCCGGTTGACGCGGACCCGCCGCCGACGACCAGCGGCGGCGCGACCGTGATCGGCGCCACGCGGTCGAGCACCGCCTCGGCGCGGCTGCGGTCGTTCAGCAGCCATTCGTTCAGCCCCTCGGGCGTGGAGCAGTCCGTGCCACGGTTCACGCGGCACTGCTCGGCGGCGCGGTCCAGGCGGCGCTGCTGCTCCGCCTGGATCCACGCCGCCTGCGCGCGCTGCGGATCGTTGTAGGGCTCGGCCCGGGCGGGCAGCGCGGCGACGAGCGCGGCGACCTGCGCGGCGATGATGGCGAGGGGTGCTAGGCGATTCATGGTGACTCCTTTCCGATTGCGATGCGTGCGTTCCAGGACAGCCATTCCTTTCGCGGCGAGTCGTGGAGGAAGAAGACGGTGCCGGCCTTCGCAGGCGGCGACTTCTCCGGGCTCGCGAACTCGATGCCGCCGGTGACGAGCGAGCGCACCGACTCCAGCTCCAGCTCGATCCCCTTCAGCAGCCCGCCGCTGACGCTGATGCCGCTCACGTTCCAGAACGCCGAGCCGGTGCGCACGAGCGGTGCATACCGCTGCAGCACGACGATGTGCACGTCGGCCGCGGTCGCGTTGGAGGAAAGCCGGACGTCCTGCACTGCGCCGACCTCGACGCCGCGGTAGTAGACGGGCGAGCCCGGGCGAAGCGAGACCGGCCGCTCGCCCTTCAGGACGACGCGCAGCCCCGGCGGCGCGGGGGCTCGCTCGAGGCCTGTGAAGTGCGTGCGGGGCTCGCTGCCGCCGCCGGCCTGCGCCTGGATCTCCGGTCCGCTGATCACGGTTCCCAGCCCGGTCACGTTGCCCCAGCCCACCTGCGGCCGCACGATCCAGAACTGCGTGCCGCTGCTCGCCAGGAGCTCCGCGGAGCGTTCCAGCCGCGCCTTGACGATGACGTGCTCGCGATCCTCGCTGAGCGCCATTCCCGTGACCACGCCGACCTGCACGCCGCGGTACTTCACCGGCGTCTGGCCGACGCGCAGGCCGCCGCCGTCCCGGAACTGGATCGTGACTTCCGGCCCGTAGCGCGAGAGCCGCTCGTAGACGAGCCACGCCGCAAGGCCGGCGGCGATGAGCGGCACGATCCAGATGAGCTGCAGCCAGGGGCGGCGACGCCGCACCCGCGCGCGGGGAAGCTCCTCGCCGGTCACGTGCCGGCCTCCGGCTGGCGGCGCAGGCTCGCTTCCCATTCGCGCGAGCGCCACAGGAAGCGCGGATCGAAGAGCGCCGAGGCGAGCATCGTCAGCACGACCACCGCGGTAAACGCAGCGAGTCCCGGGCCCGGAATGACGCTCGCGATCGCGCCCAGGCGCACCAGCGCGATCAGCACCGCGACGAGAAAGACGTCGAGCATCGCCCAGGGCCCGACCACGTCGATGAACCGGTAGAGCCGCGTGCGGGCGCGCCGCCAGCGCGAGCTGCGCAGCTCGGCGCTGCTCACGAGCACGAACAGGCCGAGCAGCTTGACGAGCGGCACCACCATGCTTGCCAGGAAGACGATCGCCGCGACGAACCAGTAGCCGGCGTTGGCAAGCTGCACCACCCCGCCCCACACCGTCGTCTCCGTATAGAGCCCGTAGCGCTCCATGCGCAGGATCGGATAGAGGTTCGCCGGCAGGTAGAGGATCAGCGCGGCCAGCGCGAGCGCCGCGGTGGGCGCGACGCTGGCCGCCTTCCACTCGCGCAGGACGGCGCCGCAGCGCGGGCACTCCGCGACGCTTCTCGGCCCGATCGGCTCGACCTGCTGGAGGAGGCTGCAGACCGGGCAGCACAGGGTTTCTTGCCGCGCCGCCATCGGGCGATACTTGCAAACTCCATTCCAGAAGCGTCGCAGCAAGGGGAGTCCGGATGACCTATGAGCTGTACTACTGGCCGCAGATCCAGGGCCGCGGAGAGTTCGTGCGCCTCGCGCTCGAGGACGCCGGGGCGCGCTACATGGACGTGGCGCGCGGCCGAGGCGGCGAGGCGAGGATGATGCGGTTGCTCGGCCCCGGCGGGGCCTTCGCGCCGCCCGCCCTCAAGGCGGGAAAGCTCGTGCTCTTCCAGACCCCGAACATCCTGCACTGGCTCGCGCCGCGCCTCGGCCTCGCGCCGCGAAGCGAGCCGGCGCGCGCGGCGCTCCTGCAGCAGCAGCTCACCATCGCCGACTGGCTCGCCGAAGTGCACGACACCCACCACCCCGTTGCGGCGCACCTCTACTACGAGGACCAGAAGAAGGAAGCGCGCCGCCGTGCGGCGGAGTTCCGCCGCGAGCGGCTGCCGAAGTACATGAAGTTCTTCGCCCGGCCGCAGAAGCGCTTCGGCTACGTGCACCTGTCGCTCTTCCAGATGGTCGAGGGCCTGCGCTACGCGTTCCCCAACGCGATGGCGCGGCTCGAGCGCAGGCATCCAGGCCTTGTCGAGGTGCACGACGCGGTTCTGCGGCGGGAGAACGTGAAGGCCTACCTCGCCTCGCCGCGCCGCATTCCATTCAACCGGATGGGCATCTTCAGGCACTATCCCGAGCTCGACGACTGAAGGGAGCGAACATGGACATCGACCTGAACCTCGGCCTTGCGCGCCACCTCGGCATGCGCTTCCTCGAGACCACGCCCGAGCGCGTCGTGGCGGAGATCGAGATCCGCGAGGAGGTGTGTACGCTCGGCGGATCCATCCACGGTGGAACGCTGATGGCGCTTGCTGATACGGTGGGCGCGGTGGGCACCCTGATGAGCGGAGCGAAGACCGCGACGGCGGAATCGAAGACCAACTTCTTCGCCGCGGCGAAGGCCGGCAGGGTGCGCGCCGAAGCGACGCCGCTGCACAAGGGCCGGCGCACCCACGTCTGGCAGACCCGCGTCACGGACGAGTCCGGCAAGCTCCTTTCGCTCACCATCCAGACGCAGATGATCCTCTGATGCCGCCGGTCACCCTCGCGCTGCTCGGCGTGAACGTCGCGGTCTTCATGCTGCAGATGTCCGGCGGCATGGGGCTGGTCGAGCACTTCGGCCTCTGGCCCGGGCGCGAGTTCGCCTTCTGGCAGCTGGTGACCTACGCCTTCCTGCACGGCAGCCTCGCGCACCTGTTCTTCAACATGCTCGGGCTGTACATGTTCGGCCCGGAGATCGAGCGGCTCTTCGGCTCGCGGTTCTTCCTGTTCTACTACCTCGCCGCGGTGCTCGCCGCCGCGCTGACGCACCTCGCGATGACCGGCGTGATGGGCGGGCCGGCGGTGCCCGCGGTCGGCGCCTCCGGCGGCCTCTACGGCGTGCTGCTCGCCTTCGGCTGGTACTTCCCGCACCGGCGCGTGATGCTCCTCATCCCGCCGATCCCGATGTCGGCGCGCACGCTCGTCGTCGTGTTCGCGGTGGTCGAGCTCTTCTTCGGCGTCACCCAGACCAACGCCGGCGTCGCGCACTTCGCCCACCTGGGCGGCATGCTGGGCGGCTGGGGCATGATCGAGGCGCGAAGGCGCGGCCTGCTGCGCTGAGCGGGCCACCCGGGCGGGCATTCCCTTTGCTCCGGAAGGGGTCAAGGAGCCGACAATGACCCGAATCCGGACGTTCACCGCCCTCTTCCTGCTTTCCTTCGCCTTCGCTGCCGGGGCACAAACCGTCGCACCCACGCCGGCCCAGCTGGCCGCGCAGCAGGTCCTTGCGCTTGCGCCGCAGCTCGCCGCGTTCGCCGGCTCGCCGGCCAACCTGCAGGCGCTCGCCGCGGGACTCGTCCTCGGCCAGCCGCTGGTGATGACGGCCACCACGCCCGACGGGATCACGCAGGTGGTCACCCTGAACCCGCCGGCCGGCATGACGCCCCAGGTGGCGGCGCAGGTCCTCGAGCAGACGCGCCAGGCGCTCATCGTGCGCGGCATCGCGCTGCCCACGCCCGAACAGATCGGCGTGGCCCTCACCGGCGGCACGCTCGCCACGCCGGTCGGGAACGCGCTCGTCCCCGGGACGCTCACCGGGACGATCAACCCGGCTGCCATGCAGGTGCAGCGCCAGGTCTCCGGCCTCGCCGGCACGCCCGGCGTGAACCCGACCGTGCAGGCGCTGCTGAACGGCCTCACCACCGGCGCGCCGATCACCCTCACCGGAACGAGCGCGAACGGCGCGCCACTGAGCGCCACCTTCCGCGCGCCGGGCGGGCCGATGAGCGCCTTCGAGGCGTCGCAGGCGCTGCAGTTCGCGAACCAGCTCCTCGCCTCGCAGGGCATCGTGAACCCCACGCCGCAGCAGATCCAGGCGGCGCTCCTCGGCGGAACGGTGGCCGGCGCGGGCGGCCCCGTCGCGGTACGCGGCGTGCTGGAAGGCCGCGGCACCGTGCAGACCGCGATCTCGGGCTTCGGCACGAGCTTCAGTCCCTTCTTCCACACCAGCGCCAGCCCGTTCGTAGGAACCAGCAACAGCCCGACCATCGTGCCGGGCGGCGCCGCGGTCGGTCCCGGCGCCGGCTCGCGCAACGGCGCACCGTCGATCGCCGTGCAGATGCAGGGGCGCCGCTAGCGCGCGATGGGGCGGGTGGTCTACTTGAACCGCGTGCGCGAAGGCTACGCGCGCGAAGCCCCGCCGCGGCAGCGCACGCTCCTCAGGCTCGGCTACAACTGCTGCGCCGTGGCGCGCGCGGAGCGCGTCGCGCTGCTCATCGACGCGGACGCCTACTTCAAGGCCTTCTACCAGGCGGCGCTGCGCGCGCGCCGGTCCATCACCATCCTCGCCTGGGACTTCAACAGCCAGACGCGCCTGCACTTCGACCCGGTGGATGCGGCGGGCCCGCCGGCAATCCTCGGCGAGTTCCTCAACTACCTGGCGCGCCGCCGCCGCGGCCTGCACATCAACGTCCTCAACTGGGACTACCCGATGGTGTTCGGCACCGACCGCGAGCTGCCGCCGCTGTACGGCTTCGGCTGGAAGCCGCACCGGCGCGTGCACCTGCGCTACGACGACACGCACCCGGTCGCCGGCTGCCAGCACCAGAAGATCGTGGTCATCGACGACCGGATCGCGTTCGCCGGCGGCATCGACCTCACGGTGCGGCGCTGGGATTCTCCGGAGCACCTGCCGGACGACGAACGCCGCACCGCCGAGGGCAAGCCGTATCCGCCGTTCCACGACCTCATGGTCGCGGTCGACGGCGACGCGGCGCGCGCGCTCGCCGCCATCGCGCGCGAGCGCTGGCTGAACGCCACCGGAACGCGCCTGCGCAGCCCGCCGGCGAAGCTCGATGCCGACGGCGACCCGTGGCCTTCGTCGCTGGAGGCCGACCTCACCGCGGTGGACGTCGGCATCGCGCGCACCGCCCCGCCGCGCGGCGAGGAGCCGGGCGTGAAGGAGGTCGAGCGCCTGTACCTCGACATGATCCGCGCCGCCCGGCACAGCCTCTACATCGAGAACCAGTACTTCACCTCGCCGCGCATCGCCGCGGCGCTCGAGGAGCGCCTCGCCGAACCCGACGGGCCGGAGATCGTGCTGGTGCTGCGCAAGCTGAGCCACGGCTGGCTCGAGGAAGCGACGATGCACGTGCTGCGGGCCCGGCTCATCGCCCGCCTGCGCGAGAACGACCCGCACGGCCGTTTCCACGTCTATACGCCGCACATCCCGGGCCTCGCGGCGAGCTGCTGCCTCGACGTGCACTCCAAGCTGATGATCGTGGACGACCGGATCCTGCGGATCGGCTCCGCGAACCTGTGCAACCGCTCGATGAGCATCGACACCGAGTGCGACGTGGTGATCGAGGCGCGCGGCGAGTCCCGCATCGCCGAGGTCATCGGCGGCTTCCGCGACCGGCTGCTCGCCGAGCACCTCGACGTGCCTCTCGAGGCGGTGCAGCGCAAGATCCGCGAGCACGGCCTGATGCACAAGGCGATCGCGGCGCTCCGGACCGACGGCCGCTCGCTGCACGCGCTCGACGAGCTGCCGCAGTATCCCGACGCGCTCGTCAACGTGGTGGCGGTGGCGGACCCGGACGAGCCCATCTCGCTCGATTTCCTGCGCATCGAGCGGGCCGCGGAGGCGGCGGAGCCCGGACGCGAGCGGCCGGCATGGGGCAAGCTCGCTCTCATCGCCGTCGTGGTGCTCGCGCTCACGGCGGCCTGGCGCTTTACCCCGCTTGCCGAGGCGATCACGGCGGAGAAGGTGATCGAGTGGGCAAAGGCGTTCGGCAGCCGTCCCTGGGCGCCGTTCGCCGTCATGCTGGCGTACACGCCGGCCTGCTTCGTGATGTTCCCGCGCCCGCTCATCACCCTCGCGGCGGTGATCGCCTTCGGCCCCTGGATGGGGTTCGTCTATTCGCTCCTCGGGATCGTGTTCTCCGCCGTCGTCACCTACTACGCGGGCAAGCGCATGCGCCGCGACACGGTGCGCCGTCTCGCGGGGCCGCACCTCGACCAGATGGTGGAAGTGCTGAAGCGCCATGGCCTGCTCGCCATGACGCTGCTGCGCCTCGTGCCGCTCGCGCCGTTCTTCGTCGAAGGCGTGGTCGCGGGGGCGGTGGGCATCAAGCTCTGGCACCTGGCGCTCGGCACGGCGATCGGCCTGCTGCCCGGCACCCTCGCCACCACCGTGTTCGGCGACCAGATCGAAACCGCGCTCTCGGGCGGCGAGTTCAACTGGTGGGTGGTCGGCGGCTGCCTCGCGCTCCTCGGCGTGGGCATGGTGCTCGTCAAGCGGTGGTTCTCGAAGATGGCGCGCCGCATGGCGCCCGCGGGCGGCCGTGGCAGCCTCGGCCACGAGCCTCGCTAACTGGCGCGCGCTGGACGCCCGCCTCGGCCCGGACTGCCTCCGGATCGCCTCGTACAACGTGCACGGCTGCGTCGGCTCGGACCGGCGCAGCGACCCGGCGCGCGTCGCCGAAGTGATCGGGGAGACCGGCTGCGACACGATCGGGCTCCAGGAAGTGCACCACGCCGGCATCCTCGCGGAGCGCACCGGCCTGCAGCTCATCGAGGGCGCGCCCCACATGTGGCACGACCGCCATGTCGGCAACGCCCTCCTCACGCGCCGGCGGGTGCTCGAGGTGCGCCACCACGAATACGGCTGGACGGGCTGCGAGCCGCGCAGCGCCCTCGACGTTGAGCTCGAGGTCAACGGCGACGCGGTGCGCGTGATCGTCACGCACCTCGGCCTGAAGCCGGTCGAGCGCCGTTACCAGGTGGGAAAGATCCTCGAGATGGTGAAGAAGTCGCCGCTCGACAAGCGGGTGCTCGTGCTCGGCGACATCAACGAATGGCTGCCGCTCGGGCGCCCGCTGCGCTGGCTGCACGCCCTGCTCGGCCACTCGCCCTCGGAGCGCTCGTTTCCCGCGCGCTGGCCGCTCTTCGCCCTGGACCGCGTGTGGGTGCGGCCGCGCCATGCGCTGCTCGCCTTCGGGGTGCACCGCTCGCCGCTCGCAGCCCAGGCATCGGACCACCTCCCGGTGAAGGCGATCGTCGCCGCGCACGACGCAAAAAGAAACGGGCCCGTGAGGGCCCGTGTCGAGGAAGCGGTGAAGGTCTAACTGAGGGCCTAGTTCTGCTTCTTCGGCTTCGACGAGGCGCCGGTGGAGGCCTTGTCGTCCTTGCCCGTGACCTTGTTCGCGGCGGTGCTCGCGTCGGACTTCGCCATCGCGGCGAGGTACTCGGCGCGGTTCAGCTTGCCGTCGTTGTTCATGTCCCACTTGGCGAAGTTGCCGGACAGCTCCTTGTTGCCGGTCCCCTCCGTCTTGGAGATGTAGCCGTCCTTGTTCTTGTCCATGCGGGCGAAGCCGGAGTCGTCCGAGCGGGACGCGTTCGAGGCTTCCTTCTTCGAAATCTTGCCGTCCGAGTTCCTGGCGTCGCCCGGCTTGTCGGCCGCGATGGCGGTGCCCGTGGCGAATGCAGCCGCGATCATCGCGGCAAGTACGGTCTTGAGGTTCATGCGATCTCCTTTAGGGTCAGTCATGGGTCATGCTATTGCATAGACGCAGAACCCGTGCCCGAGGTTGACTTCTTGGTACGCGCCGTCCGGCCTGTCGCCGCGTTGCGACGACGCTCCTTCTCGCTCTTCGCCGCGGCGCGCTTGCCGAGGTTCTCGTACTCCTTGAGCGTAAGCCGTCCGTCCTTGTTGCGATCGGCGCGGTCGAAGTGGCGCACCACTTCCTCGTGTCCCGCCGCTTCGGCGAGGGACACGCGGCCGTCGTCGTCGAGGTCGAGGGCGTCGAAGCGCGCCTTGCGATCCGCCGGCAGCTCCGGCTTCGTCGCGCCGACGGAGGAGTTGCCGCCGCCTTCGGTGAGGTCGGGCTTCTTCGCCTCGGCTTGGCGCTCCGACGTGCCGCGGATCGGCTGCGCCGCCGAGTACTCCGAGATGGCGAAGAGAAGGAGCACCGCGAGCAGCGTCTTCATGCAGCCCCGAAGTGCAGTTTCCATGCCCGTACATCTCGTTACACCTTCCGGCCGCGCGCCGCGCTACGCTTTCGCCATGCGCTGGCTCGTCATCGCCCTCCTCGCCGTCTCGGTCAACGCGAACGCGCGCCTCTTTCACACCTCCGAGCTCGAGGTGCTCGCCGCGCCGGTGGCGATGCATCCGGACGCGGTGGTCTGGACGGTCCTCGATGCGTCGCTTGCGCCGCACGACGCGCCGCGCACGCTCGCCCCCTGGCCGGACCTCGTCGCGCACATGTCGCGCAACCCGCAGTGGATTCACGACCTCGGGCAGGCGTATGCCGGGCAGCGCAACGAGCTCGTCGCCGCGATCCAGGTCCTCAGGCAGCGGGCCAGCGTGCCGGCGCAATACATCGTGGTGCAGCCGCCGGTCGTCGTCGTCCCGCACGCCGTGATCGTCGACAAGCCGCATCGCCACCATCCTCACCGCCACCCCGGCCATCCTCACCGCGGCCACGACCGTGACCGCCGCGCCGACCGGCATCCGAACGGCCCGCCTTCGCCGGCGGTGCGGATGCAGCAGGAACAGGCGCAGAAGTACCGCCAGTACCACAACGTGCCCGAGTCGCAGCGCCAGCCCATCGTCCCCCACTGGGGCCAGCCGCGCAGGTAGGCTAGACTCTGCGCCCCATGGCGCGCATCCTTCGCGAAACCCTGCTGCAGATTCGCGAAGTGCTGCTGACCTGGGGACCGTTCGTCCTGATCGGCGTCGCGGCGCTGGTCGGCGCGTACTTCCTCCTCGACCCGGCGCCGCCCAAGCGCGTGGTCCTCGCCACCGGCCCCGAGACGAGCGCCTACGCCGCGTTCGGCGCGCGCTACGAGGAGGAGCTCAAGCGCTTCGGCATCCAGGTCATCCTCCGCCCGACCAATGGCTCGCGCGAGAACCTGCGCCTGCTCCACGACGAGAAGACCGACGCGCAGCTCGCCTTCGTGCAGGGCGGCTCGACAGAGTCGCAGCGCGCGCAGGAGGAAGCGGCCAAGGGCGCGCCGCTCATGTCGCTCGGCAGCGTGTTCGTCGAGCCGCTGTGGCTCTTCTACCGCATCGACAAGGCCAAGGCGATCCGCAAGGACGGCGTGCTCACGCAGCTCACGGAATTGCGCGGCTGGAAGGTGAACGCCGGCGCGCGCGGCAGCGGCGCCCCCGGCATGCTGAACCGCGTCCTCGCCGCCAACCTGATGGACCGCGAGGACGTCGAGCGCTCGAACCTGGGCGACACCGAAGCCGTGGTCGCCCTCCTCGCCGGCCAGATCGACGCCATGGCGCTCGTTTCCGCCCCGGAGTCGCCGATCGTGCAGATGCTGCTGCAGACCCCCGGCGTGCGCCTCTTCGAGATCCAGCAGGCTGAGGCGTACTCGCGGCGTTACCGCTTCATGACGCCGGTCGTGCTGCCGCGCGGGGTCGCCGACATCCCGCGCGACGTGCCGCCGCGCGACGTGCCGATGATCGCCTCCACCACGTCGCTGGTGGCGCGCGAGAGCACGCATCCGGCTCTGGTGCAGCTCTTCGTGCAGGCGGCGAGCCGCATCCACAGCGGGCCGGGCTGGATCGTCGAGGCGGGGCAGTTTCCCACGCCGCAGAACACCGAGCTGCCGGTCGCCAAGGAAGCCGAGCGCTTCTACCGCACCGGCCCGCCGCTGCTGCAGCGCTACATGCCGTTCTGGCTCGCGAACCTGGTCGACCGGATGTGGGTCGCCCTCTTCTCGATCATCGCCATCCTGATCCCGCTGTCGCGGATCCTGCCGCCGCTCTACCAGTTCCGGGTGCGCTCGCGCGTCTTCCGCTGGTACCGGCAGCTGCGCCAGATCGAGGACCGCCACGACAAGCGCAGGGCGCCCGCGGCGGAGCTGCTCGGGGAGCTCGACAGCCTCGAGTCGCGCGCGGCCCGGATCATCGTGCCCCTCTCGTATACGGACGAGCTGTACGCGCTGCGCCAGAACATCAATCTAGTCAGGGAAAGGGTGAGAAAGGCCACATGAAATACCGTCCATTGGGAAGAACCGGCGTGCAGGTGTCGCAGCTTTGCTTCGGGACCATGTCCTTCGGCGGGGATGCGGACGAGGCGGAGTCGGCGAGGATGTACAAGGCCTGCCGCGACGCGGGCATCAACTTCTTCGACACCGCCGACCAGTACGCGAAGACCCAATCCGAGCAGATCCTCGGCCGGCTGATGCAGGGGGAGCGGGAGAACCTGGTCATCGCCACCAAGTGCTTCAACCCGGTGAGCGAGGACGTGAACGCGCGCGGCACTTCGCGCCGGCACGTCACGCGCGCCATCGAGGCGAGCCTCAAGCGCCTGCAGACCGACCGCGTCGACATCCTCTACCTCCACCAGTTCGACGTGCGTACGCCGATCGAGGAGCAGATGCGCGGCCTGGAAGACCTGGTGCGCTCGGGCAAGGTGGTCTATCCGGCGGTCAGCAACTACGCCGCGTGGCAGGTCGAGAAGGCGCTCGGCATCCAGGAGCGCATGGGCTGGGCGCGGCTGCAGGCGCTGCAGCCGATGTACAACCTGGTGAAGCGCCAAGCCGAGGTGGAGATCCTGCCCATGGCCGAGGCGAACGGGGTCGCGGTGTTCCCCTATAGTCCGGCCGGCGGCGGTCTCCTTTCCGGCAAGTTCGCGCAGCCCGGCGCCAGCGGCCGCATCGCGGACAACAAGCAGTACGCGGCGCGCTACGGCGAGGAATGGATGCACGAGGTCGCGGCGAAGTTCGCCGCCTTCTGCAAGCAGAAGGGCTGGCATCCGGTGAGCGCCGCGGTCGCCTGGGTCGGCTCTCACCCGGCGGTCACGGCGCCGATCATCGGCGCCCGCAGCGCCGAGCAGCTCAAGGCTTCGCTCGACTCGGTGAAGCTGGACCTCGGGCCGGCGCTGCGCGAAGAAATGGCCGCCCTCTCCCGCACCCCGCCGCCGGCGACCGACCGGCTGGAGGAGCAGAAGGCGCCGAAGTAGCGGGAACGCAGTTTGCTGTAGCGGACACGTGAAGCCGAAGCAGTTCCTGTCGCTGCTCAAGGAAGCCGGCGGTTCGTGGTCGGAGGACCGGGCGCCCAGCATGGGCGCCGCCATCTCCTACTACTCGGTCTTCTCGCTCGCGCCGCTCCTCGTCATCGTGATCACCGTGGCGGGCTTCGTGTTCGGCGCAGACCAGGTGCAAGGGGCGATCTTCGGCCAGCTCGCCTCGCTCATGGGCGAAGACGCGGCCAAGGCGGTGGACGAGATGCTCCAGCATGCCAAGGAGCCGGAAGTGAGCAGCATCGCCGGCATCGCGAGCCTCCTCGTCCTCTTCGTCGGCGCGACCACGGTGCTCGCCGAGCTGCAGGGCGCGCTGGACCGCATCTGGCGCGTGCCGGCGTCCGAGAAACCGAAAGGCAATGCGATCTGGCTCTGGATCCGGCAGCGCCTCCTGACCTTCGGCATGGTGCTCGCCATCGCCTTCCTGCTCATCATCTCGCTCGTCTTCAGCGCCGTGCTGGCGACGCTCGGCAAGTGGTCCGGCGGCCTGTTCGGCGCCTGGGAGGCCGTCGCCCACGTGTTCGACCTGGTGATGAGCTTCGGCCTGCTCACCGTCGCGTTCGCAGTGATCTACAAGTTCATGCCGAGCACGCACATCCCGTGGCGCGACGTGTGGGTGGGCGCCGCGGTCACCTCGCTGCTTTTCGCCGTCGGCAAATGGGGGATCGGCCTGTACCTCGGGAAAAGCGACGTCGCCTCCGCCTTCGGCCTGTTCAGCTCGCTCGCTTTGATGATGATCTGGGTCTACTACTCCGCGCAGATCTTCCTCTTCGGCGCCGAGTTCACGTGGGTGTACGCGAACCGCTACGGCTCGCGCGTGAGCCGGCAGGCCGCGGAGGAGATTCCAATGGCGCCCGCGGCGAACGATCCGGCGCCGGGCGACCTCGTCCGGGTGCGGCGGCCTTCCGGCGTCAGGCGCCACCTGCCGCAGATCATCCTCGGCGCCGCGTTCCTCGGCGGCGCCGCGCTCGCGAAGCTCCTGCCCTCAGGCGTGAAGGTCTTCCGCCGCAAGCTGCTGCATCACTAGGGCCGTGCGCGGAATCGGCGCCACCGCGCCGTAGCCGGTGGTCGAAAGCGCGGCCGCGGCATTGGCGTATCGCGCGGCGGCAAACACGTCGTCGCCCGCCGCCAGGCGCGCGAGCGCAGCGCCGCAGAAGCAGTCCCCGGCTCCGGTAGCATCGACGCTTCGGACATTCTTGCCCTTGATCGCCACCCGCCTCGAGCCGTCGCTCGCGATCACCCCGCCGGCGCCGAGCTTCAGGAACACGTTCTTCGCGCCGAGCCGGTGCGCCCAGTCCAGCATGGCTTCCGCGTCGTCGAGGCCGCTGAGCGCGCGCGCGTCCTCGAGGCTCGGGAAGAAGTAGTCCGACAGGGCCGCCGCCTCGGCGATCGCCGGCGTTGCGCGCTCGAGCGGCCAGAGCTTGAGGCGAAGGTTGGAATCGAAGGAGATCCTTGCGCCGGCCTGCTTCGCCCGCCGGAGGGCTTGCGCGACGGCCGGACCGGCGACCGCGAGGCTGATGCCCGACGCGTGCACGTAGCGGGCGCCGCCGAGCAATGCTTCGGGAACCGCCTGCATGCGGCTCGCCGCCGAGCCGGCGCGAAGGTAATGGAACACATGGCCCTGCGGGCCGTGCTGCACGAAGTACACGCCCGTGAACGCGGCGGCGTCGCGTTCTACATGCGAGGCATCCACCCCTTCCTCGGCCCAGAGCTTGAGCAGCAGGTCGCCGAACGCGTCCTCGCCCAAGCGCGTGTAGTAGGCCACCTTGGCGCCCTGCCGCGCCGCGGCGATCGCCGTGTTGGACGTGTCGCCCCCGAAGCCCTGCAGATACGCCGGCTCCCCGCGGTTCGTCTGGTTGAACTCGATCATCGGCTCGCCAATGGAGACGATGTCGAAGCTCATGTGTAGAAGCGTCCCTTGTAGCGCGCGGCGTGCGCCCGGACGGCGTCGAGTTCGCCGTTCTGCAGCTCCGCGAGCGGCACGATGGCGTTGCCGACGCCGACGAGCGAAGCGCCGGCGTCCAGGAATTCCTGGAAGTTCTCGAGCGAGACGCCGCCGGTCGGGCAGAGCCGGATATGCGGGAAGACCGAATGGAGATGGCGGATGTGCGCGGGCCCGCCGCTCGAAGCGGGGAACACCTTGACGAGATCGGCGCCTTCCCGGTGGGCCGCCATGACCTCGGTCGGCGTGAAGGCGCCGACGAGCGCTGCCCGCCCGGCGTCGTGGGCCACCTTCGCAAGATCCCGGCACACGTAGGGCGAGACGACGAACCGCGCCCCGGCTTGGATGCACGCCTCCCCGGTGACGGCGTCGAGGACCGTTCCCGCGCCGATTACGAGCTCCTTCTCCGTGGAAAGAGAACGGATGAGCGGGAGGGCACCGGGAACCGTCAGGGTGATCTCGATGCAGCGAAAACCCACGTCAGCCAGGCAGCGCACCGCCCGCTCCGTCAGCGCCCCGGTTTCCAGCCGCAGCACGGGAACGACCCGTTCATCCAGCAGCCGGCGGACGATCTGCTCGCGATCCATGGGGAAATTCTAGGGCCTTCCCCTAGTGCCGCAGTCCGGATTTCCCCGATGTCCCCGGGGGCCGACGAGGCCTAGGATGCACGCCATGAGAAAGCCCGCCGACATGATCATCCTGGTCGATCGCGCCACCATGCGCTACGTCGACGTCAACGAAACGGCGTGCGAAAAGCTCGGCTACACCCGCGAGGAGCTGCTTTCCATGGAGCAGCTGTCGGCAAGGCAGGCGTCGTGAGCGACGCCCCCCTCCTTCCGCAGGCCGCGCCGGCGCCGGACGAGGCGCTGGCCCAGATCCAGGCGGCGATGGATGCGTCGCCCGACCTGTTCTACCTGGTCGACATGGAGGCGATGCGTTTCCTCTATGTGAACCAGACCGCCTGCCGGTTCGAGAAGTGCACGCGCGAGGAGCACCTGCGCATGCAGCCGTGGGACGCCGAGCGCATAACCCGCGAGCAGCTGGAAGGCATCTACGCCCAGGCGCGGGACAGGGTCGGCGAACCGGTATCGAACGAGTACATCGTCTCGAAGGACGGCGAGCGCGGCTGGTTCGAGGTGCAGCGGCGCGCCATTCGCGTGGGCGAGCGCTGGCTCCTGGTCGCGAGCGCGCGGGAGATCACGCAGCGCAAGCTGGCAGAGCAGGCGGCAGTACGGCATAGCCGGATGTACGCCGCCCTCAGCGCGACGAACGAAGCGATCATGCGCAGCAAGTCTCCGGAGGAGCTGTACCAGAGGGTATGCGACGGCGCGGTGCATGGCGGCCGCTTCATCAATACCGCCGTCCTGCTGCCCGGGGAGCGGGGGGCCGTGAAGATCGTTGCGGTCAGCGGCGCCGCGGAGAAGGCACTGCGCGGCGCGCGCATCTCCGTGGACGCGGATACACCCGAAGGTGGCGGGCTGGTGGGCACGGCGTTTCGCAGCGGTCAACCGAGCATCAGCAACGACTACCTCGCGGACCGCCGGCTGCAGCCCTGGCACGCCGAAGCAAGGGCGGCCGGGATCCGCGCCGGCGCGGCGCTGCCGCTGCTGCGCGCCGGCTGCGTGGCGGGCGTGCTGCTGTTCTACTCGGCGGAGCGGCGCGCCTTCGACGAGGGCATCGTCGGCCTGCTGTCGCGGATGGCGGACAACATCGCGTTCGCGCTCGACCACTTCGAGCACGAGCGTGAACGCAAGGCCGCCGAGGCCCGGGCGCAGTACCTCGCCACGCACGACGCGTTGACCGGCCTGCCGAACCGCACGCTTTTCAAGGACCTCGTCGAGCGCGAAGTCGAGACGGCGCGTCGCTACGGGCGGCGCTTCTCCGTGCTGTTCATCGACCTCGACCGCTTCAAGTTCATCAACGATACGCTCGGCCACGCCGCCGGCGACACGCTGCTGCGCGAGATGTCGGTGCGTTTCCGGGCGGCGCTGCGTTCGAGCGACATCGTCGCGCGCCTGGGGGGCGACGAGTTCGTGGTCCTCGCGCACGAGACCGATGAGCCCGGCCAGGGGTCCGCGGTCGCACGCAAGCTGCTCGCCGCCGCCATCCGCCCGGTCGAGATCGCCGGTCAGGATTGCCGCGTCACGGCCAGCGTGGGCATCTGCCGGTTCCCCGACGACGCGCAGGACGAGCCGTCGCTGATGAAGCATGCCGACATGGCGATGTACCTCGCGAAGCAGGAAGGCAAGAATACCTACCAGGCCTACTCGCGCGGCATGACCACGCCGTCCCTCGAGAAAATGGCCGTGGAAACGCACTTGCGTCGCGCGCTCGAGCGCGGCGAGCTCGCGCTGCACTACCAGGCGAAGAAAGACCTGCAGAGCGGCGCCATCACCGGGGTCGAGGCGCTGCTGCGCTGGACGAGCGCCGAGCTGGGTGCCATCGCCCCGGCCCAGTTCATCCCGGTCGCCGAGGAGACCGGGCTCATCATACCGATCGGCAAATGGGTGTTGCAGACCGCCTGCGCCCAGAACGCCGCGTGGCAGCGCCAGGGGCTCCGACCGGTGTGCATGGCGGTCAACCTCTCGCCGCGCCAGTTCACCGATCCGGATCTCCTCGCCGACATCGAGGCGGCGCTGCGCGACACCGGCATGGCGCCCGCGCTCCTCGAGCTCGAGATCACCGAGGGGATGGTCATGCACGACGCCGGCCGCGCGGTCGAGCTGCTCGGGGCGATCAAGCGCCTGGGCGTGCGGCTCGCCATCGACGACTTCGGCACCGGCTACTCCTCGCTCGCCCAGCTCAAGCGGTTTCCGATCGACACCCTCAAGGTGGACCGCTCCTTCATCCGCGAGATCCCGCGGGATGCCGAGGACCGGGCGATCACCGATGCGATCATCGCCATGGGCCGCACGTTGAGCCTGACCGTCGTCGCCGAAGGCGTGGAAACGGAAGCCCAGCAGACGTACCTGCGCGAGCACCTGTGCGACGAGATGCAGGGTTACTTCTTCAGCAAACCCCTGCCCGCCGAGGAATGCGCGGCCCTGCTTCGCGCCACGGCTACTTGAGCGCCTTGTACTTGATGCGGTGCGGCCTGGCGGCCTCTTCGCCCAGGCGCTTCTTCTTGTCGGCCTCGTACTCCTGGTAGTTGCCGGGGAAGAACACCACCTGGGACTCGCCCTCGAAGGCGAGGATATGGGTGGCGATGCGGTCGAGGAACCAGCGGTCGTGCGAGATCACCATCACGCTGCCGGCGAACTCGAGCAGCGCCTCCTCCAGCGCGCGCAGCGTCTCGACGTCGAGGTCGTTGGACGGCTCGTCGAGGAGGAGCACGTTCGCGCCCGACATCAGCATCTTCGCCATGTGCAGCCGGCCTCGCTCGCCGCCGGAGAGGTCGCCCACCCGCTTCTGCTGGTCGGCGCCGCGGAAGTTGAAGCGCGCGAGATAGGAGCGCGAGGGCATCTGGAACTTGCCGACGCTGATCGTATCGGAGCCGCCGGAGATCTCCTCGAACACGGTCTTCTCGCCCTGCAGCGATTCCCGCGACTGGTCGACGTAGCCCAGCTTGACCGTCTTGCCGATGGTGACCTTCCCGGAATCCGGCTTCTCCTTGCCGGTAATCATGCGGAACAGCGTCGACTTGCCGGCACCGTTCGGGCCGATGATCCCGACGATGGCGCCCGGCGGGACGGCGAACGAGAGCTTGTCGATCAGCAGGCGATCGCCGTAGCCCTTCGAGACGTTCTTCAGCTCGATGACTTCGTTTCCGAGCCGCTCGGCGACCGGGATGAAGATCTCCTGCGTTTCGTTCCTCGCCTGGGTCTCCACCGAGGACAGTTCCTCGAAGCGCGCGAGGCGGGCCTTGGATTTGGTGCCGCGGCCCTTGGGGTTCTGGCGCACCCATTCCAGCTCGTGCTGCATCGCCTTGATGCGCGCCTGCTCCTGGCTCGCCTCGACCTGCAGGCGCTTCTCCTTCTGCTCGAGCCAGCTCGAGTAGTTGCCCTCCCAGGGAATGCCCATGCCGCGGTCGAGCTCGAGGATCCAGCCCGCCGCGTTGTCGAGGAAGTAACGGTCGTGCGTCACCGCCACCACCGTGCCGGGGAAGCGCTGCAGGAACTGCTCGAGCCACTCCACGCTTTCCGCGTCGAGGTGGTTGGTGGGTTCATCCAAGAGCAACAAATCCGGTTTTGAAAGCAGCAGGCGGCAGAGCGCGACCCGGCGCTTCTCGCCGCCGGAGAGCACGTCCACCTTCTGCTCCCAGGGCGGCAGGCGCAGCGCGTCGGCCGCGACCTCCAGCTCGTCGGCGCCGCCGGCGTTCAGCAGCGCCTCGAGCTTCGCCTGCTCCTCGGCGAGCTTGTCGAAGTCGGCGTCGGGCTCGGCGTAGGCGGCGTAGATCTCGTCCAGGCGCTTCTTCGCGGCGGCCACGTCGCCCTGCGATTCCTCGACCGCCTCCCGCACCGTCCTGCCCTTGGGCAGGTCGGGCTCCTGGGCGAGGTAGCCGACCTTGATGTTCGGCATGCGCACCACCTCGCCTTCGTAGTTCTCGTCCACGCCCGCCATGATCTTCAGGAGCGAGGACTTGCCGGAGCCGTTCAGGCCGAGCACGCCGATCTTCGCGCCCGGGAAGAAATTGAGGGAAATGTTCTTGAGGATAGTCCTCTTGGGGGGCACCACCTTCGCCACCCTGCGCATCGTGTACACGTATTGGGCCATACCCCCAATGATAGGGTCGTTCGCAACCGAAGTACGCGATGCGCGCGGTCCTGGCCCTTGCCCTCCTCCTCTGTTTCGCGCCGCCGGCGCTCGCCCTCGACGGGGCGTCCCTGGAGGCCGGGCGCGGCGAGGAGAACACCGACCTCTGGCGCCTGGGCCTGCAGTGGAAGTGGGACAAGCGCTGGTGGGACGCGGGCGGCTGGCATCTCGGCGCCTACTGGGACCTCCAGCTCGGCCAGTGGAACAACGGCCGCGACTACTGGGACCTCTCCCTGACCCCGGTCTTCCGCTACGAGCGCTCCTCCGGCGCGGTGCGGCCCTACGTCGAGGGCGCGATCGGCTTCCACTTCCTCTCCGACCTTCGCATCACCTCGCGCAAGCTCTTCAGCACCCGGTTCCAGTTCGGCGACCACCTCGGCGCCGGCGTGCGCTTCGGGCGCCACGACGTCTCGGTGCGCATCCAGCACCTCTCCAACGGCGGCATCGCCCGCCCCAATCCCGGCATCAACTTCGCGGTCCTGCGCTACCAGCTGCACTTCGACTAAGATGCCGCCGAGGCGTCGGGGGACGCCGGAGGGGGATCCCATGAAGGGCACCATCCACGCGGTCGCGCTGGCGCTGCTCCTGCTCGCCTCGGCCGCCGCGCACGCGGAGCCGGGCTACGTCATCGTCGATCCGTCGGATCGTTTCGCGACGACCTACGTCTCGCTGGCGAGGGATATGCCCGGCGCGGAGCTCGACGACCTGCGCGCGAAGATCGCGCCGCGCGCCGGCGCCTACCTCGTCGATTGGCCGGCGTTCCTGGCTGATCCCGCGAAGCACATCGACGCGCACATCGCGCGCAACGAGTATCCCGAGGTGAGGACTGCGGAAGGCCTGGTCGCGCTGCTGCGCAAATTCGAGCGCACGCCCTTCGGGCTCACCTGGAACGGCGGCATCGCCCTCACCGGCAACGACTACCGCTTCGCGCAGCGCACCCATGCGCGCCACCTGGCCGATGCGTCCTTCGTCGCCCGCCCGCCGGACCGGCGCGCCGACCCGGTCCATCCCGCGAACCACGTGGAGCCGCTTCTTGGCCGCTGAGCGCTCGCGCTGGCTCGTCGCGGGCTCGGTGGCCCTGCTCGCCGCGCTCGCGCTTTCGGGACTCAAGCCGCACGACCGCACCACCTGGTTCCTCGAGGTGCTGCCGGTGATCGTGGTGCTGCCGCTCCTGTGGGCGACGCATGCGCGCTACCCGCTCACCACCGTCCTCTACGTCGGCATCTTCCTGCACGCGCTGGTGCTGATGCTCGGCGGCGCGTACACCTA